>CAZEQW010000060.1:0-6779 GCA_964514505.1 uncultured Erysipelothrix sp. | reverse complement strand
GGTATCAAGGCACTTACGATTATACAATGACAGAGGGCCTTAAAGAGTTAAGTAAAAACTTAAATAACTAGTAAAAAGATGTTTTATCGATTATGATAAAACATCTTTTACTTAACTCTATTTAACTACTTCAGTAATACTACTTTCAAATCTAATATTACCTTCTTCAACCACAAAGATATAGTAGACTTCCATCATATACTCTTTACCAACCTCTAATGTATCATATATTTCTGCAGAAGTCGTCAATAATTGCGGTGTATTATGATCACGATCAAGAGGCGTTGCAACTACTTGATGTGGGAAAAGTGTGTCACCTTCCAACTTATCTAATACATTCATCTTGATAACTACCTTATCTTTAAATGTAATTCCTTCTCGTGATTCTGCTTCTCCACCAAAATTATTCAACTTCTCTTGTAGGGCCAACACTTCAGCTTCTAACTCTTTAATTTTACCATCATTTGCATTACCAGTTCCTGAACAACCAACCAAAACCAAAGCAATAAAACCTAAAAGAATCTTTTTCATATACTTTCTCCTTTTTTCTTAAATTAATTATATCTTATATTGCAATATATATATATAGGGTTTAGTTATGAAAAGTATGTGAAAATAATGCATAATCTTTATTTGCAGTAAAAAACGCTAGTTTATAACTAACTAGCGTCCTTTTTCATTCCATAAACATTCATAACAGGAACGGTAAACATTAGACCTTCATTAGGTTTATCTAAGTTTCCTACTGTATCTTGAATTGCTGTGATTGTATTATTTAATAACTCTTCGGTTTCAATTATTGTGAACACTGTCTTATTATACGGATGTTCACGGTCAAACATAGACTTTAAACTACCAAATAGTGGTAGATTCTGATTGTTACCAATCACAATAGCAGAACCCATACCTTGAGAATCAAGGATAGTTGCACCCTTAACTCCAGCCTTCATCATGGCTGCTAATACATCTTCTAACTCATCAACTTTATTTAATACTAATACTAATGCGTACATAGTGCCCTCCTTATCATATGGCATGTGTTTCACCAGCTTTTGTTATGGCTACTTTCGCTAATATAGGTCCAGCAATCTCAAACACAAGAACTGAGAATAGAATTAAAGTAACAATACCTCCACTAAACTCAGGCAACTGTTCCGAAACAATCATTGATAGCCCAATAGAGATACCACCTTGAGGCAATAGTGCCCAACCTAAGTACTTCTTAACTACATCATCAGAACCTGCAACATATGCACCTATGGTTGCTCCTAGTACTTTACCGATCAAGCGAGACATAACATAAGCAATACCTAATAATCCAATTGACCCCAGTAGAGATAGATTTAAACTCGTTCCAGCAAACGCAAAGAATAAAAGATTAAATGGAGCCATAAACTGATTGATGTTACTAAATACTTTCATTGGTTTTCGAGCAATATTCACAAATACTGCTCCCATCATCATTGAAGACAATAGAGAACTAAGATCTAAGTAGTACGATAATCCTGAACTAGCCAAAATGAAAACTATAATAAATGATGTCATTTCCTCACTTGAACTAACAAACTTGGTTAAGTAAGACAGTATCAATCCAAGTACACCGCCCAACAGTAACGAGAATGCTATCTCAAGAAAAGGTGCAGCCGCTAAAGCTAAACTACTCCCTGTAACTTCACCAAGAGTAATCTTAGCTAGAGACATCGCTAAAC
The DNA here is from genome assembly GCA_964514505.1 of uncultured Erysipelothrix sp. Lineage (GTDB taxonomy): Bacteria > Bacillota_I > Bacilli_A > Erysipelotrichales > Erysipelotrichaceae > Erysipelothrix. Next base: position 5,070 of record CAZEQW010000060.1, on the reverse strand, counting down.
CAAATACCATAATACCTAAAGCATCATCAAGCGCTGCTACTGGTAAAATCGTATTAGTCATTGGACCCTTAGCTCGATATTGACGAATTACCATCATCGTACCTGCAGGAGCCGTTGCTGCTGACATAGAAGCTACCATGATACTAAATACAAAACTCTGCTTTAGAACCACATTCATTACAAAGAACACCAAAGCAACAACACCCAATACCTCAAATATTGTAATGATAAAGACTTCTTTACCTAACTTACGAATCGTTTTAATTAAAAACTCTCCACCAATATTAAAGGCTATTGCTGATAGAGCAACTTCATTAATGAAATTAATCATCGGACCATCTGCAGCCTCAATGATATTCAAGAAAGAAGGTCCTAGAAACAAACCACCAATTAAAAAACCAGTTACATCAGGTAAATTCAACTTACGAGCAATCTTACCACCTACAAAACCAAAACTAACAACTAAAGCCAACTTAATAAAAATATTCAAAGAATAACATCCTCCATCCACATAAAAAGCAGTAAAAACTGCTATTTTCTTCACTAACTAATTGTAAGAGAGATTCCCCTACTTGTCAAATATATCTGAAACCATACTAATATGATCATCTGCTTTACTTTGATCAATTCCAAAGCGTTCATCTTTAATCGCAAACACTCTTAAACCTGCATCTTTCGCTGCTTGGATTCCCGACATAGAATCTTCAATCACCAAGACACGATTAGGATCTACTTCAAGACTCCTCACTACATCTTCATATATCTCTGGGTGAGGCTTTCCTTGCTCAAAAAACTCAGCACTACTTACTTTACTAAAAAACTTATCAATACCCAACTGCTTTAAAACTTCAACCATTACCTTATGATTAGAATTAGATGCTAAAGCTATCTTAATGTCCATATCATGCAATCTTTTAACTGTATCAACAACATCATCAAATACCCACTTAGTGTAATCCACTTCAACACTATCAAGATGAGAAAACATAGCTTGCTTTACTTCTTCATGAGACTTATTTTCAGTATAAAATGACAAAACATACTCAAAATGAAGATCCCAATCTAATCCAACCAGTGGATACAAGTCCTCAATATTAACCACGATGCCATCTTTAGCAATAACTTCCTGCTGCATTTTTAGATACTGATACTCACTATCAATAATAACGCCATCCATATCAAAGATAACTAGGTCCAAACTATTTACCATCAACATACTCCTTCAAACTAAACTCTGTCATAGATTTTAAAGTTTCTACATCTTCACCAAAGTCACTATACTGACTTACTTCATTTACCACTACTACAACTTCTATTCCAGCTGCTTTAGCCGCAAGATATCCATTATATGAATCCTCAAAGATAAGCACTTCATGTTTTTCCAATCCCATTGTATCCAAAGCTTTTAAAAATAAATCAGGTTCAGGCTTAGCATGTTCAACATCCTCACGACCATGAATATAATCAAACAAGTGTTTCGTGTTCATTCTTGTTAAGATACGATCAGGACGCTCATAAGGAGAACTCGTCGCAATCCCCATTTGTAATCCCATTTCCTTAACCTCATTAATCAACTCATTAACACCTGGCATAAAATCCAACACATTACTGCGACGCTTAAACTCTTCTCGAATCGCAGGCATCTCTAAATCATGATCTAAATCAAACTTTGAAAACAATTCCTTTAAAAGATCATTACCACTAGTACCCACAAACTCATTGTATGCTTCAATTCTAAAATCATAATCATGATTCACTCTAAAGTACTCCTCAAAGACCTCATACCAAATAACTTCAGTATCAACCAACAAACCATCAAAATCAAATATTATTCCTTTTATCATATTATCCCTCTTTACTATATCTATTATACGTTACAAATATTTATTGTCTAATAGTATGTCCATATTACAGTAATATTCAAGATTATCATCTTTTGATTTTTCGTATTATCATTATAATAGTATGTTAGATAACAAGTCTTTAGCATTAATATTGCTCTATTATCTTTAACTATCATTGAAAATTTCTACAAACGTAAATAAAGCACCATATTTTGAAATATGGCGCTCTAATATTTTACTTATTTTGTGCTAAAGCAATTCTAGCAATCGGTACTCGATAAGGTGAACAGGATACATAATCAAATCCTGCCTTCTTAAAGTAAGCAATTGACTTAGGATCTCCACCATGTTCCCCACAAATACCAATCTTAATGTCAGGTTTAATAATGCGTGCCTTAGCAATCGCAATGTCAATTAACTGAGAAACACCTGTTGTGTCCAGTGAAGCAAATGGATCGGTCCCATAAATTCCCTTATCATAATAATCCTTAAGGAATCCACCAGCATCATCACGTGAGAAACCATAAGTCATTTGTGTTAGATCATTGGTACCAAATGAGAAGAAATCTGCCTCCGCTGCAATTTTATCAGCTAGTAAGCAAGCTCTAGGTAATTCAATCATAGTTCCTACTCTATAATTAACAGTGATACCAGAATCATTTATTAAACTATCAGCAAGTTCACGAATTTGCTTAGATAAATAAGTAAACTCTGCAACATCACCCACTAAAGGAATCATGATCTCAGGTTTTACTTTATATCCATAATCACGTGTTACATTAATAGCAGCTTCAATCACTGCTCTTGTCTGCATAAGCGCAATCTCAGGATATGTGATTGCTAAGCGACAACCACGGTGTCCCATCATTGGATTGTATTCATGCAATGATCTGATTACTTCACGTAACTCATGAACACCCATATTCATTACTTCTGCTAACTCTTCTATATCTTGAGTAGTAGTTGGCATAAATTCATGCAAAGGCGGATCTAAGTAACGTATTGTGACTGGCAGTTCCTTCATTACAGTAAAGATATCTTCAAAATCACCTCTTTGCATAGGAAGAATTTTCTTTAAAGCCAATTCTCGTTGAGCCACACTGGTACTTAATATCATTTCACGAACCGCACGGATTCTATCGCTCTCAAAGAACATATGTTCCGTTCTAATTAAACCAATCCCCTTAGCACCAAACTCAAGGGCTCTAAGGGCATCGTGAGGTGTATCAGCATTCGTGTATACATCTAAATCTGTTAGCGTGTCAGACCACTCTAAAATCTTTTCAAAATCTTCACCAATGGTCACATCTTGTGTGGCCATTCTACCCATATAAATAAGTCCAGTACCACCATCAATGGATATTTCATCACCCTCTTCAAACAAAGTATCACCAATAACAACACCGTCTTTATTAAAGACAATATCACTACTACCTACTATACAACTCTTACCCATACCACGTGCTACTACGGCGGCATGTGATGTCATTCCACCACGAGCCGTTAATATACCACGTGATACGTGCATTCCTTCAATATCCTCAGGTGATGTTTCAAGTCTAACTAAGATTACATCTCGACCTAAATCAAAATAGTGAACTGCCCTTGCAGCAGTAAAGGCAATGACACCAGAGGCAGCCCCAGGTGATGCCGGTAATCCTTTCGCTATAGGTTCAATACTTTCAACATACTTTGGATCAAACTGCGGATGTAATAAACCATCCACAACACCAACATCCACTGCGTTAACCGCTTGTTCAGGAGTCATTACACCCTCATCTACCATATCAACTGCAATCTTAACTGCCGCTTGGGCCGTTCGTTTACCTGAGCGCGTTTGTAACATAAATAACTTATTGCGCTCAATTGTAAATTCCATATCTTGCATATCATGATAATGCTTTTCAAGTTTCTTAGCAGTCTTATAGAACTCATCATATAACTCTGGCATCGTTTCCTTTAATTCACTCATTGGTAATGGCGTATGCGTACCTGCAACTACATCTTCACCTTGAGCATTATAAAGAAACTCACCATATAATTCATCTTCACCAGTAGCTGGGTTACGAGAGAATGCAACACCAGTTGCGCAACCTTCACCCATATTACCAAACACCATTTCCTGAACGTTAACTGCCGTACCCCAATCATCTGAGAAATCATTCATGCGACGATAATATATAGCTCGCGGTGTATTCCATGATCTAAAGACCGATTCAACAGCCAACAGCAACTGTTCAACTGGATCACTTGGAAAATCAGATCCAACCTCACGTCTATACGTATCTTTATATCGAGCAATAACTTCCTTTAAAGCATCAACACTTAAGTCATGGTCACTATCTACTTTATACTTCTTCTTAATAGTATCAATATCTACATCAAAGTGTCCTTTTTCAACACCCATTACAACTTCACCAAACATTTGAATCAAACGACGATAGGAGTCATAAGCAGCAAACTCATTATCACGAGCCATCGCTACTACCACATCATCATTTAATCCCAAATTAAGGATTGTATCCATCATACCAGGCATAGAAACACGAGCCCCACTTCTAACAGAAACCAACAATGGTTTCTCAGTAGACCCAAACTTCTTACCACTAATATCTTCAAGTTCCAGTAATTTTTCGTGTATTTCCTTAATTATATCCTCTGCAATTACTTTCCCTTCATCATAATACCTAACACAGGCATCTGTACTCACAATAAATCCTTGAGGCACCGGCAATCCCAAACCGCTCATTTCCGCTAAGTTTGCACCCTTACCACCTAAGGTATTACGCATCGACGCATTACCTTCCGAGAACATATAAACAAACTGCATACTCATAGTAACCTCCTCTTAACTATATATTTATTATAGCAACATCAACCATTAAATGAAAGCGTTTACTTAAACTTCATGACAGTTAACTAGATAATCAACCAATCCCATTTACAGAGGTAATTTACTAAAGAATAATTATTTTTAAATAAGATTGTTGCAACCTAAAAACTACAACCTGTTACGATTGTAAAATTTAAAAAAATTATGCTAATTAAATGCTTTTATAGAAATGATAACTAAATCAAATCCAGTAACTATACATTTCATCACAAGAATAATAATGACTTAAATACACTATAGATAACTCTATAACACATTTTAAAATACAGCATCAAACATAGTACCACTATTTGTATTCTATGATAATGAGTATTAACTTATATCATCTTTTTC
>CAZEQW010000059.1:2381-6865 GCA_964514505.1 uncultured Erysipelothrix sp. | reverse complement strand
CATTTGATGCTATGGAAATGGCTAAGCGTGCTGGGTTTACTTCAGTTGTTTCACACCGTTCAGGTGAAACTGAAGATACAACAATCGCTGACATTGCTGTTGCGTTCAATGCTGGTCAAATTAAGACTGGTTCAATGAGCCGTACTGACCGTTTAGCTAAGTATAATCAATTAATCCGTATTGAGGATCAATTAGGTACTGCTGCTAAGTACTCAGGAATGGATACATTCTTCAACATTAAAAAATAATTGAAGTTTCAAAGCTGTGGTTAATTCTGCAGCTTTTTAATTTGGCACTACAAGGTATAAAAAAACACATCTTATTTTGATGTGTTTTCTGTATCTTTAGTTTCAACTACTTCTGCTTCTATATAGTCAGTTGGTGTTTTGCTGTGCTTAAGTTCTTCTTTGAGATTTGTCCTTGTCTTCATTAGGATTTCGAGAGCTACACCAAGTACCATTACTAATCCAATAATAAGTAGAAAACCAATGAAGCCAGCTAAATCTGTAAATCCATTTTGTGATCCTCCTGCATAGGCGAAGAATAAAACTGCAAATGCGAAGAAGTAGCCAATTAGGAATAAGATGAACGCTAGATTGTAGTGTAGGCGCATTATAGTGAATAGATATAAGCCTAACACTAAACTTAGTATAATATAGTTAATTAGTACCGACCATGTGAAGGGTGATCCTAGTAAAACAAATACTGCTAAACTTAATAAAACTACTGTAGTTCCAGCGATGATTGAACTAATTGATAGTTGCTTCTTGAAATCGAGTTTCTTTAACATATAGTCTCCTTTGATCTACTTAAGTAGATTCTTTCTTATTTTATCAAGTGTTTCTTTATCTAATTGTAGTGCTTCTTTGATGTAGTTGTCAAAGGTTCTGTATTGTTTTTCAATCTCATCGAAGCTAGCTCGTAGATAATCTGCCTTAACGCCGATGACTTCCATAACAAGTTCTTCGTTAGTTGTATCAAATGGATAGAACTTAACTATTGAATCAAGTAGTTCATCTTTGTGTTCTAGGATTAGTGTGTTTGTCTTTAGGAATTCTTCCATAATCGTATCCATGTCTGCACCTAGTATCATTAGAATTAGTGTTGCAGCAAATCCAGTTCTATCTTTTCCCGCCGTGCAATGGAAGTATGTTGCGCCATTGTTTTGGTTAGCTATAGTTAATAAGAAGTCTTTATAGCCTTGATGGGCAAGTTCTGTTCTAACGAAGTCGCGATAGATGTCATACATAAAACTGTCGTCTTTTGTCTCTGTTTTTGCCTTGGCTATATCCTTAGGGTCAGCGGAAACTTCTCCTTCTTCTTGCATAATGAGTACGTTCTTGTAAATTGTACTGTGGATATTTTCGTTTGGTTCGTTATTAACTTCGTGTGAGTTTCTAAAATCTATGATGGTCTTGACATTATATTTATCGAGTAAGAGTTGCTTGTCGCTTTCTTGAATATTATTTAAAGGTCCGCCTCTGAAGAGTGTATTTTCTCTTAGAGTACCTAGTGGAGTTTTAATCCCTGATAGTGAGCGGAAGTTTCTTATTGAGTTCATTAGTGCCTCCTATTTTTATATACTTTAACATAGAAGTAAAATAAAAGTCCAAGTTTTATCTTGGACTGTATGTTTTATCTTGGTGCTCCGTCACGGGATCGAACCGTGGACCCACAGATTAAGAGTCTGTTGCTCTGCCTGCTGAGCTAACGGAGCGGCTGCATATTTAACTATACTCCTATGTTTATTGAATTTCAATAGTTTTAATCAAATTTAATGATTTTTTTCATGTTGAACGTTTTAGATAAAATGCATATAATAAGAGGTAGTGAGGTTGTTAAAATGATAAAGACAGATGCATTTATTTTAGGTAAAGGTCCTGCGGGTATTCAGGCTTCTTTATATATTAAGAGAGCTAATATTAATCCTATTGTAGTGGGTAAGGATATTGGGATGTGTGTTAAGGCTCGTGAGGTTGAGAATTTTTATGGGTTTGATTCAATAAGTGGTCCTGATTTGGTTGAAAAGGGTATTGATCAAGCGCGTCGTTTGGGAGTTGTGGTTGAAACTGATGAGGTAGTTTCGCTTTCCTATGATGGCGAAGGGTTTGTAGTTAAAACTAAGAATGAAACGTATCATGCGCTTTCGTTTTTATTTGCGAGTGGTACTCATAGAACGGTACCTCGTATTCGTAATATAAATAAGTATGATGGTAAGGGCGTTTCTTATTGTGCTGTATGTGATGCTTTTTTCTATCGTAATAAGGTGGTCGCTGTTATTGGTGATGGTGATTATGCTTCTAGTGAAGCCAATGAACTGCTTGCAGTAGCGAGCAAGGTTTATGTATTAACCGATGGTAAAGAGCCTACAGCGTCCTTTGATGAGCGTATAGAAGTGATTACAGACAAGATTGTTAGTTTAGATGGTGAAGATACGATTGGTAGTGTTGTGTTTGAAGATAGAAGTTTAGATGTGCAGGGTGTCTTTGTGGCACTTGGTACTGCAAGTTCAACGGATCTTGCTCAAAAGCTTGGAGTAGAAACAAGTAGTAATCGTATTGTGGTTAATGAACATATGGAGACAAATATTCCGGGCATGTTTGCGGCAGGAGACTGTACACCTGGTATTCAGCAGATTGCTAAGGCAGTTGGAGATGGCTGTATTGCAGGAATGAGAATGGCAACATATATTAGAAAAACAAAGAGGGTGATGGCTAAATGATTTTTGCTTCAGATTACGATGGTACTCTATTTAAAGATGTAGATAAGGGTATTGATGAGAAAGATTTGGAGATGATTCGAAAGTTTCGTGCTCAGGGTAATTTATTTGGTTTAGTTTCAGGTCGTGCTGTTGCGGTTTTGAAACAGGAAGTAGAACGCAATAACATTGAAGTTGACTTCTTAGTAGGTAGTAATGGTGGCAGTGCAATTGATAGTAATGATATGGAGTTGTTTACTAATACAATTGAAAAAGAAAGTGCTAAGTTAGTATATGACTTCTTTCAAGAGTATAAACCAATCTCGTATATTATTCATGATGGAGGTCGTGCTTTTCAGGATACTAATGGTAAAAGTGTTTGGGAAGATAATCCAATGGAGTTGGTTGATGTTGATACTATCTTAGATAGTAAGGTCCAAAGTTTCCTAACTTTTCATGGTGAAGAGAAACGTGCTAATAAACTTGCAGAGCTAATTAATGATACAATCAAAGGAGTAGAAGCACACCAAAATGGTCCGTTTGTGGATGTTGGAGCTGTTGGTGTTGATAAAGCTGTTGGAATGAGTGCAATTGCTAAGCATTATAATCGTGAGAAAGTTTTTGTGATAGGTGATGCTCAAAATGATCAACCTATGATCGAGAAGTTCATCGGATTTGCGATGAGTGATGGTAATGAAATGTTGAAAGAATCAGCTGATTATGTTGTGGATTCTGTAGCAGAAGCAATTAAGATCGTAATGGAGGGATAGCGATGCCAAAGGTGCTAGATACCAAAACAATTGAATCAATGAAAGCATCTATTGAGAGTGAACTAGATACGTTTGCAGAAATGATGGATCTTTTTAAGATGTATGCAGACTCTACTCGTCTTAAAATATTGCGTATTTTATCTGAGGTTGAAACGTGTAGTGTGAATGACTTATCTAAAATAATGGGTATGTCACAATCTGCTATTTCTCATCAACTTTCTAGTTTGCGTAAGTCTAATTTAGTTAAGTATGAGAAAGTTGGTTTAAATGTGTTTTACTCTTTGGCTGATGATCATGTTATGTCAATATTTACTCAGGCCTTTGACCATGTTTTGGAAGACTGCTGATTATAGTATGAAAATGTTTTCATATTGGTTTCTTTTCTTTACATTTTATTAAAACAGTGTATAATAACACTGTGAAAGTGTGGGCTGATTATGAAAGAAAACTTATTAAATAATGGCTATTTCTGGCAGAAGATTGATTCATTAGTTCTATCTACTAATATTGTAATCTCACAACCTAAAGATAGTCATCATCCTGAGTATTTAAATATGGTTTATCCTGTTGATTATGGCTACTTAACAGATACAGACGCCATCAAGGTATTTAAGGGCAGCGTTAAGTCTACCAAAGTGGAATCGATCATGATCGTTGGGGACATCTTAAAACGTGACTTAGAAGTTAAGTTGTTAATGGGATGTAATGAAGAGGAAGAGAAAATGATTCTTCATTTCATTAATCAAACGGATTACCAAAAGGGTATTTTAGTTCGACGTGGTAATGAGTTACCAGAATGGGCTATTACTGATTAATAAAATAGGTAAGTAAAAAAGCGGAGAAATCCGCTTTTTGTCATCTTATAGTAAGTTAAAGTTTTGAAGTGCTTTTTGAATACCGTCCTCTAATATATCTGCACTGACATAATCAGCTACATCTTTTAGTTCTTGAATAGCATTACCCATAGCAACTCCTATCTTAGCTTTTTGAATCATTTCTATATCGTTAGCTGCATC
>CAZEQW010000059.1:0-2281 GCA_964514505.1 uncultured Erysipelothrix sp. | reverse complement strand
GTTTGAAACTCAGTTAATCCATTGTATACAGGCATATGATGTTCTTGCTTAAGTGCGATACTTAAGTTGTGTTCTCTTGCGTAAGTAATCATAGCATTAACGTCTTCGCGTTTCATCTGAATCTTACTTTGAAGTTTACCTTTGTGATAGATGCATGCACCTGTGTTTGTGATTGCGTAATCTGGATTGAGTCGTGTTTTAACATCGTCGTGCACAAAAATATAAGCACGTCCTGTTGCGACGAGTACTTCAATGCCATTTTCTTCTAGTGTATGTAGTGCTTTTAGGGCACTATCTTCGATTGTTGTTTTGCCTCTTTTGATGAGGGTGTCGTCGATATCAAATATCGCGAGTTTTATATTTAATTTTTCCATATGTATATAATATCATATTTCTTTCCTAGATAAGATTCATTATATGAATAAGTGAGTGTGCAAAAGTATTTTGCGCCGTTGTATATGAAATTTGCTAGACATGTGATGTATATTTTCATATCATTAGGTAAAGAGTAGGGGGATTAGTATGTTAAGTGAGAAATTATTAAAGTTACGTAAGGAATCTGGGTTAACTCAAGAGGAAGTGGCTGATGCAATAGATGTTACGCGACAGACGATATCCAATTGGGAGAATGGAACAAGTGTACCGTCTATAGCTAAAACACAGTTGTTATTGTCTTTGTATGGAAAGAGTCTAAATGATATTGAGTCTGGTCCTTCGTCTGGGTTATCTTTATTAAGTGAGTGGATTGGTATTCCATGTTCTATTCAAACCGTGGGATTTCAGTATAGTAACGCTATGATTTGTGAGGTTGATGGTAATTGGGCAACTATAAAAGCTATTGAGGGTAAGAAAGAGGACTATATTATATATAATGTTGAGAATATCATTGGATTACGGAGGCTGGGATAATGTTGATTGGTATATTATTGGTCGTTATTATATTTAAACTCTATAGTATTGAAAGTACTATTAAGAAGCAAAGTGAGGATCCAATTGTTAAGTCAAATCATGTTATGAGAATATATGATGATTTGCGTCCTCATATTGGTAAGGAAGTTAATATTGAGTTGAGTGATTTCTATCTGACTGATTATAACTATTCATTTAGTGGGAGTTTGAGAGTTAAACTTTTGCGTCTAGATAGAAGTTATGCTGAGTTTAGTTATGTTGTTAAGAAGAAGGAGTCATTTATTTTAGTTAGATTGAGTAATATAAGTTCATTGAGAAATGTCGAGGTTGATAATGAAGGGGCGCATTAAGTTATGTGTTCTTTTTATTAGGTTGTAATGTAAGGGTATTCTTGATTTTTGTTGATAAAAGCCTGTGTTTTACTGGTATTTTCTCTTTGCATAAATGGGCTTAATGCGTTATAATAATACAAATTTAGGAGGAAATATTTGTGAACGGAAAAGTGATAAAGGAAGCATACACATTTGATGATTTATTGTTAGTACCTGCGAAGAGTTCGGTTGTTCCAGCTGAGGTTTCGTTAAGGACGCGTCTTACGGAAAAGATTACTTTGAATATGCCTTTGATTTCAGCAGCTATGGACACAGTTACTGAGGATAGAATGGCAATTATGTTGGCTAAGTTAGGTGGACTTGGTTTTGTTCATAAGAATATGAGTGTTGAAGATCAGGCGCAAATGGTTCGTAATGTGAAGGATCATGTTGTTGAAGATGATTTTGTAGATGCTAACCTTGATTCAAAGGGTCGTTTGGTTGTTGGTGCTGCTGTTGGTGTTGGTGCTAATACAATTGAGCGTGTTCAAGCGTTGGTTGATGCTGGTGTTGATATTGTCACAGTGGATAGTGCACACGGACACTCTGAGGGTGTTATTTCTTCTGTTAAGTTAATTAGGGATGCTTTTCCTGACTTGGATATTGTGGGTGGTAATATTGTTACGGCTCAAGGGGCCACGGATTTAATTTATGCGGGTGCTAATGTTGTTAAGGTTGGAGTTGGTCCGGGATCAATATGTACTACGCGTGTTGTAGCTGGTGTTGGGGTTCCTCAACTGACAGCTGTTAATGATGTTTATAATATAGCTAAGCAGTATGGTGTTGGTGTTATTGCTGATGGTGGTATTACTTTATCAGGTGATATTGCTAAGGCATTAGCTGCAGGTGCTGACTGTGTTATGCTTGGTGGTTTATTTGCAGGTACGCTTGAGTCTCCTGGTGAAGTAATTGAAGTATATGGTCAGAAGGTTAAGAACTATGTTGGTATGGGTTCATTAAGTGCTATGCAACGTGGTTCAAGTGATCGATATTTCCAAGGG
>CAZEQW010000058.1:0-7073 GCA_964514505.1 uncultured Erysipelothrix sp. | reverse complement strand
TTAATGATTATTTTTTATGCAAGTGGACAACTTGCTATTGCAATTTAGGAAAAAAATAAATTATTGTATAGAAGTAAAAAATAAATAAACTGGTAGCGAATCTTATAAGAGTACATGTGCAAAGTACTTTTATAAGATTTTTTTTGTTAATAGAAGTGTGGGATTTCATTAAAAATCATGCTAGCTATAATAGTTCTGATAATTAATAAAGTAAATATAGACTTCTTTCCTAGTTATAAAAACTCAATTTCAACTTATATTTTTAAAGTATAAGAACTATATTTTCTTTAGATAAGAAGAGTTATGCATATTAATCAAAAATAATATAGTGGTACTTTTAGATATAACAACTATCGTGAGTATACTTTTTGTGGTGGCCATAACAAAAGTTGTACCTAATCGATGATTTAATCGTTAAATAGTATTGTATTATAAATATGTGAGGCGGTGATGATATGTTATCAAATTTTGTATCTGTCGAGTTAATTCAACTTGATATTATCGCAGAAGATTGGCATGAAGCCATTGTTAAGTCTGCTAAACCCTTGTTAGACCAAGGGAAAATAAAAAATTCGTATATAGAGGGAATCATTAAATCTGTTGAAGAAAATGGACCGTATTTCGTTTTATTACCAAAAGTTGCATTACCACATGCAAGGCCAGAAAATGGTGCATTAGAAGATGCGATTGGTATAACCGTACTAAGAGAATCCGTTGAATTTGGAAATAAAGATAATGATCCTGTAAAGTATTTATTTACTTTAAGTGCCACAACGAATGAAAATCATTTGAAGGCGCTTTCGGTATTGGCGGAGTTATTTGAAAATCAAGAATTCTTTAATATTCTTGATAATGCTAATACAAGTCAAGAGGTTCATGATTATATCAAAAATAAAGAAAGGAGGGAAAATTATGTATAGGGCGCTAGTTGCTTGTCGTGCTGGAATGGGTTCAAGTGTACTGTTAAAGATTAAGATAGATCAAGTAATCAAAGAAAATGATTATCCAATAAAGACAGAACACGGAAACTTAGACTCGTTGATTGGTTATGAAGGAGATTTGCTTTTTACAATGGAAGACTTAGCTGATGAGTTAAGAGATAAAGTAAAATATGCAATCGGGATTAGAAATATTGTAAGTAAAGATGAAATAAAAGAAAAAATCGAAAAATTCTTAGAGGAAAAAAATAAAGGAGAATAGAAAAAATGATTGATTTACTATTAGGTCAAGTACGTAATACGGCCTTGATTGTTGGGTTAGTTGCTTTGATAGGTTTGATTTTACAAAAAAAATCAATTGACGAAATTATTTCAGGTACTACTAAAACTATTTTAGGATTCATGATATTTAATATTGGATCAAGTGCAATTTCCGGTGTAATTAATAATTTCTCTGCCCTGTTTAATGCAGGCTTTGGTATTGAGGGTGTTACTACACAGGTAGAGGTAGCAACTGGATTAGCGTTAAATACATTTGGAACTGAAGTTGCTCTTGTATTTATTTTGGGGTTTGTGTTCAACTTATTATTTGCAAAATATACTAAATTTAAAGCTATATTTTTAACAGGTCAACACTTCCTGTACTTTGCGGCAGTTTTATCATTAGTATTTATTGGATTAGGATTTTCTTCACCAGTAGTTATTATTGCGGGAGGAATTATACTTGGGTTCTGTGGAGCGGCGTTACCAACCATGGCTCAACCGTTTATGAATGATTTGACTGGTGGGAATGATATTGCTATGGGTCACTTCAACTTGATTGGTTATACTTTCTCGGGTTATGTTGGAAAACTTGTAGGAAAAGGAACTAAGCAAAGAGATGCCTCAGATATAAAATTACCTAAGTTTTTCAACTTATTTAGAGACTTTGTATTCTCAGTTGCAGTATTCATGGTTATTCTATTTTACATTGCTGTATTTGCGGCAGTATTCTCAGGCCATAAGGATATGGTGTTAGAAATGGCAGGATTAGACATTTGGTTTATATATCCGTTATTACAAGGATTACAGTTTGCAGCAGGAATGAGTGTACTTATTTATGGTGTTCGTCAATTTATTGCTGAAATTACTGCTGCATTTGTAGCAATCTCAGAGAAATACATTCCTAACTCAGTACCGGCGGTAGATTGCCCAGCTGTATTCCCTTATGCACCAACTGCAGTAATTATTGGTTTCATTGGAGCCTTGTTGGGAGGATTCTTCGGGACATTCTTGATGGTAGTATTTAAGAGCCCGGTTGTTATGATTCCAGCAGCTGGTATTGCATTCTTCTCAGGAGGAACATCAGGAGTATTTGGTAATATCCATGGTGGGTGGAAAGGTGCCCTTCTTGGATCGTTTATTGTTGGAATATTCTTAGTAGTATTACCATTGTTATTATATCCGATGTTTGCGGGACTAGGTATTGAAGGTGCATCGTTCCCTAATGTTGACTATAACGTAGTCGGAGCATTTATTTATAAACTAGTTGAATTTTTAAAGAACTTATTTTAATTTACTAAAAGTCAAGAGCAAGAATTCACTTGCTCTTGTGTTTTATTTAAGGAGGATATATGAAAGAAATTAATGGACAGTACTATGGAATGTTCACTAAGCTACTAATAAACCCTGCAGTTTATTTGATGGCAAAGAATGGTGGATTAGATTTTATGTTCTATGATGGAGAACATGGTATGTTACAAACAGACAAACTGCATGACTTAGTTTTATTTGGTAATAATATTAATTTACCAACCTTTATCAGAGTTGGTGAGTTATCAAGAATGGAGATTAGTCAAGCGTTAGACTGTGGCGCTAGGGGAATTATGGTTCCGATGATCGAAACAAAAGAGATGGCAGAGCAATTGGTCGCTTATAGTAAATATCCACCAATAGGTATTCGTGGTTACTCGAGTGGTGCGAACACTAACTATGGACCAAGTGGTGGTCATAGAATTAATATGGATTGAAAACGCTGAGGAAATTATAAAGACGGAAGGGATAGATGCTATTATAGTTGGTCCCGTTGATTTAAGTATTTCTTTAGATGTTGTTGGCGACATAATGCATCCTAAACAATTACAAAGCATAGATAAAGTTGTTAGTCTGTGTAGAAAATATAATAAAATGTTTGGAATAGTAGGTTCAAATGCAATACTAGATCACTATAAAGAGGACATAAATTACTTTGTTTCAGCAGTAGATGTAAATATCATAAGGGATGGAATCGAAAGAAGTGTTAAAGAATATGATTCCATTACAGGTAGGAAAAAATGAGTAAAAGTTTACATTTATTTTTAGATAATATAAATATCCAAATGAGTGATTTCGAAAGTCAACTGAATATTGAGTCACTGGAAATAGCAAAAAATATCATTGTTGAATCTCAGAAAAATGGAGGACGACTTCATGTAACAGGAATTGGTAAGCCAAGTTATGTAGCAGGATATATTGCTTCATTATTTTCTTCAATTGGAACCCCAACCTATTACCTTCATGGGACAGAAGCTGTGCATGGGAGTTCTGGACAAGTTGCTAAAAATGATGTAGTGATTGCGATTTCTAATAGTGGACAAACAAGTGAGATGAAATACACTGTTTCAACTGTTCAGAAAAACGGTGCAAAGATAATCGGAGTAAGTGGAGATAGAGATTCTTGGTTATCGAATATAAGTGATGTTCATCTATATGCAGGTGTTAGCCACGAAGGGGACATTCTGAATAAGCCACCTAGGGCTTCAATCATTATAGAAATTTTGATATTGCAATTGCTGTCAGTCATTCTTCAAGATTCAAACGAGTTGGATAATGACAAATATGTAAAATGGCATCCTGGAGGAGCATTAGGAGCGAGTGTTAAAGGAGGAAAGTAGGATGTTTAGAGGTATAATACCAGCAATGATTACCCCAATGAAAGATGATCTTATTAACGTTGAGGCAACAAAGAAACATATTGATTTTTTAATAGATGCAAAAATACATGGTTTATTTATTCTTGGCACAAATGGTGAATTTCACGTATTAAGTAATGATGAAAAAGTTGAATTTGCCGAATTAGTAATTAATTATGTAAACGAACGTGTTCCTGTATATGTTGGAGTTGGGTCATGTGGTACTAAGGAGACACTGGATCTAGCAAAAAGAATTGAAAAACTATCTCCGACAGCTTTAACAATCATTTCTCCATATTTAATTAAACTAACCCAAAATGAGCTAGAAGAACATTTTAGAAAAATTGCCAATAATGTAAACCTACCAATTATACTTTATAATATTCCTGCTAATACAGGAGTTAACATAGAACCCCAAACCTTAGGAAATTTGAAAGACTGCCGTAACATTCTCGGGATTAAAGACAGTAGTGGAAACATGGATAATTTAAAATGTTATGTAGACACAATGAAAGATCAAAAAGACTTTTCTGTATTAGTTGGTTCAGACTCTAAGATTTTAGAAGCAATGAAGCTTGGAGCACATGGTGCAGTTGCAAGTACAGCCAATGCTATTCCAAATCATATTGTTATGCTATATAATAAGTTTTGTTTGAATGAAAACAGTATAGCAAATAAACTACAAAAAGACATTGATGAGATTCGAGTTGTTTGTAGGAGAGCTTCAGTACCGGCGGTCATAAAAAGAATCGTTACAGTAATGGGTAATTCAGTTGGAGAAGCAAGAATGCCAGTTGAGCAGATTGGCTCAAAGCTTGATGCTGATATTGTCAAAATGTTAGAATTTTATCAAAAAGTGTAAAATCGGAGGTTTTCGATGGACTTTGAAACTTTAAACTTAATCAATTTATTAATTAGTCGACCAATAGTATTTTTGTTCGACGCTTTGATTGTGCTCGATGCAACGCAAAGACAGGTTTTATATCGACTTGATAAAATTAATTACTACTTAGAGAGTTCAAGACAACCAATCATTACATTAGGTGAGAATAAAGAGTTTCAGATTCACGAAAGTACACGTATTCATCTATTTGATTATTTATACAGTCAAAACCAAATGAGCGAATACAATATGAATCGCCAAGAACGAAAAAAATATATCTATTTGATGATGTTTATTAACCAAGAATACTTGTCCTTACAACACTTTTTACAAACACTAAAGGTATCTAGATCTACACTTTTACAGGATATAAGAGAGTTAAGTGAGTCCCTAACAGAGGATAATATAAAGGTAGTAAATGATCGTACAAACGGTTACTTTCTAGAGGGTAAAGAACGCTTAATTAGAAAACACATGATGAATATAATACTTGATTTTGTGGGGGTGCATCATAATTATCGAGTACTAAACTTGTTTTTGTATAATCACCAACTGGAAACTATCGACTATATGAAAATTCTCATTGATAAACTATCTATTAAATATGGAATTGTGTTTGTCGAAGACCGTTTATATGAGTTTATGTATATTTTCATAATGATTAAGAATCGAATCATGTATCTTAAAAGCGATCAAAACTTATACTACGATATTCCTAAAATTGAATTGATGAATACATTTAAAGAGTATGATTTTACTAAAGAATTGCTCAGTAATTTCTTTAAAGAGGATCTTGATTATTTTGAAGTAGATATTCAATATTTAACTTCATGGATAATTGGCGTTTCAGTGGGAGATATATTAGAAGATAGTGCTGACTTGCTGTTTATTGGTGAACTTGTAGGTAAGATAATTAAGCGATTTGAACTTGTAAGTGGCGTTAAGTTTGATGATGCAGAGACAATTTATCGTCATATATATTCTCATTTTAGACCGGCTTATTATCGACTTCTATTTAAACACCCCATCTTAAATCCTTTGTCAGATAAAGTTGTCAGTGAGTATAATGAGTTATACAAGTTAGTATATGAAACAATGCGCCCTATTTCAAAAATATTAGAATCTAAGATTCCTCAAGAGGAACTTGCTTATTTAACGCTACACTTCTTGCCTGCATATAAAACAGTTAAGAAACTAAAGAGAATCCGGTTAAAAGCACTCATTATCTGCTTAAATGGTGTTGGTTCATCAGCTATTCTATACAATGAGTTAAGCGATATGTTCCCGGATTTTGAGTTTTTTAAGCCTCTAGAGGTATCCAAGGTTGATTTTAATAAATATGATCCTGACATTGTTTTCACCACGCATTACTTTAAGGAACTAATAGAATCTGAAACCCCAATAGTTAAGGTTTCCCCTGTTATGGATGCCTTGGCTAAGTCCCAGATTATTCAGGAAGCAAATCTAAGATTAGGTCTAGAAAAATCGGAGATTGTATACCTAGAAGGAATAATGAATGCTATTAGGTCACACTTTACTACTATTGAGGATGAAACTCAATTGAAGAATGAGATTCTTAATGTATTACAATTTTCTCAAAAATCGCATTATAATATTAAGGATCAAAATATGCTAAGACTGTCTGATTTAATTAAAAGTGACTTTATACTTTTCGATATTGAAGCAAGAGATTGGAAAGAGGCTATTGTAAAGAGTGGCCAACCCTTAATAGAGCATAGTATAGTTAGTACATCATATATTGAACATATCGTTAACATGCATGAGAGTGAAGTTAATAACTTTGTTATTGTCCCGAATGTTGCGATGCCGCACACAATATCTGAACGAGGCTCATTAAAACATGGTATAAGCATTGGTGTATTAAAAGAGCCTATCGTATTTGGTTGTGACCCAAAGAATGAAGTTAAGTATATATTTGTACTCTCTTCACCAGACAATCATCGACATCTCAATGCCATGGGAGAATTTTTGTCCCTACTTAGTGATAAAGAATTCTTTAAGAACTTAGATCACAAGAATATCGAAAATGTATTAGATGCGATAGGTGAGAGAAAGATGGTAGTAGAAAAATGATGTTTATATTAATACACTAATAAGATTATAAAGTTAATTAAATCAAATTTAGATGCACGTAGTGATAAAGTCCGTATAATTGTGTAAAAGTAAAAAAGCCATAAGTTACCTAACTTGCTATAATGTATTTGACACATACCATATAGAAAGGGTAAATCTTATGACTCAAATACATTTTACTTTAGACAAAGACGAACTTCAAGAACTAATCTCAAATTCAGGGGCTAA
>CAZEQW010000057.1:0-7118 GCA_964514505.1 uncultured Erysipelothrix sp. | reverse complement strand
AAAATCGTCGTATTTATCGTTTTGATGATAAGTTTAATAAAGCTGAGAATCTAAATCAAATAGGAGATCTAGATACTTTTGACTATGTAGTGCATAGACAATATGGAATTGGAAAGTATATGGGAATCACAACTAAAACTTTTGATAATCATCAAAAGGACTTTATGCGTATTCTATATCGTGATAATGATGAGTTGTATGTTCCATTGGAGCAGTTTAACTTAGTTCGTAAGTATATTTCATCTGAAGCAGTTTCTGTGAGGCTAAGTAAGCTTGGTAGTGGTGCGTGGAAACGTAATCAAGATAGAATCAAGGATAGTGTCAATGATGTTGCTGAGCGCTTGATTGAACTGTATAAGGAGAGGTCTCATGCAAAAGGTTTTGCGTTTAGTCCTGATGGTGAATATCAACTTCAGTTTGAAAGTGAGTTTCCATATGAACTCACAAATGATCAAAAAATAGCCACAAAAGAGATTAAGAATGATATGGAGTCTAGTGCTCCTATGGATCGTTTACTAATTGGAGATGTTGGCTTTGGTAAAACAGAAGTAGCGATAAGAGCAGCATTTAAAGCTATTGTAGATGAGAAACAGGTTATGTTTCTCTGTCCAACTACTATTTTAAGTTCTCAACACTTTGAAACTTTTACTGAAAGATTTAAAAACTACCCAATAAAGATTGAAGTTCTAAATAGGTTTGTGAGTCCTGCTAAGCAAAAGACCATAATTGAGAGATTTAGAAAAGGTGAAGTAGATATCTTAATTGGTACACATAGAATTCTATCTAAAGATGTGATTCATCATGATTTAGGTTTACTAATAATTGATGAAGAGCAACGTTTTGGTGTAGAACACAAAGAAAAGATTAAAGAGATTAAAGTAAATGTGGATGTATTATCACTAAGTGCCACGCCAATACCAAGGACACTTCAAATGTCACTAATTGGTATACGTTCTCTATCACAACTAAATACAGCACCTAAAGATAGACTTCCAGTAATGACCTATGTAATTGAGAAGAATGAAAAAACAGTTTATGATGTTATTCAAAAAGAACTCAATAGGTCAGGGCAAGCGTTTTACTTATATAATAATGTAGAGCGTATATATGGGGTCGCTTCAGCAATCGCTAGTAATGTTGAAAAAGCAAAAGTAGGGGTAGTGCATGGACAAATGGATCGCAATGCCATTGAAGATGTTATGTTTAGATTTGTGCATAAAGAGATCAATGTTTTAGTATGTACAACTATTATTGAAACGGGAATAGATATTCCAAATGCGAATACTATTCTAATTGATAATGCCCATACATTCGGTTTATCGCAGTTATATCAGATTAAAGGTAGAGTAGGTCGTAGTAATAGATTAGCCTACGCTTACTTCTTAGTGCCTAGTCAAAAGAGTTTAACAGAGGTAGCACAAAAAAGACTTCAAGCGATTAAAGAGTTTACGCATTTAGGCAGTGGATATAAGATTGCGATGCGAGATTTAACGATAAGAGGAGCTGGTGAGTTGCTAGGTGGAAACCAATCAGGCTTTATTGAAAGTGTGGGGATTGAGTTATATATTGAGTTACTTAAAGAGGCTATTGATCTTAAACAAGGAAAAGAAGTTAAGGAAGAACGCCAACCGTTTAATCTTAAGATTGATGGGTATCTACCAGAGAGATTTACAAGTGATGATGGAGAGAAACTAGAAATCTATCAAGATATTAATGAAATAAAAACGATAGCTCAGTTGAAATCTTTTAATAATAACTTACAAGATAGATATGGTAAACTACCAAATACAGTTGAGATGCTATTAGAGAAGAAGCGTTTAGAAATATTCTTGTCAGATGATCGGGTTGAGTTATTTAAAGAGTATAAAGATAAAATAGAGCTAAGTTTTACACCAGAGTTTAGTAATAATGTTGATGGAACGCACTTATTTGAGATCGTATCAGATCGTTCCTATGATATTAAGATAAAATATGTAAATAAGAAGATAGTATTAATATTCTTGGTGAATGAAACATGGATAGAGGATTTAATTTACATATTAGAGAATATAAAGGAGAAATCATTATGAGACTAGATAAGTATTTGAAAGTTGCACGAGTTATTAAACGACGTAGTGTAGCTAAAGACTTAGCCGATGATGGTCGTGTATTTATCAACGACAGAGAAGCTAAGCCATCAAGTGATGTTCAGGTAGGAGATGAAATAGAGATTCGCTTTGAACACCGTCATATTCGCGTCAAAGTAGAGTATATGAGTGAGAAAATGCACCGCGACTCACCTCCATATTATGAACTAATTTTTGATCAACGAATTGATAAGCAAGTATGACAGTATTGTGAAATCTATATAGTAAACTTGATTTTATGTTCTAGATGAGTATAATTTAAGAGTAATAGTAGCGAAAAGAGGAAATATTATGTCACAGAAGAAAGTGCGAAGTAAGAAACCATTGACTCTAAATAGGATATTTAAAAATTTATTTAGTATTGTTTTACTAGTCGTATCTGTTTTCTTAATTCAATCGTCAGTGAAGTCATGGACTAAGGTTTCTAAAAGTAAACAAGAGATTAAAATATTAGAAGCAGAGCTTCTAGCCTTAAATGAGGAAGAAAGTAATTTAGAAGGTATTAAGAGTAAATTATCAGATCCTAATTATGTTCAAAATTATGCTCGTGGAAAGCATCTTATGACTAAGAGTGATGAGCAAGTATTTGTATTGCCAAAAGCAAGTGAATAAAAACGACTTCGGTCGTTTTTTTTAATCTTACTATATGTTGATATATAAGGTATAATGAAAAGGCAAGGAGATTAGTGTCATGGGATTATTTATAAGTTTAGAAGGTATTGATGGCAGTGGTAAAAGTACAATAACTGCTTTAGTTAAGGATCACTTTGAAGCACTGAATCAACCAATAATTGTTACACGCGAACCAGGAGGCAATGTTATAGCTGAAAAGATTCGTGATATTATATTAGATAAAGATAATCATACAATGGATGATAGAACTGAGGCCCTTTTATATGCGGCTTCACGTCGTCAACATTTAATTGAAAAGATTTTACCAGCTCTTGATGAAGGAAAACTGGTTGTTTGTGATCGCTTTGTGGATAGTTCAATCGCTTACCAGGGTTATGGTAGAGAAATAGGTGCACAAGCAGTCAAAGATATTAATGCATTTGCGATCGAAGGTCATATGCCAACGCTTACTATTTTCTTAGATGTAGATTTAGAAGTGGGATTAAGTCGTGTAGATACACGGGGTGAAATGGATAGATTAGAAACATCAGGAAGAGATTTCTTCGAACGTGTATATAATGGCTATCAGGAAATCATGGCTGATAATGAACGTGTAGTAAAAGTGGATGCGAATAGAGAACTAGAAGCGGTAGTTAAAGATGTTATTGAAATCATAGAAAGCAGATGGTTTTAGTTGAAATTTATTGAACGGCAAAAAGAGTCTATAGAGTTATTCTCTAAGCAAATAAAGACTAATAAGGTATCTCATGCTTATTTATTAGTAGGTGATCAAGATACTAAAGATACTGCCTTTTACATGGCACAAAGCCTTTTTTGTGAGAAACAAGATGGGTATGCTTGCCAAGAATGTAATGCTTGTCAAAAATTACTAGCAGGTAATCTAGGTGACTTTGCTTATATTAGTGGTATAGAGGCAAGTATAAAGAAAGAGGATATTGCATTCCTTCAACAAAAGTTTATGCAAACAAGTTTTGAGAGTGTTAAGCATAAAGTTTATATTATTGAAGCGATTGATAATGCTTCAATAGTGGCGATGAATAGCTTTCTCAAGTTTTTGGAGGAACCAGAATCTAATATTGTAGCTATACTAACCACAACCAAACCTAATTTAGTACTTGAAACTATCAAGTCACGTTGTTTAGTGATTGGATTAAACAATATTGATAGAAATACTATTTATAATGATTTAAAAGAAATATTTGATGATAAAGATGCGCTCATATTATCGTATTTATCTGTAGATAAGGATGATGCTCAGCGCATTTTTGACAATCCATTATACTCAGGAGTTGTAGATACCTTTGAAAAAGTAGTAAACTATATACAAGAAAAACGTTTTAAAGAAGCGGGAATTTGCTTACAGGTATTAGGAATCAAGGATCATAAGTTCAATTTGGAAGCGATGCGATGGTTCTGTATATTACATGAGTATTATTACGATACTAATATTGGAAGTGTTGATATAGATATATTGCGTTTTGTATTAGAAACAGGACTATTTACTAAAGATAAAATCAGACCCGGTGTAATCACTAGTCTTTTAATTGATCAATATGCCTATACAGTAAGTAAAGGAGGGCAATTATGAAATATTATTTAGTTAGAATCCGTGGTACTTCTGGAGTTGATGTATTTAGCAGTAATGTTGAATATGAGATTGGAGAAGACGTAGTAGTCTCATCTGAACGCGGCTTAAATATTGGTAAGGTTATCCGTACCATGCATATAATGGAAACAATCGGTGAGATTGTTAAGCATGCAACAAGTGAAGATATAGAAACATACTGGAGTAATATTGAAGTAGCCAACGATATGAAATTAATCACGAGTGATATAATTAGTGAACTAGATTTAGAAATGGAACTTATGAGTGTTACATATAACCTAGATCGATCAAAGGTATATATTGAATATTTATCCGAAAAAAGAATTGATTTCAAAGAACTACTTAGAAGACTTACGAGGGAAACTCCAGCACGAATTGAGCTGCGTCAACTTGGAGCGCGCGATCGCGCTAAGATTGTAGGTGGATTGGGTGTTTGTGGACGAGAAGCATGTTGTATGCACAAACGTTCCTTTGAAAGTGTCACAATCTCCATGGCTAAGAATCAAATGCTACCTATTAATAATGATAAGTTAGCAGGAGTATGCGGGAAACTTAAATGCTGTCTAGCCTATGAGAACGATGCTTATATTGAGTGTACTAAAGGAATCCCTAAACTCTTCTCACGTGTTATGTTTAATGAAAAAGAGTATCGTTTATCAGAGATTAACTGTATGAATGCATCGGTTATACTAACTACTAAAGGCGAAAGATTATCTGTATCCATGAAAGAGTTTAATCTTAAAGGCAAGAAGATATGATTCAGCAAAGTTTTAAGAATGATAAACCTACTTTATTTCTAGTGGCAACTCCAATTGGCAATCTAAAAGAAATGACACCAAGAGCCATAGAGACCTTAAAAGAAGTAGATGTTATTGCTGCAGAAGATACTCGTACTTCAAGGAAGTTAATGGACCACTTTGGTATTAATACCCCTCTTATTAGTTATCATATGCATAATGAAAAAGCATCAGCTGAAGTGATCCTTGGACACTTAGATAAGGGCGAGAATATTGCTCTAATTAGTGATGCTGGATATCCATTGATAAGTGATCCAGGTCAATACTTAGCGACTCAAATAGTCAACAAAGGATATAACTTAGTTCCAATATCTGGTAGTAGTGCTTTTCTTAATGCGCTTGTAGCTTCAGGTATTGTCGCTCAACCATTTACTTTCTTTGGTTTCTTAGAAACTAAAGAATCTAAACTAAAGGAACAGTTTAAAGTCGTTAAAGATTTTAATCATACTTCAATCTTCTATTTGTCAGTTCATCGCGTAGAGAAGACACTAAACCTACTATATGAAGAGCTGGGCGATAGAAATATTTGCTTAGCAAGAGAAATAACAAAACTACATGAAGAGTTCATAAGAGGAAGTGTTAAAGAGATTATTGATAGCGACATAACCCTTAAAGGTGAGTTCGTGTTGATTATTGAAGCTAGCAATGAAGAACTTGTTTATTCAAATGAAGATTTACTGATTTATGTTAATAGAGAGATTGATGCAGGCATGTCCCCATCTCGCGCTATAAATAAAGTAGCCAAAGAATATAATATATCTAAGAATGAGTTATATAATTTCTATCAACTAACAAAGGAGTCACTATGATTAAAAATTTTATCTTTGACATGGGAAATGTCCTAATGGATTTTAGCCCGGATTACATTTTATCGCAGTATACACCTGACTTTGGTGATATTGCTTTACTAAAAACACTAATATTTAGAAGTGACATGTGGAGCAACTTAGATCAGGGTTTGGTTTCATTTGAAGAAGCTAAATCAGAAATATTGAAACAAGTTCCTCAACATTTAAGTGAGAAGGTCAAAGACTTCTTTGATACATGGCACTTACATAAAAGACCTAGACTTGAAATGGAAGAAGTAGTAAGAGAGTTAAAAGAAAGAGGCTATAACATCTATCTTTTATCAAATGCTGCATCTACATTCCATGGATATAAAGATACATTTTCAGTCTTTAAGTATTTCGATGATTTAATTATATCGGCAGACTTAAAGATATCTAAACCAGATGCTAGAATCTATCAACATTTACTTGATAAACATAACCTTGATCCAAATGAGAGTATGTTTATCGATGATATTTCAGCCAATATTGTGGCTGGTGAAAAACTAGGAATACATGGTTACCATTATAATGGTAATGCGTTAATGTTCAGAGATTATTTAGTAACTATGGGTATACTATAATTAAAAATCCTTCTTAAGTTTTAAGGAGGATTTTGTTCTATTAAAAAGGAGAACCAAATGGAAATAAGAGAAACAAGTGCAGTAGATTTAGAAAATATAATGAGTCTATGGAATGATGGGAATGTAATGAAGTATGTAGGATTCCCAAACGGCATTGGTGTTGATATGAAATACCTAATCAAATGGCTTAAATGGGTTATAAATAAGCCAAGTAGATGTCATTATTCTATTTATAATGAAGGTGTATATTGTGGAGAAACGTTCTACAACGTAGACGAGAATGGATACGCATCTATGGATATTAAATTAAACTCTGAGTCTCGTCAAATGGGACTGGGTACTGCTGCCTTGACGTATGCGATTAATATTGCATTTGAAGAAGGCGGAGCTAAAGTAGTTTACGTTGATCCAAACACTGAGAACTTAGCAGCTCTTAAGTTATATGAGAAGTTAGGATTTGTGGAAAAGTCAGTACCAAATGGTATCATAGCAGATGATAGTTATAGGGAGATTGGAATAGAGGATTGGGTAAAGAAAGAGCTGTA
>CAZEQW010000056.1:0-7564 GCA_964514505.1 uncultured Erysipelothrix sp. | reverse complement strand
TATCTTACTTTAAAGGATGAAATACTAGAAGGCTAAATTAGGCCTTCTTTTTTTACAAACTAAAGGTATAAAAGCAATGTTACTAAGGTTGCAATAAATGTGCTAAAATAGTAACTAATAGGGGGTGCTACTGTGTATCTTGTTTTTAGTGTATTGATAGCATTTGGTATTATACTTAGTGCTCTGTTGTCGTTTTGGTTAAGTAACCTAATTCCTGTTTCACTATTTTTTGTAGGGGCAATGGTTTCGATTATTCATCTAGTTTTTATGTTGTCATTTCAAGATGTTATTTATAATATCAACTATAGGCAGCGTAATAATGAAAATAAGGAAGCTAGTGATGAAATAAGAAGATTAAATAAATCAATTAGAGCATTGGACTTTATTCGTGTAGTAGCATTGGTATTACCCTTTGTGTTGGATCCAGGGATGAAGAATGATATTCTTCTTCTATTTAAAGCAGTTGTGCTAACTTCATCTATCTACTTTACATATACAATAGAAAGTAGACTGCGTCAGGAAATGATTGTGTTGGATAATATCTTGATGATGATAAAAGAGGAACCTGAGTTTGGTAAGTTAATATATCGTGGTTTGGTTCAGTATATTAGCGGCGGTAGAAATCGATACCAAGAAGAAATCTGGTTAAGAATATCAGATAAGGGAATGTTTTATGGTGATGAGTTTGTGAAGAAGGAAAATATAACGGGTGTTAGTATTCATTCGACTTCTCAAGTTAGTTATACTTCCACAAATCAGTATTCTACGGCAGCGTATATTGCTTATGGTAATTATGCGTTTTTAAACCCTAAGTCTAAGGTTGAACGTCATGTGGATACAATCAGTAGTTTGGCCATAAATTATATTGATAATGGTAATCTTTATACATTGGTACTGGGTGGTAGTAATTTAAATGAGTTGGAGTATCAACTTCGTAGCATTTTATAGAAAGTAAAAAAGGGCGAAAGCCCTTTTCTAGTATAAGTATGTGTCTTCTGTAATTACTTGTCTTACTTCTGGTATTTCATCCATTAGTAGTGCTTCAACACCACCTTTGATAGTAAAGTCTACTAGTGAACAACCAATGCATGCCCCCAGCAACTTAACAACTACTAAACCAGTTTCTTCGTTGAAACTCACAAACTCTATATCACCGCCATCGCCTTGTATGTAGGGGCGAATGCGATCTAATGTTAGTTTAATTTTTTTTTCAAGTTCCATATGTCTATGTCTCCTATATCATAAAGTATAACAGTGATGGGACTATAAATCCAAGTAGAAACCCACCTAATACTTCAATCCACTTATGACCCAGGACTGTTTTTAATTTAGTTAAGTAAACGGGGTCACTTAGTTTGGTTTGAGTTAGTGCTTCGAAGTCTTTGATTAACTGACGCGTGACTTCAATATTCTTTCCTGCATAGTATCTTACATTACCTGCGTCATAGATTGTTATTAATGAAAAGACTGCGGTGATGAAGAAAGGAATGGAATCAAATCCTTCTTGATAGCCCAAAGCAAAAGTTAGTCCAACTACCATAGAGGTGTGTGAACTTGGGAAACCGCCGCTTTCAACTGAAAGAGATAGGTCTTTCTCGCCTGTTCTCATATAGTTGAATAGTGGTTTTAATATTTGTGCTATTATATTTGATAGAATAGCGGCTATTAAAGGATAAAATGTTCTCATAGAATCTCCCTAATTATTTGTTAAATTATTATAGCACATTATGATATAATATATTGGAATTGAGGTTTGAAAATGAAACATAAATATGTGAATGGACAGATTATAGAGGGTGTAATTACAGGAATTAAACCTTATGGTGCTTTTGTGGAAATAGATGATAATACGACGGGGTTAATACATATCTCTGAAATCTCAGATGATTATGTACGGGATATTCGTCTTTTTGTATCGCAAGGGGAGCGGATTATTGCGAAAGTAATTGATGTCGATTCTAGTTCTCGTCAATTAAGATTGTCTCTTAAGGCACTAAATTATTCTGCTCGTAAGCAAAAGGCTTCACAAAATAAGAAGCGTCGTTTATTACCGGATTCATATATTGGTTTCAATACACTAGTGGAAATGGTTCCAAGGTGGATCGATGAGAGGGAGAAAAAAATGGTTAAGGTTGACTTAAGTAATGCGAAGTTGAGTGAGGATGTTTTATCGTATCAATCTAAAGTAAGTCAGATTCATAGAATGATTCATGATAAGACTGGTAAGGGCAATGATTTTTTAGGTTGGGTTGATTGGGCTTTTAATTTTGATAGTGAGGAGTATGCTCGCGTTAAGGAAGCTGCAAAGAGAATTCGTGAGTCATCTAATGTATTGTTGGTTTGTGGTATCGGTGGATCTTATTTAGGGGCACGTGCTGCTATTGAAATGATCCAAGGGCCTTATGCTAATGATTCATTGGAGATAATATATGTAGGTAATACGTTCTCTTCAACAGCAATCGTTAGAATTTTAAATTATATTAAGGATAAAGAAGTTTCTTGTAATGTTATTTCTAAATCAGGAACGACAACAGAGACTGCATTAGCATTTAGATTAATTCGTCAGTTCATGGAAGAGAAATATGGTACTGATGCTAAAGATAGAATATATGCTACTACAGATGCTGTGAATGGTTTACTTAAGCCATTAGCAGATGAGAAGGGTTATGAAACATTCGTAATTCCTGATGACATTGGTGGTCGTTTCTCGGTTATTACGCCAGTTGGATTGTTGCCAATTGCTGCAGCGGGTATTGATGTTGATGCATTAATGCAAGGTGTGCGTGATGCCACGGTCCATTTAAACACTGATGATTTAAATGATAACCCTGCATACGTTTATGCAGTAGCACGTCGTATTTTAGAGAATATGGGTAAGAAATCTGAGATGTTAGTTTCTTATGAACCGCAGTTAGTGTTCTTAGCAGAGTGGTGGAAGCAGTTGTTTGGTGAATCTGAAGGTAAGGAAGACAAAGGTCTTCTTCCTACAAGTGTAAATAACTCTACAGATCTTCACTCTATGGGGCAGTTTGTTCAAGAGGGAAGTAAGATCTTATTTGAAACGATTATTACTATAACGAATCCAACTGAGGATATGGAGTTTCCAATGGAAGATGGTGACATCGATCAACTAAACTACCTAGGTGGTAAAAGTTTGCATTGGGTTAATCAAAAAGCTTTTGAAGGGACACTTGAAGCACACGTTGAAACGGGTAATGTTCCTAATATAATTTTAGAAGTTGATAAGATGGATGCATATAACTTTGGGTACCTTGTGTACTTCTTCTTTAAGGCATTGGCTATGTCAGTGTATATGCTGGATGTTAATCCATTTGATCAACCAGGTGTTGAAGTATACAAACGTAATATGTTTAGATTATTAGGTAAAGAGTAATATAATGAAGGGCAACTTTGGTTGCTCTTTTCTTTTTGACTTGAATGATACTTAGTGCTACTATAATGCAAAGAAAGGGGGTATTTATGATGCGAGTTATAAATACAGATCAAGTAATATATAAGTTTGAAAGTGGTTTAGAAGCTATTGATACAATCGGAGATGGCGAGACATTAAAGATTCATACTAATGACTGCTTCTTTCAACAAGTTAAATCAAATGATGATCTAATATCGGACATTGATTTTGGTCGAGTTAATCCAGCTACGGGTCCATTCTTTGTCGAGAATGCTAAGGTTGGGGATGTATTAAAGGTTGAAATTATTGATATCGAAGTTGCTTCCTCTGGTTCAATTGTTGTTCTTCCAGGTGGTGGTGCACTTGGGGATAAAGTAAGTAAACCTGTTACTAGAATCGTAGAGGTGGTAGATGGTCAAGTTGACTTTTTAGGTCTGAAAAAGAATATTGATCCTATGGTTGGTGTAATCGGAGTATCCCCCGGTAGCAATCAAGAGGGGGTTGTAACAGGAACACCTGGTAATCATGGTGGTAATATGGATACAACTGATATAAGAAAAGGAGCCACTGTGTATTTCCCGATAAGAGAAGATGGTGCGATGTTTGCGCTTGGAGATTGTCATGCAATAATGGGTGATGGTGAGTTATGTATCTCTGGTCTTGAGGTACAAGCAGATGTAACTCTAAAGGTTAGTGTAATCAAGGATGTTTCAATAAATTGGCCAATTATTGAGAATGACAATGAGGTCATGGTTGTGGCTTCAGAAGAAACTTTGGATGAGGCTGTAGTAAGTGCTGGCTATGAAATAACAGAGTTTATTAAAACCGCACATAATATAATGTGGGAAGAAGCTTACATCTTTAATTCATTGTTTGTAGACTATAAAATTTCTCAAGTAGTAAATCCTATGAAGACTGTTAGAGCGGTGGTTAGTAAGGAATTGCTGCCAATAGAAAGTATCATTTAAGCGGGGAAACCCGTTTTTTTGTTTTTTAGTGCAATATATTGATATGGAGCTTTATATTATTTGTCATATACTAAAGGTGGAAGGAAGTGTATTTATGGATATTGAAGTTTGCTTAAGTAGTATTGAAGATGTAAAACGAGCTGAAGAGGCTGGTGCAACACGTTTAGAACTAACTACAGCGATGGAAGTGCTTGGAGTTACACCTTCTATATCGAACTATATTATCGCAAAAGAAATGACTGACTTACCAATACTAGCTTATATAAGACCCAGGGCAGGTGGCTTTGTCTATTCTGATCTTGAGTATGATGTGATAGTAAGAGATGCTTTGAATTTTTATAATCATGGTGCACGTGACTTCGTTATTGGTATGTTGACTAAAGACAAAACTGTTGATTCGGTTAGAATCGCAGACTTAATGAGTCGCCTAGGTAATGATTGTAGTTTTACATTTCATAAAGCATTTGATTACGTACGTGACTTTGATGAGGCTTGTAATACGTTAATAGATTTAGGTTTTACACGTATATTAACATCCGGAGGCCCATCGAGTACTTTAGATAACTTAGATATTCTGAAGAATTTGATTGAAAAGTATAGTGATCGTATTGAAATAATGCCTGGTGGTGGTATCAATGTTGATAACGTTCAAGAGGTGTTAGATGCATTAAATATCACTAGCATTCATTTATCCGCTAAAATGGAGATAGAGGATGATATGAATTATATTGCGACGGATGTTGAACATTTGAAGCAAGTTGTATCAATCGTCAATGCAAAGAAATGATATGAGCTAGGGGGTTTCTATGCGAACACGACACGTTGAAATATTAAGAATCATGTTGAACAATAAGACTGTGGATTTATCGCGTCTTATGCGCATATATGATATATCCAAGAGAACCCTATTTTATGATATCGAAGAAATTAATCATTATATATCCAGTTTAGGGAAACTACGAGTTGAACAGGACAGTGTAATCTTGGAGGGAGATTTAGATAAGATTGATGCGCATGTATCTGAAAATGTTATAGAACCTTTCTATGCTAGACAAGAAAGACAAGAAAGGATCCTATTATCAATCTTAGATGATGAGTGTAAAACTTTAGATGATTATGTAGAGATGTTTGGTGTTAGTAAAACGACTATATTTTCTGACATAGAATTAATTAGGTCTGAGTTATTGCAAGACGGAATTACACTTCAATATAATAAACGTTATTATGTTGTGGGTTCTGAGTATGAGATTCGTGACATATACTTGCGATTAGTTGCACTTAAACCATTTGATTTTACATTAATAAAAGATGAAGTATTGGCCTTTAATAAAAAGTACAATTTATACTTGTCTGATTACTCTATGTTCTACTTAAGTCAGTTACTTAATTTAATTGAAAGAAGAGGACATGGAACATTAAGTGATGATCGTTGGCTTGAAATTAAAGGCAGAACTGATGTAGAAGATGTTAATTTTGATGTAATGGAGTTATTAAAAGATAAGAATGAATCGCAGTATTTAAAGTCGTATATATTAAGTATATCAACTAGTTCTCATCGAGATGTATCAAAGATTGTGTCCTTATATGTCAACGAACTACTGACGGAAGTTAAGTATAAGATTGCTTTGGATGTTAAGTGGGATCCTACATTTATTAGCAGTCTGCAAAACCACTTGATCGCTTCTTATTATAGAATTAAGTTTGGCTATCCTGCCCTTAACCCAAGTCTCAATGAGATTAGAGTTAAGTACTTCTATTTGTTTTTGAATATTAAGACAATAGTTAGGTCTATTGACCATATTAGTATTTTTCACCAAATGAGAGATGAAGAAATAGGGTTTGTGGTAGCTTATATTGGCGGATATTTATATGAGCATAGTGTTGATGATTTCTCTCATCACCGTGTGATCCTTGTTTGTCCACATGGTCGTGCAGTAGCACATCACCTGAGTTCGCAAGTCGAGAAGTTATTTCCTAATGTGGAGATTATCGGGGCATATTCAATAAATCAATTGGGTTCGATTGTGGAAAATTATGACACGATACTAACAACGCTAGATTTACCTTATTATAAAAATGTGATAAAGGTTCATCCTATCTTATCAGAAGCTGATAAGGAAAAACTAAAGGATGTATTTGGTGATGTTGCAAAACCAAAAACTAATTTAGAGGATAAGTTGATTGCGACGATTGAGAAGTATACTCATATTATAAATAGAGATGAGTTAGTTAAAGAAATAAATGAAGTATTGAAGTTTGGAAATATTAAAGAGAGGTATCAACCTATGTTAAATGAATTAATTACAAAAGATAGAATTAAAGTCGTGGATTCGATTGGTGATTGGAAGGAAGCCATTGCTTTAGCAAGTGCTCCTTTGCTTAAAGAGAACATATTTGGAGATGATTATGTAAATGCCATGATCAACGCTGTTGAAGAGTTTGGCCCATACATTGTCTTAGCCGATGAGTTTGCTTTACCGCATGCATCGAATCAAGGAAATGTTAATAAGATTGCAATTTCAGTCTTAGTTAGTAAGGAAGCAGTGGATATGAAAGGTAAACCCGTAAAGGTGTTTATGGTTCTAGCTACTGTAGATAACGAGAGTCACTTAAAAGCGTTAGCTGCTTTATCAGATATTATTGGGGAAGATGATAAGTTAGCGTTGATTAAAGAAGGTGATGTTGAGGTGATTTATAACTTATTAGGAAAAGGAGGTGTATGATGAAAATACTAGCAGTATGTGGATTTGGTGTTGGATCTTCAATGATCTTGCGTATGTCAATTGAGAAGGTACTTAAGGATTTAGGTATCGAAGGTACAGTTGAAAATACTGATATTACTTCGGCTCAAGGTACAGATGCTGATTTTGTGTTTACAAGTGAAGAACTTGCTACGCAACTTCGCGGCAGTGTTAAAGGCCCTGTAATCGCTATTAAGCGTTATATGGATAAAGAAGAAGTTAAAGAAAAGTTTCAAGAGTATCTATAAAATAAAAGAAAGAGGAAAGAAATATGAATTTTATTATTGAAAACATTATTCAAAACCCGCCAATTTTACTTGGTTTGGTTGCCGCTATTGGTTTATTAATTCTTAAAAAGCCAATTGCTGAAGTTATTAAAGGAGCTTTATTAGCTGCTTTTGGTATGATTATTTTAGATCAAGGTGTTGGAATCTTAGTTGGAT
>CAZEQW010000055.1:0-7659 GCA_964514505.1 uncultured Erysipelothrix sp. | reverse complement strand
CAGCATTCTTAGATTACTTAAATAACTCTAAAGAGGGTAGACAAGTAGTTTTAGCAGCCGGTGGTATTGTTGATGTTGAAAGTGGTACTCCATGGAGTGAACTTAAAGTTAACCACCCAATTGTAGATAAAGATAATAGTTCAATGACATTGATAACAGCTGGTTCTACTTCTGTAGATAAGACATTAAAAGCAGCTTTAGAAAGCTTTAAACCTTTAGCAGGTAATGTAAATTTTGAAATGAATCATAAAGGTTCAGGTGATGGCCATAAACGTACAGTTGGATCTGAGAAAGATAGCGCAAATGCATCCGATATTGGATTTGCATCTCGTGATTTCAAAACAGATGGCACAGAAGACTTAAGTAACGCGATGTTACAAGGTGTATATGCTAAAGACGCTGTAGTTGTTGTAGTACATAAAAACAGTAGTTTAGATGGTATTTCTAATGAGAAACTAAAAGACATTTATGAAGGCACTATAACATTATGGAGCGAAGTCAAATAACTTTTCTGAAATTAGAAAAGGAGTTGAGATAAATGAGAACTTATTGGTCTCCATATTATCAAAAAAATAAGCGGGTCATTGACTTCGCTTTTAGAACGTTATTTAGACTTGCGGGATTAATTGCCTCCTCCATGGTAGTAATTATCTTTGTGTTTATATTTAAAAAGGGAATATCCGTATTTTCAGAAGTAAGCTTCTTAGACTTTATAAGTGGAATGGTTTGGAGATCTGATTTAAATCTATATGGTGTATTATTTATACTAATTAACACCCTATATACAGGATTTCTTGCGGCTTTAATCGCATTCCCAATTGCAGTACTAACTGCATTATTTATCGCGAAAATGGCACCAAAGTTCTTGTCGACAATAATGAAAACTGTTATTGAGTTGCTTGCGGCCATTCCATCAATAATTTATGGTGTATTTGCATCAGGTGTAATTGTAAAGTGGATTGACGCCTTAGCCACCAATGTATTTAATATTTCAACATTTGGTGGAAGGGGAACCTTAGCTGTAATTATATTATTGGCACTAATGATTTTACCCACTATGACTATGTTATCGATAACGGCCATTGAAGCGGTTGATCATAATTTGGAGTTGGGATCTTTGGCTCTTGGGGCCTCGGAAACCCAGACAAACTTCAAAATAGTTTTAGTTAGTGCTAAGTCAGGAATTTTCACAGGTTTAGTATTAGGTTTAGCTCGTGCTTTTGGTGAGGCTACTGCTGTTTCATTAGTTGCTGGTAATAAACTATATGGACCAAGTTTTAATCCCTTTGCTATTACAAGAACTTTAACCTCGACGATGCTTTTGGGATTAAGTGAGACAACGGGGCTGGATTATGATATCCGGTTTAGTGTGGGAATTGTACTACTAATCGCAATACTAGTTAGTAACCTAGTGATTAATTTGATTAAAAAGAGAGTTGGGAAGTAAATGAATAGACATACTAAAGATAAGATACTTAAAGCAATGACTATTTTTGCTTCATCTATATCAGTTGTAGTGCTAATGATGATATTTTACTTTGTATTTTCTAAAGGAATGGGATCATTGAGTTTTGAAATGTTGAAACAAGATTATTGGAGTCAAAATGTACTTGTGAAAGTTCAGCAATCTGGTAAATACCAAAATCCCGGTAACTTTAGTAGCGATGTATACTTTATTGAAAAATATGGTATCGCAATTAAAGATAGTTTATCTATTGAAAAGGATAAAGTAATTGAAATTATTTATATTGATGAAAAATCAACCTTTAATGGTGCTACTTCATTAACAAGTGGTGATAGTTTAGGAAAGATACAGGGTGTTCCCAGTGGAGCCTTAATTGAATCTATTTTAATCGATGAATCCATTATGGGTGGTACTATCTACGGTGATGATGCGGCTACTTTAGCCCAAAAGTTAGAGTCAGAAGCAAATAGTATGGATCTCTATTATAAGACTCAGGGTGGTGGTATCAGAGGCTCTTTAATTGCTACTTTGATGTTGATTGGATTATCATTGTTGTTTGCTTTTCCAATCGCAAGTTTTGCGGCTATCTACCTAGTTGAGATAGCTAAAAAGAATAAGATTACCAAATTTTTGGAATCATTAATAGAACTTTTAGCAGGAGTGCCTTCAGTTATATTTGGATTAATGGGTATGAGTGTCCTTTATCCAATTGTTGCATTATTTAATGTGAACGGTCAAAGTATTATATTGGGTGCTATGACTATGTCTATCGTACTATTGCCAATAATTATTAGGTCAGTACAAGAATCGTTGTTGAATGTTCCAGATGACCTACGTAGTGCATCACTATCACTTGGTGCTACACAAACGCAAACTATATTTAAAGTACTACTACCAAGTGCATTACCTGGTCTACTAAGTGCACTGATATTATCGATTAGTCGTATTATTGGAGAGTCGGCTGCACTAATATTTACCATGGGTACATTTGTGAGTGATTCACCCAAGCTTACTCAAGCAGCATCATCGCTTTCGGTTCATATTTGGGGCTTAATGTCACATGAGCAACCAAACTTTGAGTTAGCAAGTGCTATTGCTATATTAATATTGGTAATGGTTTTGGTTTTAAATATTATAGTTAAAATTATTGGTAATCAATATAAGAAGAAGTTAGGAGTTTAATATGAGTGCATTTAGTGTAAAAGATTTAAATTTATATTATGGTAAAAACCATGCTTTGAAAGATATTAATATTACTATTAATAGTAATCAAGTTACGGCCTTTATTGGTCCATCGGGATGTGGTAAGAGTACTTTTTTGCGATGCTTTAACAGGATGAATGATCTAATTGAAGGTTGCAAGATTACTGGAGATATTTTATTTAATGGATATGATGTCCATGATGATCGCATGGATGTTGTTAGTTTAAGAACTCAAGTAGGGATGGTTTTTCAAAAACCAAATCCATTTCCGATGAGTATATATGATAATGTAGCGTATGGTCTTCGCTGTCAAGGAATTAGAAGTAAAGAGATATTGGATAAAGCAGTAGAATCATCACTACGTAAAGCGGCGTTATATGATGAAGTTCATGATCGACTTCATAATAGTGCACTAAGCTTGTCTGGTGGACAGCAACAGAGATTATGTATTGCTAGAGCAATTGCCCTTGAACCGGATGTAATTCTAATGGATGAGCCTACATCAGCATTGGATCCAATTGCTACAGCGAAGATCGAGCAACTTATAATGGAACTAAAACAACAGTATACAATAATTATTGTTACACACTCCATGCAACAAGCGCGCCGAGTTAGTGATAATATTGCTTATTTCCTGTTAGGAGATTTAATTGAGTTTGGAAAAACAGAAGAAGTATTTCAAAATCCAAAAGATAGCAGAACAAAAGACTATTTAGGTGGCAAGTTTGGATAAGATAGAATGATAATTCTATCTTTTTTTATGCTTAATTATGCTATAATAAGGTATGGAGCGTGATAAAATGCACATAAACTATATGAATCAAAGTAACGAAGATTCTTGGCGTAATTATCGAAAATATTTAGAGCCAATATTAGATAAAACATTAAAGAAAGTTGGACACGATAGTAACGTAGAAGTTTCTGTTGTCATGGTAAATGATGATGCAATCCATGAGTACAATAAAAACTATCGAAATGTTGATAGACCTACGGACGTATTGAGTTTTGTGGATGGCGAGGAAGTGGATGGAGTCTTAAGTTTAGGTGACATTATTATATCCGTTGATAAAGTTAGATCGCAGGCAGAAGACTATGGTCATAGTTTAAAAAGAGAGTATTGCTTCTTAGTAGCACATGGTTTTTTACACCTATTAGGTTATGATCATGAGACTAAAGAAGAAGAGGAAGAGATGACACGATTGCAAAAGGAGATTTTAGATGACATTGCTAAAAGACCTAATCGTTAGAACATATCAAAAATTTGCCTGCGCTTTTAGTGGACTTATAGCAGGTGTTCGCTATGATATCAGTATTACCATTCAAGTAATACTGGCTCTATTATCGCTTATCTTCTTTGTGTATTTAAAGATAGGAACGATTGAATGGCTTTTTGTTATATCAGCTATCTTCCTGGTACTTATTACAGAATACTTAAACTCTGCCGTTGAAGATGTTTGTGACTTACTGGTGAAAAAATATGATCTGCATGTAAAAGAGATTAAGGATATTGCAGCAGCGGCCGTGTTATTAGCTGCTTTATATGCTGTTATTATTGCAGTAGTTATTACTGCAGGGAGGTTATTATGAAAAAAGTTTTATTGGATAAAGCATTTGAGGCAATGGGCAATGCCTATGCCCCATACTCTAACTATCATGTTGGCGCTTGTATAAAGACTAAAGATGGTCAATATTTTATGGGGGCTAATATCGAAAACGCTTCTTATGGTGCTACCAACTGTGGAGAGCGTAGCGCGATATTTGCATGCTACTCACAAGGGTATCGAAAAGAAGATATTGAAGGGATTGCTATTGTAACGGATGGTTTAACTTTGGGAACACCATGTGGAATTTGCAGGCAAGTTCTTTCAGAGCTGTTAGAGGAAGATACACCTATTTATTTATCAAATAAAGACAATGAAATGACAACCTCAATGCAAGAGTTATTACCTTTTGCATTTGGAAAGAAGGACTTGAATGAGTGATTTTAAATCTGGTTTTATCTCAATTATAGGAAGACCTAATGCAGGTAAGTCTACATTAATTAACCAATTAGTTAAGCAAAAGATTGCGATTGTGACGGACAAACCACAAACAACGCGTGATGCTATTATCGGTATTAGAACTGATGATACTTCACAAATGGTTTTCATTGATACCCCAGGTATTCATAAACCAAAACATGAGCTAGGAAATAGAATGAATAAAGCTGCCTATTCTCATTTTCATGGAATTGATGTTATTTATTATTTAATGGATGTAAGTGAGGATTTTGGTAAAGGGGATCAGTTTGTTTTAGATAAGCTTGCTAAAGTTAAGGTGCCAGTTATTTTAATCTTAAATAAAGTAGATACAGTTAATCAAGAAACTTTATTAATGAAGATTGAGATAATGCGACATAAATATGAATTTTCTGAAATAATTCCTATCTCAGCGTTAAATGATGAAAATATTGACCGCTTACTAGACATTACCCTTAATTACTTACATGATGATGTCATGTATTATCCAAAGGATACTGTCTCAGCTTATCCTGAGCAATTCATTATTGCTGAAATTATTCGTGAGAAGATTATTAATTTAACGCAAGAAGAAATACCGCACTCTGTTGCAGTTTCTATTGATAAGATGACTAGAAAAAAGAATGCTTTGGTTATTGATATTACTATTTTAGTAAATAGAGATTCTCAAAAGGGTATGATTATTGGTAAGCAAGGGTCCATGATTAAGCAAATTGGTCAGCAAGCAAGATTGGAACTGGAAACTATTTTAGGGCAAACTGTTTACTTAGAAACTTATGTTAGAGTAGAGA
Source organism: uncultured Erysipelothrix sp. (assembly GCA_964514505.1). Classification (GTDB taxonomy): domain Bacteria; phylum Bacillota_I; class Bacilli_A; order Erysipelotrichales; family Erysipelotrichaceae; genus Erysipelothrix. The sequence goes on along the minus strand of CAZEQW010000055.1, from coordinate 2,182 downwards.
AAGATTGGCGTAATCGTAATCGATTACTTAGTCAATTAGGTTATGTAGAAATTGAAGACTAGCGAAACAGACATTGGGTATGTTTTATTTACAACGCCTTATCGTGAACATGATGCCATGGTACATTTTCTTGGTCAAAAGTTAGGCCTTGTTAGATATGTTTTACGTGGTTTTTATAAAAGTACATCAAAACAGCAATCTCTTGGTCTAGAGTTCTCTAAAGTTAGGATAATGTATAGTCAATATCCCAAAGGTATGCCAGGAGTACGAAGTGGTGAACTAATTAACGCTTACTTAAAACATCGTGAGAATTATAATTGGTTATTGCATATGCAGTTAATGTCTGAGTTAATTATTAAATGTCACGATAACAGTAGTTTTGACTGGCTTGATTTCTTCGAAACGTCTATTGAAACTTTTGATGTTATAGATCAAACAATAAAGGTAGTTAATTTAATTAGAGCTTTAGGTATTAGTCCTGTAGTTGACAGATGTGTACTAACTGGAGATAGTAAAGTTGCAGATTTTTCGATAGAACACGGAGGATTTGTCGGTGAAGGTTATCGTTTTAGTAACTTATCGTTGGATGATTTGCGATATATTCGCTATATTTTTATTACTAAGGACTACAAAAATGATGGGTTTATTGAGTATGATAGTGACAAAAAAGTGTTGAATATCTTAATTAAGTATATTGAGTATCACATGGGTGTAAAAATTAATACATGGAAACTAGTTTTTGATGTATAATGATATAATGTGTAGATGAAAGGTGAGTTTATAAAAATGAGCAATTTTGATTTTGAAACAATTGTTAATCACGTAAGAAACTCTGGTTTTGTATTCCAAGGATCAGAGATTTATGGTGGATTAGCTAATACATGGGATTTTGGTCCGTTAGGGATTGAACTAAAAGATAATGTAAAGAATTTATGGTGGAAAGCTTTTATTTCTCGTAATATGTATAATGTTGGATTGCAATCAGCAATCTTAATGAATACGAAAGTATGGGAGGCCAGTGGTCACTTAGATACATTTAATGACCCTTTGATGGACTGTCGTTCCTGTAATACTCGCCATCGTGCTGATAAGCTAATTGAAGAGTTTACAAATAACGAAGTGAATGCAGGTGCTATGACAATTGCAGAAATGGAAAGTTATATTGAGGAACATCAGATTCCTTGTCCAAATTGTGGTAAGCATAATTTTACACCTGTACGTCAATTTAACTTAATGTTTAAAACCCACCAAGGGGTAGTTGAAGAAAGTAGTAATGCGGTTTATCTGCGTCCTGAAACTGCTCAAGGTATCTTCGTTAACTTTAAAAATGTACAACGTAGTATGCGTAAGAAACTGCCATTTGGTATTGGTCAAATCGGTAAGTCATTTAGAAATGAGATTACACCGGGTCAATTTATCTTTAGAACTCGTGAGTTTGAACAAATGGAACTTCAGTTCTTCACTAAGCCCGAGGATGCTAATGAGTGGTATGAGTATTGGAAGCAATACTGTATGAATTTTTTGGTGGAGTTAGGTATTAATCGTGATAACTTGCGATTTAGAGATCATGATGCAGATGAGTTAAGCCACTATTCTGCAGGTACTGTTGATATTGAGTATAAGTTCCCATGGGGCTTTGATGAAATCTGGGGAATTGCGAATAGAACTAATTTCGACTTAACGCAGCACCAAGAACACTCAAAATCAAATCTTGAATATCATGATCCTGAGACAAATGAAAAATATATTCCATATGTAATTGAACCTTCTGTAGGTGTTGAACGTGTTATGTTAGCCTTGATGTGTGAAGCATATGATGAAGAAGAGCTTGAAAAAGATTCTCGTATTGTAATGCACTTCGACCCTAAAGTAGCACCAATTAAAGCAACTGTTTTACCATTATCTAAAAAACTTGGTGATAAAGCGCGTGGTGTTTGGGAAACATTAATTAATGAGTTTGAAACAGATTATGATGATACACAAAGTATCGGTCGTCGTTATAGACGTCAAGATGCTATTGGTACTCCATTCTGTATTACAGTTGACTTTGATTCTCTTGATGACAATATGGTCACAATCCGTCAACGTGATGAAATGACACAAAAACGTGTAACTGTAGAGGAAGCAATCGAGATCGTTAAACAAGCTATTAAGTAAAGGGTGAGTTTATGCGTCGTATTCC
>CAZEQW010000054.1:0-7728 GCA_964514505.1 uncultured Erysipelothrix sp. | reverse complement strand
TTAATAGTCAGTAAGTATTCCTTTAAAGCTGATAGTTCCATTTCACCTATAGAGGCAATACTATGGTTGTTGATTAAGCAGTTTCTTTTTTCTTCGTTGAAGCGTGTTCCATTACAGGCATCACATTTTGATACTTGAGTATAGTCATCAACTATCTTACGTGTACGATCGGAGTGTCCGCTTAGATCGCGGCTTATGTATAATCGTTCAAACTTATTAATAACGCCTTCGTAATCAGCGTTGGTTTCTTTTCCTGCAATTGAACCGATCTTTACTTTGTGACTTTCTCCATAAAGTAGCAGATGGAGTGTTTCTTTGTCATAGTCTTTCAAAGGTAAGTCCATATCGAAGTATCCACTTCCTTCGTAGATCGTAAAATACCAGGAGCCTTTGGCGAAGGTTGGATAAATAAATGCACCTTCATTTAGAGATAAGTCCATATCAATAAGCAAATCTTCTCTTACCTTGTTGATACGGCCAATACCAGAACACTTCTGACACATTCCTAAGGGGTCATTAAATGAAAAACTGTGGGCAGGTCCACTGTATGGTTGTCCTATTTTTGAGAAAATAGGTCTTAGAAAACTTGCGATATCTGATATTGTACCTAGAGTAGATCGAGAGTTTCCCCCAATTGGTTTTTGATCAACAATCATGGCTGGATTTAGGTTCTTTATTGATAGTACATCTGGTTTAGAGTACTTTGGTAAGAAAGTTTGAATAAACGCTGAGTAGGTTTGATTGAGTTGTCTTGCTGCTTCATGTGCGATGGTATCGAATACGATAGAGCTCTTTCCGCTTCCTGATACACCTGTAAATACAGTGATTTTATTCTTTGGTATTTCAAGGTCTAAGTTATTTAGGTTGTTCTCGTTCATTCCTTTTATAATTAGTGTTTCAAATGGCATATATACCTCCTAATGAAGTTGTATTATAACGTATGGTTATGGGGTCTTCAAGTGTTGCGCAAAAGAAAAGAACTGCTATGCAGTTCTAAATATAGAAGATTCTTATTTCACCTAAGTTTGACTCTCCATTTAGGAATATATTAGGGGAATCATCATTTGTGAAGTAACTCTTATCTCCACTAACTGATCCAAGAGTACTGGATATATTAGTTTGAATATTAATATCCTTTGGGAAGTAGAGTTGAGTTTGACCTAAGTTGTTTTCAACATAAATATTACAGCCTTCTTTATTAAAGGTGGCTTGGTCAAAATAAACGCGACAAGTTCCTAGATTGTTTTCAATATTAACAGAAGTTAGGTTAGTGGAGTTTAGGTAACGAATACTATCGCCTAAGTTATTCTCGATATTGATTTGATCTCCGTTTTCTTCCATCTCTTTACCTTTGTTGATATTGATTGATTTATTGAAGGTTGTTTTATAGGTGTGTTTTTTTCGTGGTCGTAACATACTTAGTCCTACTCCTAGTAAAAATGAAGAAGGTAAGATATAGCGAGATGCTCCATCAACAATATTCAATGTCTCTTTATTAATTAGTATTGCGACACCTATAGCAATAGATGCTGTAATTAAGTTGCGCTTGTATAGAGCTGATAGTGCAAAGGCGACTAGTATAATGGTCCAGGATAGTGTGAACAAGTTCTTGGTTTCATAGAAGCCAAAAGCGTTAGCTAGTAATGTTAGTGATATAAGGACAAGTGTTAATCCCCAAAATTGATTTTTTCTCATGAGTTAAAAACTCCTTTCGTTTAATTTTGATTTTAGCACTGGGTAGTACTTTCGAGATACATAGATTACTTTATGTGAGTCACTAATATGAATCGTCCTGCTTGATGCAAGTGATTTTTCTATTGATTCTATTTTCCTTAGATTCACAATCCCTGATTTGGAGATTCTCATGAAGTAGCTTGGTAGTATTTCTTCTAATTCATAGAGTCTAAGTCGAGTCTCGAATAGTTCTTTTGTGGTATGAGCATAAACAATATCTTGATCAGTCTCAAAGAATATTATGTCTTGTATTTTAACTAATACCTCCCTAGTATGCTTGTAGGCAAGGATGGTATTGGTTTGAAGTTCCTGGATTAGTGTTTCTAACTCAGGGGTAATAGATTTTGTGTAGATGATAAGTTCGTTATCTTCCATTGCACTATCTTCAACTATTTTTATTTTCAAAGGGCTACCTCCTTACGCTTTCTATTATACAAAAGGGTATAGAAAACTGCACCTTATTTTAGATAAGATGCAGTTTTTTTGTGTTAAGTGGTTATTTTCGATGACTTGAAAGCAGTTCTATCTCTTGTTTATAGCCTTCTAAGTCATTTGGTGTCTCTAGATAAAAGGGCAGATGTTTTAGCTTAGGGTGGTTTATAATGTTTATGAATGTGTCTAAACCAATATATCCTTCACCGATTTTTTCGTGTCTATCTTTATGAGACTTGAAGGGGTTTTTTGAGTCATTGATGTGAATGGCATAGAGCTTATCTAAGCCAATAACACGATCAAATTCTTCAATTACACCATCTAAGTCATTAACGATATCATATCCTGCATCGTAGATATGACATGTGTCTAAACAGACGCCGATTTTATTTTTAATACGTACACCTTTTATGATTGCGGCGATTTCTTCAAATGTTCTTCCAACTTCACTACCTTTCCCAGCCATTGTTTCAAGTAAAACAATAGTTTTCTGAGTAGGATTTAAGATTCTATTGAGGTGTTCGATAATTAATTCGATTCCTTTATCTACTCCTTGACCTACATGACTTCCTGGGTGGAAGTTATAGTATGAGTTCTCAAAGAAACTCATGCGATATATGTCATCGCGCATAACCATATCCGCAAACTCTCTAACGTGATCTTTGTCACTGCATGCATTTAAAGTATACGGAGCATGCGCAAGTATATGGTCAAAGTCATTGTTTGCGATAATATCATTTAATTTCTGTACGTCATCTAAGTCTAAGGCTCTAGCATTACCGCCTTGGGGGCTTCTAGTAAAGAATTGGAATGTATTAGCACCAATTGATAACGCTTGATTTCCTAGTCCTTCATAGCCTTTAGTAAAGGATAGGTGACATCCCAAGTATAGTTTATCGCCCATCTTCATCTATAAATATTAGGCAAACTCCTTCGGGTACTGCCGTATCTTTTGAGACAAGTGTTAGAAGTCCAGTATTAGCATCTCTTCTAAATAAAACTAGATTATCACTGTCTCTATTAAGGACCATTAAGTGTGTTTCTTCTGGGTTAATGTTGAAGTCGCGTGGATGCATACCTTCTGAACTAATGTTTTGAATGAGTTCAACTGTATAGTCATCTTGAACTGCGAAGACTGTAATTGAGTCATGGCCTCGATTAGATACATAAACAAATCTTCCATCGCTACTGATTCTAATAGCGGCCCCTGAAGGAGTAGCTCCATCTGGAATTGATTTTATGATTTGAATCTGTTCAAAGGTATCGCTATCTTTTAGAACAATTAAGTCACATGATAATTCAGTAAAGACATACACGATAGGAGCAGTTGGATGAAAAACCAAATGCCTTGGACCCGATCCTTTAGGTGCCTTATAACTAGCAATCTCTTCAAGTCCTCTATATTTGTGAACCATGTCATTACCTAAATCGATAGTATATAAATCATTGGTTTTGGGGTGTGTATTTACATAGTGTGCTTTAGCACCTTCTTCATATTTAATTCTATTCTTTAAAGCCCCGTCTTTATAAACGTCCACAAAACCTCTATGATAGTTTGCGCCGTAGTATTCTTTAGTATAGCTATTATAATGCACGAAGCAATGGGCTGATCCCTCATCAGCAATGACTTCCTTTAGTGTTGCTAATTTATCACTGTAGTCATATAAAGCAATACCGCCTTTTCCATCTTTATCATAAACCGAGTAAATAGTTTTCCCGGGTTTATAGTATTCAAGATAGGTTGGATTATCTGCTTTCACTACCAGTGATAGGTTACTAAAGGTTTCAGTTTTTGTATCAAACTCTAAGCGGTAGATACCTTCGCTTGTTTTCTTTGTATAAGTACCAATTAATAATGTATTCATTTAATTACCCTCCTAGAGAAAGTATATCATAATATATGAAATAATATTTCATGCTAGCGATATTAATAGAAATTAATATGAAACTATAGACCACAATACTAGTAAACGCTTGCATATGAAGTTTAAGAAACTTATCATAAGGTTAACGGAGGTGTATTATGAGTAGAAAATTAAAGATTGTTACTATAGGTGGTGGGAGTAGCTATACTCCAGAGTTATTTGAAGGGTTGATTAATCGTAGAGATCGTTTAAACATTAAAGAGATCTGGCTAGTTGATATTGAAGCAGGTAAAGATAAACTTGAGATTGTTGGAGCTATGGCTAAGCGCATGGTTAAAGCTGCTGGTCTTGACTGGGAAGTTCATCTTAGCTATGATCGCAAAGAAGCTTTAAAAGACGCAGATTTTGTGACGACTCAATTTAGAGTGGGTTTACTTGATGCTAGAATTCGTGATGAACGTATTCCAAGTAAATATGGAATGTTGGGTCAAGAGACAAATGGAGCGGGTGGAATCTTTAAAGCGCTACGTACTATTCCAGTTATTCTTGATATTATTGAAGATATGAAGCAGTTAGCACCTAATGCATGGTTGATTAACTTCACTAACCCAGCTGGTATGGTTACTGAAGCAGCAATAAAGGTTGGTGGTTGGACTAAGACTATTGGATTATGTAATGTTCCAATAGGTTCGTATAAATTAAATCATAAGGCCCTTGGATTTGATGAAGATGCTACGAATTTATTCCACAAGTATGCTGGATTAAATCATTTCCACTGGCATAAGGTATTTGATAAGGGTGTTGATGTAACTGAAACACTAATTCAAAGAATCTTTGATCCAAAGAGTGATTTCAGAAATGAGTTTGGTGTTAAGAATATTGATGAGATAGACTATATTTATGAACAACTGGAAGACTTAGCATTATTGCCATGTGACTACCATAAGTATTACTATGTTGAACAAGATATGCTAGATGCATCTCTTGAATCTTATCGTAAAGGGGAGTCAAGAGCACAGGTTGTTAAAAGAACTGAAGGGGAACTCTTTGAATTATATAAAGACCCTAATCTAGATCATAAGCCTGAACAATTATCCAAGAGAGGTGGAGCACATTACTCTGATGCAGCTTGTGAGTTAATTGCATCGATTGCTAATGACTCTGGTACAACAATGGTTGTATCAACAACTAATAATGGAACTATTACAGATTTACCATATGATAGTGTAGTGGAAGTTAGTTGTGTAATTACTGCACAAGGACCAGTACCTTATAACTGGGGAAGTTTCCCTTCGGCAGCACGTGGTCAATTGCAACTTCTTAAATCTATGGAAGAGTTAGTAATAGATGCGGCAGTTACTGGTAGTTATGGTAAAGCACTTCAAGCCTTTACAGTTAACCCGTTGATTTCAGCTGGTTCTAAGATGAAAGAAATGCTAGATGAAATGTTTGTGGCGAATAAAGACTATTTACCACAGTTTAAAGACGTGATTGAGAAGCTAGAAGAAAAGGGTGTTACATACACACAAGATTTCTAGGTTTTGAAAAAGAAGCCAGAGGCTTCTAATAGTTTTGAGTCACAATTTCTTTATTGCTATTGTAATCAAGAGAAAAGATGATAGCATAAAGTATATCAATAATAAGTTGAATGGCACTCCTAGATGAATAGGATGCCATTTTTCTCATGATTCCTTCATGGCTTGGAACTTTAATAACTTCATTGGCTAGTTTAGTAAGTGGAGTGTCATATGGGCCAGTAATCAATATCAGTGGTATCCCTTGGCTCCTTAATGCATTGGCAATCTCTAGGTTAGCTTCATTATTGGCATAATAAGAAATCATCAGTACAACACTATCACTTGGAAGTGAGTAAGCTTGCATATATCCGTAACCAATTTGATTTGCGACGTTGACGTTATATCCAATTCGTAACAGTTTGTATTGGAAGTCTTCACACAAGATTAGGGATTGTCCAATACCATACATCATAATAGATTTAGCCCGTGCTAATTGATTGGCAATCTTAACTAGATGTTCGATATTGATGTGATTATATGTATCCAACATAGATTGAATGTTTAAGTTAAGAATGTTATTAGCAACTTCTTCAGAGCTATCTTCGCTTGTAAAGGGTAAATCATCTTCAATGCGGGTGCTACTGAATGTTGAGATACTTACTTCTTTCGCAAGTTCGACTTTAAACTCCGCAAAGCCTTCAACTCCAATTTTCTTACAGAATCGTGTTATTGTTGGTGCACTGCTATAGGTGTTTTTTGCGAGTTGGTGAATAGACATGGTAATTGTATCCTTGGGATTTTGTAGAATATACTGCGCAATCTTGACTTCTGAATCAGAGAAGTTTTCCATTTGCTTAAGGCGATTTAATATTAGTATCATTAGTATGTCCCCCTTTTCTCTATTATACATTACGTATTGAAATACCCCAACCTTTTATGTATAATAGGAATGCATCTTGGAGAATTGGCCGAGTGGCTGAAGGCGCTGTCTTGGAAAGGCAGTGAAGTGCAATGCTTCCGAGGGTTCAAATCCCTCATTCTCCGCCATAGATAATTACACCCACTGTTTAGTGGGTTTTCTTATGGAAAAACATCGTTTGAGAAGATTTTGAGAAGATTTATTTTAGTTCTTTGATGTAATCGAGCATCTTATCATCGTCTTCTTTAGTCAAGTGAGAATATGTTTCGAGTGTCTCTGCTACTGTTTTATGACCCACATACGCACTGATTGCAGTTATAGGAACTCCACTACTCCATGCGTTAGAAACAAACATATGCCTCATATCGTGGTTGCCACATTCAGGAACTCCACTCAATTTTATATGCTTCTCTCTTTTACGCTGAATCATTTTATCGCTTAGGGGATGGCTACCTTTTGTAATGAACCACTCATCATTAAAACCATAGTAACTATGGTTAGCATCATACTGATCTCTGATAAGATTCACTGTATCTCCTATGAATAATTTTCTAACGCTACTGATAGTTTTCGGAGAGCTACGTTGATACTGGCCTCTCGATGTTTTTCTTGTTATTGATCCATTGACGTCGATTGTTTTTGTGTCGAAGTCAACATCCTTGTAACGCAATGCTTGAGCCTCGCCAACCCTCAACCCATGCTTAAACATTAAAGTGAACAGTAATACATAGTTTTCTTCCATTCCGTTAATAAATGAATTAAATTCCTTTTCTGTCCACATGGCAGAAAATCTCTCTTTTTTTCTTTGGTGCTCTTTATCAGTCTTTGGAAATCGCTCTAAATAAATTGATAAGTCTTTATCGAAGTTATAATAAATTCGTGCATACTCTAATGCCGATATTAATGTTTGGAGCACATAGTTCTTTTGGGTAGAAACTATATCAACTGTCCCAAGATCGTTTCGAAAGTCCCTAAGTCGTTTAGGGGTTAATTTATCAAGTGTATACTCACCTAGTTTATCAGATATGTAAATTCTAAAAGTGCTTTCTTTCTTCTTATACGTTCCGAATCTTATTTCTTCAGAATCCACGCGCTTTAGTTGATCATGTAAGTAACTAGTAATTATCGTTTCTAGCTTTTCGTGTTTGACATCATCTTCCCCCAAACTCAGACTAGCTCTGTGCAGTTCAGCCTCTTTAACACTCTTAAAACCATTCGATAATCATGGAGATTTCATTTCTACACCTGATTACATATTTGA
>CAZEQW010000053.1:0-7753 GCA_964514505.1 uncultured Erysipelothrix sp. | reverse complement strand
GATTATGAACTAGTTTTATACATAGAAAGGCGTGAAATATATGATGGATTTAGTTCGTAAAGTAACTGAATCGCAAATGCGTACAGATATTCCTGATTTCAAAACAGGAACAACAGTAGTTGTTAACGTACGTATTCGTGAAGGCGATAAAGAGCGTATTCAAGCATTTGAAGGCGTTGTTATTAGTCGTGAAGGAAGAGGGATTGCTGAGAACTTTACAGTTCGTAAGGTTTCATCAGGAATTGGTGTTGAAAGAACATTCCCAATTCATTCGCCAATCGTTGAAAGTGTGAAGGTATTGCGTCGTGGTAAAGTACGTCGTTCAAAACTGTTCTACTTACGTCAGCGTTCTGGTAAGTCAGCAAGATTGACTGAAATTCGCTAATTAGAAGGAGTCGTTAATCGGCTCCTTTTTCGTACAAAGGAGGATTTATGAAAACAGATGATCGTTTCATAAAGGGACTTAAGGAGATAATCAAGAATTTAATCTTTTACTTAGTAATTGTTGTGATTTTGACACAGTTTGTTTTTCGTCCTTTTCGAGTTGAAGGGGACTCGATGTATCCTACCATAAAAAATGGTGAGTTAGGATTTTCAGATGCAATTAGTTTAAGGATCCAGGGTGTAAATCGCTTCGATATAGTAATAGTATATTCTGAGTCCACCAATAAATTTATACTTAAGCGTGTTATTGGCTTACCTAATGAAACTATTCATTATGATAATGACTCATTATATGTAAATGGTAAAGTAGTTGAGGAATCGTTTTTGAATCAGGAACATGTAAATAAAATGACGGATAATGGTAGTCTTGATTTTACGGATGATTTTGGTCCCGTTACTTTAGGTGAAGATGAGTTTTTCTTAGTTGGTGATAATAGAATGAGATCTACGGATTCTCGTCATACAGGTCCTTATAAAACTAGTGATTTTAAAAGTAAGAATGGAGTTGTATTCTTCCCTTTAAATAGAATACGTATTATAGGAGGTAAGTAGTTTGTCTGTAGTTCAGTGGTTTCCTGGTCATATGGCCAAAGCAATTCGTCTGATTGAAGACAATTTGAAATCAGTTGACTTTGTGATTGAGTGCCGTGATGCTCGAGCACCTTTTTCAACGCGTAACCCTGTATTAGCTAAAACTGTCTCCAATAAGAAATCAATCATTATTTTGACAAAAAAGGACTTAGCTGATCCTGAGAAGTCTTTGGAGTGGAAAAAGAGACTTGAAGATGAGGGTCATGAAGTGTTATTAGTTGATGTTTTAAAAGATCCTATGAAGCGCTTAATTCTTGAGAAGACAGAGATTATAATGAAGGAGCGTTATGAACGTGATAAACGACGTGGTATCCGTTCTCGGGCCTCTAGAGCGTTGATCGTTGGGGTTCCTAATGTTGGTAAGTCAACGGTTATTAATCAAATAGGATCGCGCCGTGCAGTGCGTGTAGAGAATAGACCGGGTGTCACTCAAGCGCTAAAGTTGGTAAAAGTATCTGATACTCTTGAAATAGTTGACACACCAGGAGTACTATGGCCAAAGTTTGAGAACCAAGATATGGGAATTAGAGTTGCATTGATTGGTTCAATCAAAGAAACAGGATTTCCATTAGATGTAGTTAGTAATTATGCTCTTGATACAATGATAAAGAAGTATCCGGATACAATAATGAAACGCTATAGTTTAAATAACTTAGAGAATGTGTTTGAAGATATTGCTCGAAATAAGGGTTTTTTAGAAAGTGGCGGATATCTAGAGGTAGAAAAAGCTCAAAGACTTTTCCTAGCAGATGTTCAAAATGGAAATATTGGGACAGTAACATGGGACTCATAGAAGAGTTTGAATCTAAGTATTGGAATCAAGATGTATTAGTAATGGGTATTGATGAAGCAGGACGAGGACCTATGGCAGGACCTTGTGTTGTGGCTGGTGTAGTACTTCCAAAGGGCTATAATAACCCATTAATAAATGACTCCAAAAAACTTAGTGAAAAGCGTCGTATTGATTTGTACAATGAGATAATTGAAGTTGCAGTTCATTATGAAATACTTGAGGTTAGTGTTGAAGCGATTGAACACCATAATATCTTACAAGCCACAAGAATGGGTATGGAAAAGGTAGCAACTGGTTTTCGTGTTGGCGTTGTTTTAGCTGATGCGATGGATTTAGATATTGAAGTTGAAACACACTCTATAATTAAGGGTGATGCGCGCTCAATAAGTATTGCTGCTGCGAGTATACTTGCGAAGACTTATCGAGATAATTTGATGGTAGAGTACGCAAAAATATATCCTGAGTATGGATTTGATAAGCACAAAGGATATGGTACTAAGTTTCATAAGGAAATGATTCTTAAACATGGTCGTTGTCCAATACATAGAAAAGATTTTAAGTTTAAAGATGAGTTTCAGATGTCATTAGATATCTGAATCTTTTTTATTAAAAAAGCACTGCTTGCAGTGCTTACTTGAACTCAATATCAGTATCCATCATCCGGTCAATAACAAAACTTGGATCAGTGGTTGTTTGAATAGAACCATTTTCTACAATAATATACTTATCGTAATATTGCAAGTTTTCTATGAAAACTATATGACTAACATTAATAAGAGTTGGAGCATAATGAAGAATGTCTTTTTCGATGGACCTTGCTACTTCCGTATCTAAGCTAGATAGGATCTCATCACAAATTATTAACTCTTTATCATGTAGCAGTGCTCTGGCTAGTAAAAGACGCGCTCTTTCACCACCAGATATATTATCACCATTATTAATTAGTAAAGTGTTTTGGTCCATATAGCTAAGCTCAACTTTATTTAAGTAAGGAATCGTATTGTTGTTTTTAAGCATGCTAATATTCTCCTGTACCGTACCTGAGAATATAAAACCAATTTGGTCAACAATTGAGATAAGTTGATAATATGCGTCTAATGCATACTCTTTTATTGATTTACTATTCATTAAAACCTCACCACCTAATATGTCTATTTCACGTTGCAGTGTTTTAAGTATAGTTGACTTACCTGCGCCTGAAGGACCGATGATTAGAACTTTTTCACCCTTTTGAATAGATATATTTACTTCGCTAAGTATAGGTGTATCATAGCCTAAGTTAGCGTTAATAAATGCGATAGATTCAAATTTATCAATCGCTTCTTTTCCGTCTTCTTCTGGTTTATTTAACACATCATTATAGTTATCAAGAATACTTTTCATACCATATATTTCCGTTATTAAAGGTGTAACCCTTTGTAAGGGCCACATGATATCGGAGAAGACAAGTGTGACCACGATGCTACCTCCAATACTAAATCCTAGTTTGGAACCTGCAAACAAACCCAAGACAATAAGAGTACCAATTAATATACCTTGAAGTGTTCCGTTGAAGGCATCAACCAATGATTTTTGCTTCTCTATCTTATAGTGTTGTTTTTTTAATCCTTCAACCTTAACATAGAAATCCTTCTGTCGTTTATCTTCAATCTGATGTGATTTAATCACGGAGAATCCATTTAATGTCTCTTCAACAAAATTAGTATAACCTTCTAATTCTTTTGATTTAACGCTTTCTTCCTTTTTAACAGGCTCACTTGTTTTTCTGGCCACTATAAAGAAGATGAAAGCTAGAACGGCTACTACTGTAATAAAATGAATGGAATACTGCGCTAAGATTATTACAGAAATGATTATCTGAATCAGCAACTTAAATAAGAAAAGTAGCGATTGGAAGTATTGCTTTTCTAACCGGTCAGCATCGTTACTCAAATTTGAAATATATACACTATTTGGTTCACTTAATTTATGTCTTTTAAAGAGTGTATTGATATAGCTTAATCGCATGTCGACCATTGTATTTCTTAGATACTCTTTCTCGCAGTAGTTAGTGAGCATAACTGAAACCATTAGTCCAAGTCCAATTAGAAGAATGCCTTTCGCAACCTCTGTCATTTCTTTGAAATTAGCTTCTAGTGCATAATCAGATAAGAGTCCAAAGTTCACATTAAGAACTCCGTTAAAGATGGAGATTAACGTTATGGTCAGTAGTAATGGAAATAGATATTTTTTATTGCCTGTTTTCATAAGTTATCTCCTTCAAATGATATTACATGATCAAATTGGTTTTTTAGAATATCCAAGTGGCGATGGGATACGCAGATTACTGTTTTGTCTAGGTTTAGTATTGTTTCGTAAATAGTTTTTGAGTTTTCATCATCAAGACTTGCACTTGGTTCATCAATAAAAATAATTTCGTAGTCACTATATAGCTCTCTTGCGATTGATATCCTTTGGCGCTGACCTCCGGAAATGTTTGAGCCATTGGCGCTGATTAAGTAATCAGATCCTACTTCACTGACCCAATCATAAATAGAAGCTTGCTTAAGCACTTTGATAAATTTATCTTCGTTGTACTCTAGATCTAAAATTATATTATTTTTTATACTGTCATCGAACATAAAGTGTGCTTGTCTAATATAAGATGTTAGGTTTAGAAACTCACTGTGATGAATGTCGCTTAGTTCTATATCATTATAGTGAATTGTGCCTTGGTAGCCTGAAAGATTTTGGGCTAGGCAGTTTAGTAAGGTAGTTTTACCAGTTCCAGAAGGTCCGTGAATTAATAGTTTTTCATTCTTTTCTAGATTAAAGCTTAGGTTTTTAATAATATGGTTGTCTCCATATGAAAAGTTTAGGTCTTTAACTTGCAAGTAAACGTCGTTTAAGTTGTGTTTATAGCAGTTACTGACTTGTGAATCAGATTTTACGATGCGATAGTATATATCAATGGAAGCTTTTAATCTATTCACAAATGCAGTACCGCTTATCATCCCCCAAACAAGAGAAGAAGATAAGTTTAAGATTATGATGAAATCAGAAATTTTTATACTGTCTTGACTCATTAGTAGTGCTGCAATAAAGAAGATGATTATATTTGAAATGGTTGATACGCCACGACTTAGTAGTTCTTGGTTTTTACTATAAGCGAAGTATTGTGCTTTTACTTCTTCTAATGATATTACTTCATCTTTAAATCGTTGTTCAAACAGATGAGTACTAGCGTATGATTTGATTGATTTGAAACCCGAAATAAGGTTTGAAAGAATCGTGTTATATGTTTTATTTTGATCTTGTGACTTTTTGCGTGATGCGCGAACTCGTTTTTCATATATCTTAGATATTAGATACTGAATTAAACTAGTTGTTAGTGCTATGAAGGCTATAGTCCAAGAGTATTGAATTAAAATTATAAAGCTAAAGAGAAACGAAAAGAAAACATACCCTATATTTAATACTGATAGAAAAAAGTCGTCTTCAAATAAGTTGATATCTGAAATAAGGGATGCTTGGTAAGATTCTTTTTCTTCTTTAGAAAAGGATTCGATATCTTGGCTCATAATTTTTCTATAGGCAAGTAGTCTTACTTCTTTTACTGTGTCGGCCATAAATCCGATCCTAATCATTCTTGATATGAGTTGAACTATAGCTGGAGTTATCATTATTAGGATACTTATAATGAGAATTGGTATTACTTGTTCTATTGTTGTGGCGTCTAAGACATTAAAGGCATAACTCATACCGAAAGTGAATATTATATTAGTTAATGAAGCGAGTAATACACCAACACCATATAGTGTTAGTTTCTTCTTGTCTTTAAGTAATAATTGATTAATTGTCATAAGTTTCTCCTGTTTTTATTAGTGTTACTTTATCACTTATGAATACTTTCTGCCAAGTGGATTTGATTAAGTGGTATTAAATTGTAACTAAGTTGAAAGTTTGTAGGAGTAATGTCTGTTAATCATCTATTTAGATAGTGGTGATTAATATGCGAGAGTATTATAAAAATTTGGCGATTCACTTTGAAGGTGATTACTTTAAAATGAAACGAGCAGCAGATAGGAAAATGAAAGTACCGGTGTATCGTTGTAGTTATCAATATATATGTCAGGGAGATCTATTATATCCTGCTGTTCTATATGAATTAGAACATCCTCCCTTGATATTGTTTTATGAGGGTAATTTAAGTTTGCTGAATCAGGCTTGTGTTAGTGTGGTAGGGAGTAGAAACCCAAGTAGATATGGGATTAATAGTACATTAGAGTTAGTAAGTATCTTGCGTGAGAAGTACTGCATTGTGTCTGGCTTGGCAAAGGGTATTGATGGTATTGCTCATAATTGTGCTCTTGATTTTTCTACTGTTGGTGTGCTAGGGTGTGGTATAGATGTCATTTATCCTAGTGTTAATAGGGAGTTGTTTGAAAAAATGCGGCGTACTCAATGTATTATTTCAGAGTATCCACCTGGAGTTAAACCAAAGCGACATCATTTTCCCTTTAGAAATAGAATCGTTGTGGCATTAGGTGGAAAGTTGTTTGTGATGAGTGCTGCTTTACGTAGTGGTACAATGACAAGTGTTAATGAGGCCCTTGAGTTGAACCGGCATGTTATTTGTCTGCCATATCCTTTATATGATAAAACAGGTGTTGGTTGTAATGTTTTGATAAAAGAGGGTGCAGATATCTTGACAAGTGGAGATTTAATATAAGATAGTTAGAAATGGAGTTGATAATATGAAAAATATAGTAATTGTGGAGTCTCCCACAAAAACAAAGACAATTGAGAAATATCTAGGTAAGGACTTTGAGGTAGTATCTTCAAAGGGTCATATTCGTGATTTAGCCACTCGTGGTAAAGATGGATTGGGTGTTGATTTTGAAAATGATTATGCACCTACATATTCTGTTAGCCGTGATAAACGCGATACTGTTAAGTCATTAAAGAGCATTGTAAAGGATGCAGATAATGTTTATCTTGCAACGGACCCCGATAGAGAAGGGGAAGCAATCTCATGGCATTTGGCTGATGAGTTAGGACTTGATATTGATTTGGAGAATCGTGTTGTATTTAACGAAATTACCAAGGATGCTGTTTTAAAGGCATTTGAATCGCCTCGTAAGATTGATATGGATTTAGTTAAGAGTCAAGAAACGCGTCGTATCTTAGATAGGATTATTGGTTTTAAGTTATCTAAGTTATTGCAACGTAAGATTCGTTCGAAAAGTGCAGGTCGTGTTCAGTCGGTAGCGTTGAAGTTAGTAGTTGATCGTGAGAATGAGATTCTTGCTTTTGTTCCTGAAGAGTACTGGAGTGTTATCGCTTTATTTGATAATGAAGGTATTGAGATAGAGACAAGTGTTGAGCGTTTTAAAGGTGAGAAGTTTGAAATGAAGACTGAAGCTGATGCTCAAGCTGTTCTTGATGCAACAACGGGAACATTTGAAATCACAAACTTAACTAAGCGTGATCGAAAGAGAAACTCTAAGTTGCCATTTATTACATCTACACTTCAGCAAGAGGCTTCGACTCGTCTTGGTTTTCAAACACGTAAGACGATGCGTGTAGCTCAAAAGTTATATGAAGGTAAGGCATTAAATGGTGAGACTGAGGGTCTTATTACTTACATGCGTACGGATTCATATCGTTTAAGTCAAACTTTTGTGGATGATGCTAATGCATATATTAAAGAAAAGTATGGTAAAGAGTATTTGGGTACGTATCGTCAGGGTAAGAAAACTGATAATACACAAGATGCCCATGAAGCCATTAGACCAACTAGCATTGAGAGAACACCAGAGAGTGTTAAGGCGTTTTTAACGCCAGACGAGTATAAGTTATATAGTTTTATTTATTATCGTGCTTTAGCTTCCTTAATGGCTCCTGCTGTTATGGCTTCAGTTAGTGTAACATTTAGTCAAAATG
>CAZEQW010000052.1:0-7941 GCA_964514505.1 uncultured Erysipelothrix sp. | reverse complement strand
GGCTATGCAACGTCTTAAAGAAGCGGCTGAGAAAGCTAAGAAAGATTTATCTGCTACAGTTAATGCACAAGTAAGTTTACCTTTTATTTCTGCAGGAGCTGCTGGTCCATTGCACTTTGAAGCAACATTAACACGTGCTAAGTTTGATGAAATGACTAAATCATTAGTTGATCGTACTTTAGTACCAGTTAGACAAGCTTTAAAAGACTCTGGATTAACACGTAATGATATTCACCAAGTATTACTAGTTGGTGGATCAACTCGTATTCCAGCAGTAGTTGAAGCTGTTAAGAGTGAATTAGGTAAAGAACCTAATAAATCGGTTAACCCAGATGAAGTTGTAGCAATGGGTGCAGCAATTCAAGCTGGAGTTATTGCTGGTGATGTTAAGGATGTTCTATTATTAGATGTTACACCTTTATCATTAGGTATTGAGACAATGGGTGGTGTTATGACAGTTCTAATTGAACGTAATACAACTATTCCGACATCTAAGTCAC
The DNA here is from genome assembly GCA_964514505.1 of uncultured Erysipelothrix sp. GTDB lineage: Bacteria > Bacillota_I > Bacilli_A > Erysipelotrichales > Erysipelotrichaceae > Erysipelothrix. Next base: position 7,441 of record CAZEQW010000052.1, on the reverse strand, counting down.
AAGTTTTCTCAACTGCAGCTGATAATCAGCCAGCAGTAGATATTAACGTATTACAAGGTGAGCGTCCAATGGCACACGATAATAAGCAACTAGGCTTATTTAAGTTAGATGGTATTGCTCCAGCGCGTCGTGGTGTTCCTCAAATTGAAGTTACTTTTGATATTGATGTTAATGGTATCGTTAATGTATCTGCAGTAGATAAGGGAACTAATAAGAAGCAATCAATCACAATTTCAAATGACTCTGGATTGAGTGAAGAAGAGATTGAAAGAATGATTAAAGATGCACAAGATCATGCTGAAGAAGATGCAAAAGCAAAAGAGACAGCTGAATTAAAGAACCGTGCTGAGCAATTTATTCATCAAGTAGATACTTCTCTTGAAAGTGATGCTGAAACTATTACTGATGAGCAAAGAGAAGAAGTTACTAAATTACGTGATGAATTACAAACTGCTTTAGACAATAATGACATGGATACTCTTAAAGAAAAATTAGACGCATTAGAACAAGCTGCTCAAGCAATGGCTGAAGCTATGTATCAACAACAGGCAGCTGAGGGGCAAGATATGAGCGACTCTGCAGATGATGTGGTTGATGCTGAATTTGAAGAAAAACATTAATTAAAATACTTGCGGAGGTTAAAAAATGGCTCAAAAAAGAGATTATTATGATGTGTTGGGCATAAGCAAGTCCGCAAGCGAAGCGGACATAAAGAAGGCCTATCGTTCTTTAGCTAAGAAATATCATCCAGATGTTAATAAAGATGATGATGCGCCAGATAAGTTTAAAGAAGTTCAGGAGGCCTATGAAGTACTAAGCGATAGTACGAAGCGTTCGCAATATGATCAATATGGTCATTCTGCTTTTGACCAAAATGGTGGAGCATCTGGTTTTGGTGGTTTTGGTGGTATGGATGATATATTCAGCCAATTCTTTGGTGGCGGCTTTGGGGGACAATCCCGAGCTGCCAACGCACCAAGACGTGGTCGCGATCGTTATATGACGATGCGAATTGATTTCATGGAAGCTGTCTTTGGAACTGATAAGACAATAAAGCTTGATATCGAAGAGGAGTGTTCAACTTGCCATGGATCAGGTGCTCACTCATCTAAGGATATTAAGACATGTAGTCGATGTAATGGTAGTGGACGTGTAGTAGGCCAGCAACATACACCATTTGGTGTATTCCAAAGTGAAACTACTTGTCCAGATTGTAATGGTTCAGGTAAGACAATTTCTAAGTATTGTGAAGTATGTCATGGATCTGGATTCAATAAGAAACGTGTTGACGTTGAGATTAAAGTTCCAGCAGGTATTGTAAGTGGGCAACAACTTCGTGTGAGCGGAAAAGGTGAGCGTGGAAGTAACGGTGGCGGATATGGTGACTTATTTGTTGAGATATCAGTATCTAGTCATAAGTTCTTTAAACGAGAAGGAAACGATATTAACATAACAATTCCAGTATCAGTAGAGGATGTTGTATTAGGAACTAAGATCGATGTTCCGACAGTTTCAGGTGATGTTGAATTAACAATTCCATCTGGTACACAACCAAATACACGTTTTAGATTAAAGGGTAAAGGTGTTAAAGATTTACGATCATCATATCATGGTGATCAGTATGTTGAAATTAAAGTGGAGATTCCTAAGAAGCTAAATAAGGCTGAAAAGGAAGCTTATGAGTCCATTCGAAAGAATGGTAAGACAGATTCACCATTTCAACGCTTTAAAAAAGCATTTAAGTGACATTAACTGTCACTTTTATATTAAAATAGAGTTAGCACTCACATGATAAGAGTGCTAGATAAGGAGGTATTTATGCCACAATCAAATTATACAGAAGTAACAGCACGCGTACTTAATGATGCAGCATCGATTGCGATGCGTAATTCAAATAGTATGATAGCACCTGTTCACATTCTAAGTGCGCTAGTTGAAGACGGTGCTATAACACCAGTTTTTGATGATGCAAAAGTAAATATGGAAAGTTTAAAGAGTAGATTAATTACTACTATAGAAAAGGAACCTAAGGTGCAAAATGCCAATCTAGCATTTTCTAACGAGAGTTCTAAAGTTATTCAAAGTGCTCATGCCTATACTAGTAAACATAATGACACATATGTATCCGTGTATGCATTAATGCATGGTATTTTAGAGAGCACCGATTTATTTAGTAAAGAAGAGACAAAGAAGATTACCCCCATTTTAGAGCAACACCGTGGCCAAAAACCAATCACGACTCAAAGTGCTGAGGCGACACTAAATGCATTATTGAAATATGGTAGAGACTTGGTGCAAGATGTTAAAGATGGAAAAATAGATCCTGTAATTGGACGGGATGATGAGATCCGTAGAATCATTCAAATTCTATCTCGTAAGACTAAAAATAACCCAGTTCTAATTGGTGAACCTGGAGTAGGTAAGACAGCTATAGTGGAAGGCTTAGCATGGCGCATTATGCGTGGTGATGTACCATTTAGTTTAAAAAGTAAACGATTAATAGAGATTGATATGGGCTCTCTTATTGCCGGAGCTAAGTATCGCGGAGAGTTTGAAGAAAGACTTAAAGCAGTTCTAGATGAAGTATTAGAGCAAGATGGTGAAGTAATTCTATTTATAGATGAACTTCATAATCTAGTGGGTGCAGGTAAAACTGAAGGATCTATGGATGCTGCTAACTTACTTAAACCAATGCTAGCAAGAGGAGAATTGCGTCTGATTGGTGCTACTACATTTGATGAGTATCGTATGCATATTGAAAAAGATGCTGCCTTAGAGCGGAGATTCCAACGTGTAAATGTAGATGAACCTACTGTTGACGACACAATCTCTATATTAAGAGGATTAAAGGATCGATTCGAATCACATCATGGTGTTAAGATACTAGACGAGGCAATTGTCGCAAGTGCTAAACTATCTCATCGATATATTAGTGATCGTTTCTTGCCAGATAAGGCAATTGACTTAATTGATGAGGCTTGTGCATCTATTCGCGTTGAAATGGAATCAATGCCAGAATCATTAGATGAGTTAATGCGTAAGATATCTCAACTGGAGATTGAAGAGAAGGCACTACAAATGGAAACTAATGAAAAAACATTGATACGTCTTGATGAGATTGTCAGTGAATTAGAGAATCTTAAAGAAGAATACCAGGTCTTATATGCTAAGTGGAGTGCTGAGAAATCGCATATGGATAGCATTAAGAGTGCTAAGGAAGATTTAGAAAAAGCACGCCTTGATCTAGAAAGCGCAAAAAACGAAGCACGCTATGAAGATGCAGCAAAGTTACAGTATGAAACTATTCCTAACTTAGAAGCTCTTATTGATAGTGATAATCCAAGTGTAGAATCAATGATTCAAGAAGTGGTGGATGAGGATTTAGTAGCGGAAATTGTTTCGAAGTGGACTCATATTGATATTAGTAAGTTAGTTAGTACTGAACGTACTAAGTTATTGAACTTACAGTCTATTCTGCAACATCAAGTTAAAGGTCAGGAGGAGGCATTAGAGCGTGTAACGCATACGATTCTACGTGCTAAGGCACAGATACAAGATGCTAATCGACCTCTAGGTTCATTTATGTTCTTAGGACCAACAGGTGTTGGTAAAACTGAAGTTGCTAAAGCTTTAGCTTTACAATTATTTGATGATGAATCTAATATTGTAAGGATTGACATGAGTGAGTATATGGAGAAACATAGTGTTTCAAGATTAATAGGTGCGCCTCCAGGATATGTTGGTTATGAGCAAGGTGGACAGTTAACTGAGAGCATTCGTCGTAAACCATATAGCATTGTTTTACTTGATGAGATAGAAAAAGCACATCCTGATGTATTTAATGTGCTTCTACAAATACTAGATGAAGGTCATATTACTGACTCAAAGGGAGTTAATGTAGACTTTAAGAATACAATCATCATTATGACATCAAACTTAGGAAGTCAGTTTGCTTTTGAACAAGATATTAATCAAAGAAATGAACACTATTTAGATAGTGTGAAACAACACTTTAAACCAGAGTTTATTAATAGAATTGATGATATAGTAGTGTTCAATGCTCTCTCTAATCTAGCTCTACATGAAATTGCTTATAAGTTTATTGATGAACTTCGTCAACGATTAGAAGATCGTGATCTTCGATTGGAAGTAAGTGATAGAGCTATTAATGCGATTGTAGAAAGAGGTTCTGATGCCATTTATGGTGCAAGACCAATGAAACGCTATATTCAAAATGAGATTGAGACTAAGATTGCTTATTTAATTATTGATAAGCAACCACAACCTCAAAGTATCGTAAGTGTAGATATAGAAGATGACTTTATCGTTAAGTTAACTTCGTTAGAAGCAACTATGAGTTAAAGAAAGGATCCACTTTATGTGGATCCTTTACTATAGATTCTTTAAACTTTTTCTTACTCTTAAATAATCGCTAACTGTATCAAATATCATTAATATAGCCACAAACGTAGATAAACTTATACCAATCGTATCGATAGTAGTTAATGTGTCATCTAGTCGCATTTGAACTGAGTTAGTCATAATTATTATAATTATTAAGATACCCATCATTGACTTAAGAAGAAGATCTGTTTTACGTGATCTTAATACTTCTACAGAGCGATTACGTGCTACTACTTCCTCAGGTAATGTAGTTACCTTCTTAAAACCAGGTATTATTTTCCCTTTGAAGTAGAAGATAATCCCATAATAAATAACTAGGGATACAACACCCATCACCAGTGAGTTCATTTTGACGAATGCATGAGTTAACGCTAGTGGTAATAGGGTGAACAATGCTCGCCCATCGTAAATATAAATAAAACTATCTTTCGCTGATAGGATTTGATATCCCTCTTGTGTTTTTGGTTCAATATAGAACATACGGCGTTTTCTGTCCCTAAATACACCAGAACGTTCTTGTTGTAGTGTCTGTTTTTCAGTCTTATCTTTCTTTGCCATCATTAGCCTCCATTTTTACATAACATATTTATTATACCATATGTTTTTATATGTTATAATACCAACATGAACTATACATTGAAACGATCAAAGCGAAAAACACTAGCTTTACAAGTCCTAGATGGTAATTTAATTGTAAGAGCACCCTTAAACATGTCGCAATCAACTATTGATGATTTCATTAAGAAAAAAGATGCATGGATAAAAAAACGGTTAAATAGCTATATTCCTGTAGGAGTTGATTTAAATAAATCAGAAGTTTATATTTTCGGTAAGCTAACTAAAATTAACTTATATACCAGTAATGATTTTAGAATAGAGTTTGGTGATACTTTAGATATCTATCTAAAAGAGAATAGTGATTTAGCCAAGGTTGGGTTAAAGGTAGAAGATTACTTAAAACTATTGTTGATTAGTAAGTTAGATGCAATGATTAGTGATGTCGCCATATTAATGCAAATTAAAACGCCGCCATTTAAGGTGCGACGTTATAAGCGCATTTATGGAAGGTGCTCAAGTAAAGGGGATTTAGCTTTTAATACATATCTCTTTCATGAACGATCAGAATTTATATATGCAGTTGTTGTTCATGAGTGTGCTCATTTACTTGAGTTTAATCACTCGAAAAACTTCTATAATATAGTTGAAACAATTATGCCTAACTATCGCAGTATCATTCGTTTAAATACGTGTGGATATAATCTTCGTCTGGATCAATAAAGATACTCTTTTGATTACTGATACTTACCATACCCGGTTGCTTCCCGGGTATTTTTTTAATGTTACGACACTGTGTATAATGGACTTCAACACTACTTGCTAGTCTATACTGTGAGTAGTAAGCAGCTAAGTGTGCACAGAGTCGTATTTTAGTTTCATCAAGCTCAGGTGACTTGATAATGACATGAGCACCTGATGTATTAGCAGCGTGAAACCACATATCATCTTTCTTACCTAGTTTGAAAGTTAAAAATTCATTTTGGATATTATTTTTACCAATGAATATAGTTGTATCTTCATCATAATTAATCGTTAGGTAATTTGGTCTTTTCTTCTTTTTAGAAACTACTTTAACTTTTCTGTTTTTAAATAAGTTCAGTGCTGTTAGTTCTTCCATTATCTCTTGTGCATCTTCTAGTGTAGCTTGATTAGTTTGTTCAAGTAATCCTGAAAAGTAATCAATTCTATCTTGAGTAATCTCAATTTGCTCGTGAATATAAGAAAGGGAAGTCTTAGCTTTTCGATACTTCTTAAAATAAGCATTCGCATTATCTTTGCCACTAATCTTAGGATCAAGTTTAATGGTAATCGGGTTATTCTCGAAATCAGTTAAATTAATGCTACTTATGCCACTTGGTTGATATGATGCATACGCGAATAAGAGTTCTCCTTGTTCTCTTAAGTGTTCACTGTTTTCAGCATTTCTTAAATCTTCATATAGTTTAGGAAGTTTGCTTTTAGAACGTTTTAACTCACGACGAATAACTTTCAGTAAATCACCTGTATGCGATTTAATCTGTTCTTGAGTTTGAATATCTTTAAAGTATGTATCTAAACCTTCCATCAGTGGATATTCTTTAGGAACTTGATTAAAGTGCGTTAGTTCGATTAGGTGATAGTCCTTAGGGTATATAAAAAGCGATGTTGATTCCATGATTTCATCAACAATCTCATTGGGACTTTGAGTTTTTAGTCTGTATAGTATCTCATTTTCCAGTACCGGTGAGATTCCTTCGAATTGATTACGCAGTGCTTCATCTTTGTTATAAGACGCTAGTTCTCTAATAGATTTTTTATTCTGTGGGTGAGGTGGCTCGTAGTTTGCTCCAGAGACTATTAGTCTTGAATCACTTTCAAAGGAACCGATCCTTTTTGCAGAATCTATGATTGCGTTGTTGTCGTTAACTAGAATTATATTTGCATATTTACCTAATAATTCTACAACTAGTTTATAGGGTCTTATGACACCCATATCATCACGATGATCAATATTAAATGTAAATACACGATCAAAACCTTGTTGATCAATTGAGGATAATATCCCACCTTCAAGATGCTTTCTTAATAAGGTTAAAAGATGCGTATTTGCTATCGCATTAGATATCTTTTGCTTAGTTAATTGAATACGACTGTATACAGGGTGTGTAGATATAAGTATATTAATGCGTTTACCCGCAAAGCATTGTAACAGAATCTCATGTTCTGTTGGTTGTGTAATTCTGTTTATCTTTAGAGGTATATCCTGGTCTATAATTGTTTTAATTCGATTCAGTAAAATCCCATCCATGGGCATATAATCACCACTTTCAATGCCTTGATTATATCACACCCTATTATTTAAATAGAATAGTTATGTATTAAATGATTATAAATGATATAAGTTTCCATATTTGTGTTTCTTATTATTTTCTTTAGGGTATTATGTAGTTAGTGTCAAATGAATGTGGGTAAAAATATGTTTACTCATTAATTTCTAGAT
>CAZEQW010000051.1:3815-8139 GCA_964514505.1 uncultured Erysipelothrix sp. | reverse complement strand
CATCTACCTTCACATCATCACGATACAGCTCAATTGTGATCGTTGGTTTAACAGTAGGACCACCAACCCATGTCTTAGTTCCACCAATCGATGTTTTTGGTGATACATAAGTATTCGTAAAGTCATAACCATCTTGAGATTTCGTGTAATTATCTACATCAACTTCTTTAACAGTATACTCATACTCAACACCATTCTCATCTGTCTTATCTAAATCAGTAAACTCATAAGTAGTTGTTCCATCTAATAATTCAACCGTATCAACTAATACATCATCACGATATAACTCAATTGTAATCATTGGTTTAACAGTTGGACCACCAACCCATGTCTTAGTACCCACAATAGAAATCTTCTCTGATACATAAGTGTTCGTGAAGTCATAACCATCTTGAGATGTCTTGTAATTATCTAAATCAACTTCTTTAACAGTATAGACATACTCAACACCATTCTCATCAGTTTTATCTAAATCAGTGAACTCGTAAGTAGTATCACCATTTTCGATAATAGTTTCCGCAACTTTTTCACCATCACGGTAAAGTTCTATTGTGATTGTTGGTTTAGGTTCAGGACCACCAACCCAAAATTTATTACCTATTATATCGATTTTACTAGCTATATATGTATTTGTGACAGTCAAGCCATCATCTGAATAACTAACTTCATAGTTTTCAGGTACATCAACTTCAGCTAGAGTATACGAATATGGATTACCTTTTGAATCTGTTTCTGGTAAATCAGTCCAAGTATAAGTATTCGTTCCATCTAATACTACCGGATCACCGTATGCAACACCATCTTGTAATAATTGTAGCGTTACTACAGGTTTAACATCTGGACCATCGATCCAAACTTTAGTTCCGGTTATATCAATTGTTTTAACTTTAAAGGTATTTGTTATTGTTCCACCGTCTACTGTCTTAGTAAACCCATCTAGAACAGTTAACTCATCAACTGTATATATGTAAGGATTACCATCAGCATCCATAGCTTCTAAATTTTCCCATGTATAAGTATAATCGGGATTTGATAGTGTTACAGGCTCACCATATTCAAAACCATTTTGGTATAACTGAACAGAAACATTAACTTTTTGATCATCAGTTATACCTTCCCACAACTTATTAACTGTAAATGAAGTCTTGTAGCCCTCTACAGGAGCTTTCATAGGCCACATGTGTGCTTCTGATGTTGAAATGAAACTTCTAGAGATTACTGAACCCGCAACGTTCCCAGCTGCATCATATACACTTGCGTTAGGAGTAATAAATGACCAACTCTTTGAGCAGTACTACGCATTGTCAGTACTTTCGTAGCAAATGGATAATTATGGACTAGGTTTAGTGTTTCTGCATACTTGTCAAAATTATTTGCCCATCCTGGTTCATGATTTGGGAACCATCTTTCTAAGTCACTTAATGATATATGATTACTAATATCATCAATGTTTGTATCTTTATCTGCCCACCTAGTTTCTACATGGTGAAAATCACCTGTTACTTCATAACTGATAACTGTTTTATCAGAATCAAATGGTCCAGTACTTTTGTTATCATCATCACTTTTATCTGTAACAAATAATACATAGTTTAGGCGATTGTCCTTTAAAACTTCTTCACTAATTGTTACGGTCTCGCCTTCATATACTTTAACAAATCCTACTCCCGTTGAGTAACCGTCAGTCTCAATATATTCTAAATCATGAATATCGATATATCTATCTGTCTTATCAATAGATTCTTTTCCCTTATTATATAATGCTTCAGACTCTTTTGAGATTAGTTCAATAGCTTTGTGCCAATCGATAAAATAATCTTTATCACTCAAAACAAAAGCTTTACTATCTGGGTTTGAGATTATTGCGCCACCTGGCCCTGCACCAACATTATGATTAAGACGGTAACGACGGTCGTGTTCACTGTAGAAATCTAAAACATTATCCGGACCAAAATATGCATCAACTATTATATTTTTATGTATATTATAAATGTATGCTCTTCCACCTACGTATACAGGTTTTGCTTTAGTTAGAAAGTAGCTCTCATGGTCCATCACACCAAACCAAGTATCTGTAACCTTATAGTTTACTTTGTAACTATTAGTCTCTATATCATATAGAATAAAATCGTTTTGCGCGTCCATACCACTAGCGCGTCCTCCTGCAATAATCCCTCCATTGATATGAGCCATATCTAATAATATATCTTCAAAAGTAAACGCATTATAATGTTCGAAAATATATTCATATGAAAACACACCCCCTGTACTTTCATAAGTATCTGTTGTGCTAAAGTCTCTAGATTGAGCCTGAGTAAATATCCCAGTCGACAACAATATAGTCCCAACTAATAGTGCTACTGTGACGATACTGATTAGAATATTTTTTGTTCTTTTACACATAAAAATCCCCCCATTTATATGGTATATACCAATGATAAAAGTATATCGTTAAATATGGTCTATTTCAATATTCAGGCATTATGTAGGCGTGTAGTTTCAGATTAAAGGTATAAAAAAAACTCCATTAGGAGTTTAATAGTCTACTTTTTGCAAATAAAGGCCACATCCGGGCACTTTATAGGGGATTTTATCCTTGTTTGGGTGGGTTAGAGCCTCTTTTATGGCTGTTTTCGTTATCTTCGTTTCACATAACGCAATAAAGGTGCCAACGAGTACTCTAACCATGTGTTTAAGGAATCCTGTCCCATTTATTTCAATAATTAGAATATCTTTATCGTAGTATGCATGTAATTTTTTCACTGTTTTAACTTGATCAGGTACCACATCAAATGGTGTTGAATTAAAGGACCCAAAGTCATGAGTTCCTATAATAATATTAGCATACTCATTAAATGTATCTAGATCAAGATGTTTACCATATTGATAAATATAATCCCTTTCAAATAAATTATACGCACCCGTATTTATTTTGTAGATATATGATTTAGATTTAGCGCTATAGCGTGCATGAAATGATTCATCCACCTCTTCAACCTCAGTTATCCTTATATCTTCTGGTAAGTTCGCGTTCATTGCTTTAATCCATGAGTTGCAAGGTATTTCTAAGTTTGTGTCAAAGTGAAACACTTGTCCGTAGGCATGTACACTTGCATCAGTTCTGCCTGATGCATATATAGTAGTTGCTTGTTTTGTGATCGTGCTAATTGCTTTCTCTACTATTGGTTGAACTGTTGGTGCATTGTTTTGAACTTGCCATCCTGAGTAGTTAAAACCATCATAAGAGAGTGTTACCTTATAACGCATACTTATAACCTCGTTGTAAAGAACACCACAAAACACATACCTAAACTAAAGGTAAGAGCTATATAGTCATTTAGTCTAACTTTAAGTTGCTTAAATCTTGTTCTTTCTTTACCTGGGTAATAGCCTCTTGCTTCCATAGCATCAGCTAAATCTTCTGCTCTGTTATAAGCTGACATGAATAGCGGTACTATCAATGAAGCAATACCAACAACTTTCTCTTTTAGAGAGCCTTCTTGGAAATCAACACCACGACTTGATTGGGCATTCATAATCCTTTGGGTATCTTCAATCAATGTTGGTATGAATCTAAGTGCGATTGATATCATCATGGCTATTTCATGAGAAGGCACACCTATTACCTTAAATGGTTCAAGTAAATCCTCAATCCCTAGTGTTAAATCAAGTGGTGCGGTTGTTGCTGTTAAGATAGTTGTAATCATAATCATGATCATTAATCTTAATATAATAAATAGGGTATTAATAAGTGCATCACTATATATTTTAATAAATCCAATATCTACCAATAATGTCCCTGTTTTATACGCGAAAATATTAATTACTGATAGAAACACCATCATAAATATCATTGGTTTCATTGTTTTAATAACATATGTAATTGTAAGTTTAGCCATTAGTGTAATCAAAAGCATAACAATTAATAGAACACCATAAGCTATGAATGGTGAAGATCCACCAACTAAGAACACGGATACCATTAAGAAGATCATTGACATGATTTTAATACGTGGATCTAGTTTATGTATTGGGGAGTCTAAAGGTAAATAACGACCCAGTGTAATATTTTTCATTACTTGACCTCCTTAATTACGGAAGCCACAATATCATTTATATTAGATGATAATGGAATCTTAAATCCCTTGTCATTTAGAGATTCTTGTAGTTGTAGAATTAAAGGCTTAACAAAGTCTAGTCTTTCAAGTAGAGCTCTATTCGCAAAGAATTCCTTTGTTGTACATTCTTCTAATACTTTGGCTTCATTCATAACGATTACATTATCACAATAGTTTAGAACATGATCCATGTCATGAGTTACCAT
>CAZEQW010000051.1:0-3715 GCA_964514505.1 uncultured Erysipelothrix sp. | reverse complement strand
TTAATAGTAGCCTCATCCATACCAAAGTTCTTTGGACCAAAACTAACATCTTTATAAATAGTATCATCAAATAATTGCATTTCAGGAAACTGAAAAACAAGTCCCACTCTTTGGCGTAATGCCTTAAGGCCTTTTGGTTTAATATCCGCTTCAATGACATGATCAAAAATAGTTACTTTACCAGCAGTAGGTAATAGCAATCCATTTAAATGCTGAACTAATGTGGACTTTCCACTACCAGTAGCACCAACAATTGCTGTAACCTTACCCAACTCAATCTCAACACTAACGTCATCTAATGCAACATAGGAAAAAGGAGAACCTGGTGCATAATCAAAAGTTACTTTTTCAAGTTTAACTGACATAACTCATCCACCATTCCCTTCGTATCCAATGGTGTTTTAAGATTAACACCCTTCTTTTTCATTTCAAGATAAAAACGCACATTAAATGGAACATCCAAACCAATCTCCGTTAACTCTTTCTCTTTAAGAAGCACCTCACTTGGTTTCCCTTCCATAAATATCTTTCCCTGATTCATCACAATAACATAATCACTCATACTAACTTCCTCAATATCATGAGTAATAGAAAGAATAGTCATTTCATCATTATCATGTAACTCATGAACGAGCTCATTAACTTCACGACGACCCTTAGGGTCAAGCATACTAGTAGCCTCATCTAAGATTAAAACCTCAGGGTGCATAGCTAAAACACCAGCAATGGCAACACGCTGTTTCTGTCCCCCACTTAACTTAGTAGGTTCATGATCAAGATAATCAATCATATCAACCGCACTAGCATACTTTTCTATAATAGTATTCATTTCAGATGGATCAACTTGTCTATTTTCAAGCCCAAAAGCCATATCATCTTTCACTGTCGAACCAATAAACTGATTGTCTGGACTTTGAAAAACAATGGCCAGTTTCTCACGAACATCATATACATTCTCAGGACTCAAAACTTCACCATCGATAGCAATATCACCACTATCTGCTTCCATAAGACCAATCAACAACTTAGCAAGGGTACTCTTACCACTACCATTATGGCCTATAATAGAAACATACTCACCTTTTCGCAACTCAAAAGAAACGCCATCCACAGCATTTACTTTACCATCATACGAAAATACTAAATCACTAACTTTTAACTGTTTCAAAATAACACACTCCAATTTACTTAACATTAAGCGTTGCGATAGCTACAATTGTCTTAGCAGACAAGACCATAGACTCAACAACAGCAAACTCATATTTACCATGGAAATTCTCCCCACCAGTAAATAAGTTAGGCGTAGGAAGACCCATATAAGATAACTTAGAACCATCAGTTCCACCACGAACAGCCTCAATGACAGGTTCAAGACCAACTGACTTTAAAGCTTCCTTCGCCAAATCAAGCACATGAATATTCTCCATAATAATATCAGCCATATTATAATAAGAATCACTCATATCTAAGGTAACACTACCTTCACCATATATTTCATTCAAAGTAACAACAATGCCCTCAACTACGGACTTCTTTTCTTCAAACAGGCTACGATCATGATCACGAATGATCATTTCAAGGATTCCATCTTCTATTGAAGCTTTAACATCAGTCACTAGATAAAAACCATCATAACCATCAGTTAACTCAGGTCTCTCTTTTTTAGGCAGACGATTCATAAAATCCATAATCATGATGTTCGCATTAATCATCGTATCCTTAGCACTACCAGGATGCACACTTACTCCTTTAAATCTAACAGTAGCACCTGCAGCATTAAAGGTTTCATAATCAAGACCACCTGCAGCACCACCATCAATCGTATATGCAAAATCAGCACCAAAGTCACTCACATCAAATGAATCAGCACCCGTACCAATCTCCTCATCAATAGTAAATGCTATATGAATATCACCATGTTTTAGTTCAGGATTATTCAACAAATACTCCATTGCACTCATTATATTCGCAATACCAGCTTTATCATCAGCCCCAAGTAAAGTAGTACCATCCGTAACAACCAAAGTTTTACCAACATGGTTTTTTAAGCTAGGAAACATATCCACAGTCATAATAGTATCTGGATTCAACTCAATATCACCACCATCATAATTCTCAATAATACGAGGTGAAACATTTACACTATTATAATCAGCTGTATCCATATGCGCAATAAACCCAATAGAAGCAACTTCCTTATCAGTATTTGATGGAAGAGTTGCCATTACAATCCCAACTTCACTCATCCTAACATTACTCAATCCCATATCCTTACACTCTTGTACAAGAACCTTAGCCAACTCAAATTGATTAGAAGTTGATGGAACTGAAGAAGAATACCCATCGGATCTAGTATCCATTTTTACATATCTCAAAAATCTATTTAATAAATTAGTTTTCATAATAACCTCATTTCATCTCATGTATTATAACACAAAAAAAATAGTAAACCCCTATACTTACACACGGACTTACTATTTAAATTAAGACTACTCAGTACCCTCATCAAATAAATCTTCAGAAAGGCTCGCTACCGTATCCTCTGCAGACTCACTTAACTCTTCCAAAGCATCCAATGTCTTTTCAACGTGCTTTTGATTATTACGTAAGTAAACAGCAGCGGCACCAACAGCACTAGCCAAGATTGCTAAAGGAACTAACTTTTTCATACGCGTATCCCTCTCTTTCTTGATTATATATTACCACACGAATGTGTAAAGTAAAAGAAATACGAACATATTCCACTAGATTAGATACTAAACTCAACTGAGCATTTCCATCAATATTTCCCGGGAAACTATTACTAAAGTTACTTCCTTTTAATCACTAAAAGACCATCACCAATATCAACCTTCTGAACCACAAGATCACTGCGCTTATCTAGATACTCCAAGAACTTCTCAATTCGACCAACCATTTGACGCAAACGACGATTCTTGATGTCAAAAGATTTTCCAGTATACCCATGAAAGTCAATATTATCAATAATCATAACCTTATCACAAAATGCAAAATACAACCTAAGAAAAGCTATATTCTGTGCTTTAGCTGCATCAATAACAATGGCATCATAAACCCTCTTGTTATTATACTTCAAAGCATCCGCTTGAATACTAGTAATATTATGCTCAAACTCAATATTCTTCAAATTAAATTGAGCTACATTAAAGCGATCTATATCTCTTTCCAAAGTATCGATAGAAATATCTTTAACTTTAGATTGAATATAGAGACTAGAATAAGCAATAGCCGTTCCTACTTCAAGTAGAGAACGGCTATTAGTTTCATTTAGAATTGAAGAAATAAAATCCAAGCTATTATCGGACATAATAGGAACACCATGTTCGATTGCATAATCTTTTATTTCAACCAGTTTCATGTTATACGAACTCTACGTATGCCATGCTTGTACCATCACCACGACGTTTTTCAGATTTAACAACGCGTGTATAGCCACCTTGACGGTCTGCATAACGAGGTCCAATATCATCAAATAATTTTTGTAGAGCTGTTTGTGCAGTAGCTTCATCAGCAACAACATTAAACACTACCTTAGCAGCCTGACGGCGTGCATGTAAGTCACCACGTTTTGCAAGGGTAACTAATTTGTCAGCATAAGAACGTAGTTCATATGCTTTCTTTTCAGTCGTTTCTATACGTTCATGCACGATTAAGCTCGTAGATAAATTACGTAATAAAGCTTTACGGTGCGCTG
>CAZEQW010000050.1:6384-9086 GCA_964514505.1 uncultured Erysipelothrix sp. | reverse complement strand
TTCCATTGGTAGGTTCCTACTTATATAGTTTTGCTTCATTGTTACTAATTGCTTTTCTAATTCAATTAGTCTTTTTTTATCTTCATTCATAATACACCTCAGTTAATAAATGATACCATATAAAAAAATATAATTAAAAGTATTGCATCTTATTTAATCGTGTGTTATTGTATTACTGTCATAACACAAGGAGGTAGTGAAATGATTGTTATTAATGATGTATCAAAAAAATATAAAGATTTTTATGCAGTTAAAAATGTCAGTATAGATCTAAAACAAGGTGAGGTCTATGGATTGGTTGGAAAAAACGGTGCTGGTAAAAGTACCCTATTTAAAGCAATCTTGGGTTTAACGCATGTTAATGGTGGTAGTATCTCTATCAATGAGTCTACTAATGCTAATGAGCTAAATAAAGCTAAGAGAAGTGTTGGCTTCTATATGGGTCCTAGTTTTTATCCATACTTAAATGGTTATGATAACCTAAAGTATGTATCCATCATGAAGGGCATTAAAGATAGTGCAGAAGTAGATAGAGTTATGAAGCTGGTTGGCTTATATGGTGAGAAGAAAAAGTTTAAGGCATACTCATTGGGTATGAAGCAAAGATTGGGTATTGCTAATGCATTGCTTGGTGACCCTGATATTATTTTGCTTGATGAGCCTATTAATGGATTAGATCCACAAGGTATCTTAGAGATTAGAAATATTATAAGTGACTTAGGCAAGGTTCATAATAAAACAGTAATTGTCTCATCACATATCCTTAGTGAATTGGAACTTGTTGCTGATAGATTTGGTATCATTGATCATGGTGTTTTAATTAAGGAGTTCTATAAGGATGATAACTCTGTTGCTAAGCGCGTTAATATTACTACTAGTAATAATGAGTTAAGCTTGGAGTTACTAAAGGATCTGAACCCTTTATTGAAGAATCAGGTTATTGAAGTTGATGGTAGTTATTTAAGTAATGATGATTTACTTAACTTAATAAATAATGATGTTCAGGTATATGAGATTACACTTCATAAAGAGAATCTTGAGCAACAGTACTTTGAGTTAACAGGAGGTAAAAATTAATGTCATATATTAAAGCGGATTTATATCGTTTCTTTAGAAAAAAATCATTTCTATTCATGTTAGTTTTATTTACGGTAGCGTACACATTTTTCTTTAATCTATTTAAGAGTGATCCAAATGATGTACTAATATTTAGCACTCTTCTATTAGCGATGTCACCTTTACTAATTGGTATAGCCTTATTTGTGATGGTGTATACTGATGATATTGGGGCACACAGCACGCAAATTGCGATAGGGTATGGCGTTCCTCGCTACCAAATTGTGATTAGCAAGTTAGTTGAAATGATCATCGTTTATACATTAGTATTAGGATATGCATTTGTGCTAGCTTCCGTACTAAATATGATCATGGGTACTAATGCTGATCTTACACAGTTATTTAACTTTATACCATCTCTACTTATTGGGCTAGCAGTTAATACGGCGTTAGCTGGATTCTTTAGTTTCGTATTCCAAAAGAGTAGTATCGCAATTGTAGCGTTTATTATTTTGGTAGGTAACTTGCTTGATTCACTAATTGAACTACTTCTTAGTTTAAAGTGGATTGCTAATATCTTTCCAAATGCAGCACAGTACTTACCTATTTACTTAATTAATGATATTCAAGCTTCAGGAATGCAATTTAATAATGCGGGTATATTGGTATTATATGGAGCGATTGCTATCTTACTTACTGTAGTGTTATTTAATAAAACTGAATTAGAGTTCTAGTGAAAAGGCTTCTCAATCAAATGATGAGAAGCCTTTAGTTGTTTAATAAGTGATGACGTTTCTTTAAGTAAAGTGGATTATGCATTTTTGATATATTCAATAGCTTAGTTTCACTAACCTGGATAATCTGAATAGATTCGTTATATGGTTTACAATACGCCTTGATCATCTTCTTGTCGCGTTTAAACTCGCTTGACTCAACCACGAACACGAAGCTTGTTTTATTTTTGCTTGTTGTTTCAAAGAAGTAGACGCTCTCTATCGACTCTAATATTGGGAAGAACCTTTCAATATCCGATAGTAATTTCAATGGTGGGTCTTTTGGAACGTTAAGTTCAATCATATTACCATCAACCTTTAATTCAATAATCTTATGAAGTATATCTAAGTGTACTGGTAATAGGCTTAGGTCATGTGTATAGGGATTAATGCTAACACCTTTAGCACTGATATTTTTAATAATATCTGCGTAATTCCCAGCAGATAGTGAAAGAATTTGAGTATGATCTTTATTCCATTTTCTTAGCTCGTCCCAGTCTGTAAAAGCAGGTAGAAATACTTCGCCCTCAGTATTGGTTAGTGTAATAAATTGCAGGTCTCCATCTTTAATGAGTGTTGGAGTACTGCTGGTTAGTTTCTTCTTAAAGATAACAGGTGCAAGAAAAACTGCTGATCTAAGTTCTCTCTCAAATGCAGCAACATTATCTGGTGTATAGTTATTGATTAGATTGTTGATGGCCTCTACTAGATTTGGATTTTCAAATATTGATTTATTATTCATGGTAATCTCCCTTTATATTAGTATATATAAGTATGAATTGAAATGACAGTCAATATTGACATAAGAGTCAATCATGTGATATATTTGTATCATAAGTGATATATATGTCACAAGGAGGCGTTATGAAAAAG
>CAZEQW010000050.1:0-6284 GCA_964514505.1 uncultured Erysipelothrix sp. | reverse complement strand
TTTTTTATGTTTGATGAGTTTGGATGTCTTGTTAGATGGTTGTTGACATCTATCGAACATTAGGTTAATATGTATCTAACATAAGGTTAGTAACCATCTAATTGGAGGTTGAGTATGATTAAACTAGTTAAACGAGCTTGGATTGAAACGGATCAGGTAAAGTCCTTTTATAAGCTATTGGTTCTTTTAATATTTAGTGCAGTGTTGATGTTGGGATCTAGTCAGGTTCTTGGTGAACTTACACAGTCTATTCTAGAAGGTAAGAGTAATATCGTATTGAGATCTTTTCTTTTATTTGCTTTATTTGAGTTCTTAGTTCTGTTTATTAACTACTATCGTTCTATGTATCAGTCTTCTGTTATCTATACGATGAAAAAGAAGTTCAAGAGTCTGACTGTACTTCATTTATTGAATGCTCCATTTAGTTTTAGTAAGGATCAGGAACAGGGTGATTTACTAGGTAGACTTGACTCTGATGTATCCAGTGCGGTAACTGCCTCTAGTATGAGTGTGGATTTAGTTAAGTCGCTAGTATTATTGATTATACTGGCTTTTGGGATTTTATATATTGATTATCGTTTATTTCTTCTATTCTTTATTCCTTTATTTATATCAACAGGGATTCAAGTTCTTATGAGTAGCTTTGTGACTGGGCTTATCTTACCGTGGAAGGTGGCGATGGGTGAGTCTAATGCACTTACGCAAGATGTCATTAATAATCGCGGTACGATTCGTATCTTTCAACTTTATAAGAGAGTGGATGCTTGGTTAGAGGCGTCTTTGAATGAAAGTAGAGATAAGGGAATTAAAGGTATCTTTACACTATATTGCATCCAATCTCCTTTAATGATATTTACGATGTTGCCAATCGTCTCCGTTCTTATTGGTGGGATGTACTTGGTCTTTAATGGAGAACTGACCATTGCTGCTATGGTTAGTAGTTTAATGATATCTCAATTAGCATTGGATGAGTTTAATCCTTTGATAAATGGAATGCAAAATATTCCACATCTAATGACTTCTGCTATGCGCCTATATCCAATATGGGATGCTGGTGATGAAGTTTTTGGTGATAAAGTAGGTGAAGGAAGTCCAATCATAAAGTTGGATAACGTGAGTTTCTCGTATGATGGTGAAGTTGATGTGTTGAGCAATATTAGTATTGAGATTGAAGCAGGCGAACATATTGGTTTTGTAGGTGGTAGTGGATCTGGTAAAACAACCTTATTTAATCTTATTAATGGCTTCTATGTTCCTAGTTCTGGAAGTGTTTTAGTTAAAAACTTAGAGGTGCAATCTTGGGATAAAGTCGCTTTAAGAAATATGTTTGCGGTTGTATCACAAAATACTTACCTATTTAATCAAAGCATTCGCGATAACTTATTGTATGGAAGTAAGGCGGATGATGGGACTCTTAAGAGGATGCTAGGTAAAGTTAATCTAAACAAGGATTTGGATCTTATAGTAGGGGAAAAAGGGTCTAGGTTATCGGGTGGTGAGCGTCAGCGTTTAAGTATAGCTAGAGCACTTTTAAGGGAAAGTGAAATTCTACTGTTTGATGAAGCAACATCGGCTTTGGATTTAACAACAGAGAAATTAATCTCCGATACGTTGTTGCATAAGTCTAATAATCAGACGAAGTTGATGATTGCGCATCGGTTAAGTAGTGTAGAAGATTGTGATCGAATATATGTCTTAGATAAAGGAAGTATTGTTGAGATGGGAGTTCATGATGAACTAATGAATCTAAATGGATTGTACAAGAGTATGGTTGAGAAAGGGGATAGTTATGGAGAAAGTAAATAAAAAGGAAGTTGTTTATAATGTTTATCGTATAGCAAAAATAGCTTCGTGGTTCTTTGTAATATCCTTATGTGGTGCTATATTCTCTGGATTAGTAAATTATGGTTTCTCGTTAATGTTAGGTATGTTTTCACAGAAAGCTATTGCACAGGCAAACTTAGGTGTTTTTAATATTAATGAATTTAAGATTATTGCTTTAGTCGCTCTTTTACTAATACCATTCACAATTGTTGGTTCTTCTTTAAATCTATTTGGGGGACTCAATGGTGAGAAACGATTGCGTAAGAGTATTGTTGATAAGTCTTTACATCAAAGTGAGGCTAATGTTAAAGGAAGCCATAGTGCTGATGTTATGACATTACTTACTGGAGATACTTCGATAGTAAGTGACTTTTACTTTCAAGCACTAAATTATCGGGTTGTTCATCCATTGATTAGTGGCATAGCTGGTTTGATTACAATGTTATTTATAGATTACAGGTTTGCGATAATATCTGTTATGTTGGGCATTGTATCTATTGTATTTTCAATGTACTTCACTGATAGAAGTCAAGCAGCGTATATTAAGTCACGTGATAAAGATCAAGAGTCAGTTGTTTTGGCTTCTGAAATTATTAGTAATGAAGTGATGATTCGTCAGTTTGGTATTCAAGATGATGTAGTTAGTGATTATGATGATAAAAATGAAGAATATCGAAATGAGATATTGGTTGCTGAAAAGATTAAACATATTATTGAGATGGGTCAGGCTTTAATAAATATTATTTCAATGGTTGGATTCATTGGATTGGGATATTTACTAAGTGTTAACCAAAACTTTGACTTCTCAATGATCATGTTATTGCTACCATTGAAAAGTACGGTTGCTTATATGTTTAGAAGCTTAGGGTCATCTTGGAGTTTCTTGATTGAAGTATCAACATCATCAAGTAGAATTCTTAAGTTCTTGGATTCTAAGGATGAAGATAGACGTACTACTTTAAGTGATATAACTATTGACGATATTGATAGTATCATAAGCTTTGATGATGTGGAGTTTAGCTATGATGATAAACTTATCTTAGATAGACTTAATTTAGATATTAAAAAGAAAACAACGACAGCCTTTGTTGGAACTTCTGGTAGTGGTAAGTCGACAATCTTTAGATTGTTGATGGGTTTTTATGATAACTTCAAAGGTAGTATTAAGTTGGGTAGTAGTAATATTATGGAGAGTAGTGTTCATAGTTTAAGGAGTAATATTGTGGCTGTTGAACAGGATGCTCCACTATTCAATAAATCAATATATGAGAATATAGCCTTAGGAAGTCTAAACTATGATGTAGTTACTGAAGAAATGGTTATTGAAGCAGCCAAGAAGGCAGGTGCTCATGACTTTGTAATGGAACTTAAAGAAGGTTATAATACTAATGTTGGTGAAGCGGGTAATAATATCTCTGGGGGACAAAGGCAGCGTATTGCGATAGCACGGGCGTTGATGAGTGATGCTCCAGTATTAATACTGGACGAGCCTACAGCGGCTTTAGACGTTGAATCTGAGCGTATTATTAATGAGACTATATCTAACCTTAAGGGTGAGAAAACCGTGCTTATTAGTGCTCATAGGCTTAATAGCATTAAAGGTGTTGATAATATTGTAGTGCTAAATAAAGGTGTGGTTGAAGAGATGGGTTCTCATGAAACCTTAATTAATAACAAAGGATTTTATTACACTCTAATTAATAGTCAGAAAGAGGTTAGATATGAAAGTTAATAAGAAGTTAAATTTAGAGTATGAAGTGATTGCCTTATATTCTAAAATCATTAGTGATGAACCTATATATTCTAAGGAAGCGGTCCAAGAATTTAAGGAATTGATTAATGATCTATATGTGGATGCAAAACTAGTTGTAAATGACGTTAGGCCTAAGTTGCCTGGCATTACTTCTTTATTTGAAGGAGTATCCAAAGGAACGCAAAATTTCAGTATTATAATGTATACATTTTTAATGTATACACGTAAACATGAAGTATTTAATATTGAGCTATACGTTAAGGAGCAATTCTATACAGAGGTTAGGGATCCGGATAACTTTAATCTAATAACGGAGATAGATGGAAGTGGCCTAAGTGTTGAAGAGAAGTGGTATATGATGTGGTTCTTAGAAAACCATGAACAGGTGTATGAGGAACTTAATGTTTTGATTAAAACACTAAGTCCTACTGTAGAAAAATATGAAGAGAAATTCCGATCAAAAGTTGAGAGTGTTGCGTCTTTTTGGCAAGATACAGTTAATTCAGGAGATATAAAAGGGTTCTTTGATGATAAGTTTGGTCTTAAACTAGCTATGGAGATTGATACATTCTATATAAGTATGGTGGGTAATAATACTATGATATTTAGTCATGACATTGCATTCATTGGTTTGCAGTTTGCAGAAAGTTACTTCGATAATCAAGGTATGAGTACTGGGAATGCAACAAAGGTTTTAAAACTTCTAGGTGATGTTAGTAAGTACAATATATTAAAGTCTCTAGTAATGACTAAGCAATACGGTAGGGAGTTAGCTGCTAACTTAGATTTAAGTGCAGCAACAATCTCTTATCATATGCAAGAGTTATTAAATGAAGGTCTTGTAAGTGTGAGTCCAAGTGAAAACAATAGGATCTATTATGAGATTAGAAAGAGTAAAATAAAAGAAGTCCTCGAGTTTGTTCTCAAGGACTTGGATCTAGATAATGAAAGCGCCCCTGAATAGGGCGCTTTAGTATTTTAATAACCTTTAATAATCTTACCAACACCAGTTGATATGAATGCAACTCCAGTATATAGAACTAAGAAACTTTCAGCTCCACTTGGATTGAATAATAGCCAGATACTATAAGAAATAATAATAACATCTAGTATTACGATGAATAGTTTTATTCCAGAGTTTGGAATAAAGAATGATAACTGCAATTGCATGACTGAATCCATAATAATCCAGAATATTAGTAAGTAGGCTAGGATCAATGAGTTGTTGATGAAACTACCAAACATTAGGATTAAACCTAATACTAATAGTAAGGCCCCATCTGTTAGATTAGCTTTACCAATCTCTTCATCAATTCTTTTGATGAAGATCCCAAATGCGAGAACGAGTAATCCACCTAGGATTACGAGCCATGTTAGGAAGAGGGATAAAGCAGATAATGTAGTGCTAGGATTTTGGATCATCAAGATACCAAAAGTAATGTAGATAAAACCTGCTACTGCCGCAAAGAGTCTTGCCCAAAGTCTATTGTTGTTCATAATATTACCTCCTATACTATATATATAATATAAAACTGTTTTAGCGCGATATCAAAAGAGTAAACTGTACGTCGTGTTTAAAATAAAAAACTCACATTTCTGTGAGTTTGAGTTTGCAAATTGGTGCGCGCGAAGGGACTCGAACCCCCATGCCGCAAGGCGCTAGATCCTAAGTCTAGTGTGTCTGCCAATTTCACCACGCGCGCGATTACCTGCCTATTGATTATAACACGATGGCAGAATAATTCAATAACTTTTTTAAAAATAACTAATAAAATGTCATTTATAAAACATCTTGGCGTATAGTATCAGTAACATCTGTGAATATTGATGTATCAATATCGAAACCTTTGAAGTAACCAGCAAAGATAGACTTCAAGGTTTCCATGTCGTCCAGTGTTAAGCGGAATACTTTCTTATCTAATAAAACTTCAAGGATAAAGTCAGCATCTTCGTTAATGAAGAACTGCATATAGGAAGGCTCTTGTATTTTTGAAAGTACTAGAAAGTTGTAATGTCCTAAACTAAACTCCTCCCACACAAAGCTAATTAGTTCATTAATAGTTTCAATATTTATTTCATAATCCTCTTTGGGATTGTACTGCATTATTATTTCAAACATTATAAGTTCCTTTCTTTACTCATTAAAAACATATTGAGATGTTAATGAGACAGGGTTATTTCTTATGTTCATTGGTACACCGGTATAAATAACTTCTCCACCTAAGTGACCTGCTCCTGGTCCCATATCTATAATATAGTCGGATTGGCGCATAATTTCAACATTGTGTTCAATTACTATTACAGTTGAACCTTGGTCCACTAGTCTATTTAAGATACGCATCAGAACTCCAATATCAGACATATGTAGTCCTGTAGTTGGCTCATCTAGAATATATATTTCACCTTTTTTATGTAACTCAGATGCAAGTTTGATTCTTTGTGCTTCACCACCAGATAAGGTATCAAGTGGTTGTCCCAGGGTTAAATATGAAACACCAACATCTATTAGTGTGTTCAGGGTATTGAGTATGGGTTTACTGTTAAAGAAATGAGCACTTTCTTCTACAGATAGTTCAAGAACCTCTTTAATGTTTTTACCATTGTATTGCATTTTCAGTACTTCTTTTTTATAACGTTCACCATGACATACTGGACAGATAGATTCTACGCCTTCAAGATATGCCAAGTCAGTGAATATTACACCATT
>CAZEQW010000049.1:0-9718 GCA_964514505.1 uncultured Erysipelothrix sp. | reverse complement strand
CTCAACACCATACTTATCCTTTAGCTTACGACTCATTATCTCTAAGTGTTGATCCCCCAACCCATATAGAATCAGTTCTTTTGTTTCTGGATTATTCTCTGTAAATGCACTTATTTCCTCTTCAATAACACGCGCTAATGATGTACTCAACTTATCTTCATCTTTCTTAGTTGCTGGCCAAATCGCCATCCCTAAAGCCGCCTGTGGCAAGATTGGTTTATCAAAGATAATAGGATACTCCTTAGTTGATAGCGTATCGAATGTGGTTGTATATTGAAGACGCGTAACTGCTCCAATATCCCCGGTAAATAACTTACCAACACCCAATTGGTGCTTACCACTTACACTATATACTGCACTAATTCGTTCCATCTCACGATTGCGATCATTATATACTTGAGAGTCAGTACTTAATATACCACTCATTACCTTGAGGTAACTAATCTTTCCAACAAATGGGTCAACAATTGTCTTAAACACTTGTGCACTAAACTTTTCTGTCTCTGAAGTTTTAAGAGTAATCTCTTCATCTTTACTATTCTTAGCCTTGACCTCACCACGCTCACCATAGGTAGGCAAGTACTCAGAGATTAAGTCAAGTAAACGACGAATCCCAACTCCATTGGCGGCACTACCACAATAAACAGGGCGAATCTCACCAGTCCTAACTCCAATTGCAACTCCCCTCAACACTTCCTCCTCAGACAAGTCTCCATTTTCAAAATAGAGTTCCATCAAAGCATCTTCAGTCATAGCAGCTGCCTCAACTATTTCTTCCCAATGTTGCGCCACTATATCTTCATACTCTTCTGGGACACTATGCGGTGTGTCAGGTTGACCATAATACCAAACTTTCTTACTCAATAAATTAATACTACCAATTACATTTCCATCTTCACGAATTGGAATCTCAAATGCAATTACACTCTTACCAAACTCGTCTCTAAGTTCATTATATACTTTATGAAATGATACATCTTCATCGTCCATTTTATTCACAAAGAATAAAGTAGGTTTATTATCTCTTTCAATCCACGACCAAGCAGTCTGAGTACCAATATCTACTCCCTCTTTACCGTCAACTACAATCAAGGCATTATCAGCCACTGAGTAACCAGCAATAGCTTCCGATACAAAGTCCAGATAACCTGGTGTATCAATAATATTTATTTTTCTGTCTTCCCATTCAATTGGAACAAGAGATAAATAGATTGATTGCCCCCTTGATACCTCTAATGGTTCAAAGTCAACAACCGATTGCCCACTACTTGCTTCAACAACTCTCTCAACTTTACCTGTTTTATATAGAAAAGCTTGCACTAGCGCACTTTTCCCACTACCTGCATGCCCAAGGAGTACCAAGTTTCTAACATCCTGGGCAGAATAATCTCGCATTGTCATTATTATATTTTCCTCCTGTGCGTACTACTTAAAGTGATGTTTTAATTCTTCGAAACTATGTTGACGAACATAATGAATTGCTAAATTACCCTCATTATCTTCAATCGTCTTGTCTGCGCCATTATTTAATAAATATACTATAAGATCTTCAAAACCTGCATAACTAGCACGCATAAGAGCGGTAGCTCCATGTTGATCCTGAGCATTAACATCAGCACCCTCATCCACTAAAATATGAATTACATCAGTTCTAAATGCTAGAGAGGCTTCCATTAAAGCTGTACGCCCTAACTCATCAGCCAAGTTCACATCAGCGCCTGCTTCAATTAAACGAGCAACTACAGGAGTTTGACCCAAGAACGCCGCTCTCATTAAAGCACTACGCCCACGACCATCTTGAAGATTAACATCAGCACCACCTTCAAGTAAAAGCTCAACTATCTCCAAGTGCCCCTTCTTAGCAGCAGCCATCAGGGCATCCTTACCAAAGACATCAAGCATAGTTGCATCAGCACCCTTACTCATGATGTATTCAACAACATCCAAATGACCACGTTTAGACGAGCGCATAAGTGCCGTCCGCATCTCGCCATTTACTACATTAACATCTGCACCCTCATCCAATGCTTGCTTAACAATATCCAAATCACCATGAGCACAAGCATCGAAGTACTTCTTGTTTGTTTGATCCATATCAATTACCTCCTTGTCAAACAAGTATAAAAAAAGACAGACTTACAAAAACAGTCTATCTCCTCGTAAAAAAATATCGTGATGCGCTAGATCACGCACAATGACTATGTTATCAATCACTCTCAGTGCAAACATGTGCATCACCACTTTCTTTATATATATTGTAACCGATTACAAATATTATTCAAGGGGTAAACCTAAATTTACACCAAACATTCACATAGCCTAACATTTGACACTGCACACTTAAGTAAATACAATAGTAGTATATTATAAAAAGGAGAAATCATGAAAAATTTTTTAGAAGAGTTTAAAGCGTTTGCACTACGTGGTAACGTATTCGACATGGCTATTGGGGTAGTTATCGGGGGAGCCTTCACTAGTATCGTAAACTCAATTGTTACAGATATATTCAATCCCTTTATTAGTTTAATTGCTAATACATCAAACCTAGACAAACTAAGTTTTACATTAAGAGAAGCAACAGAAACAAGCGATGCCGTTATCCTAACATATGGTAACTTCATTAATACTGTCATTCAATTTGTTATAATTGCCTTCATTATATTTATGCTAATTAAAGCAATGAACAAACTAGCTAACTTAAAAGCAACTGAAGAGAAAATCGAAGAAGAGACTATTAAAGAAATACCGGCTGATACCCTACTTCTACAAGAAATCTTAGCCGAGCTAAAGAAAAACAACTAAAGACTGGAAACAGTCTTTTACTATACACATAACACTATATTTGATACAGTAAATACATAAAGGATGGTAAGTAAATGATAAAAATAGGAATTATCGGTTATGGAAACCTTGGTAAAGGTGTTCATGCCGCTATACACAAGCAAACAGATATGGAGCTTTTTGGTATATTCACTAAAAGAGATCCAAATACAGTAAACGCAAATGAAGCTAAAGTCTATCATATGAAAGATTTAGCTAACTTCAAAGATGAGATTGATGTACTGATACACTGCGGAAGCTCCGAGTTTGATTTACCTACTCAAACTCCACAACTAGTAAAAAACTTTAATATAGTTGATAGCTATGATCAACATGCAGTTATTAAAGAACATATCGATAACGTAGAAAAAAACGCCACAACCAAAACAGCTATTGTTTCAGTTGGATGGGACCCAGGTCTATTTAGTGCAACCAAGACAATCATGGACGCCATACTTCCTGATGGAGAAACACAAGGTTTCTTTGGTCCTGGAATCTCACAGGGACCTTCTAATGCAGCCTCAAATGTAAAAGGCGTTAAGATGGCCAGAAACTACGCATATCCTAACAGTGACAACTTAGAAGCTTTCAGAAACTTTAAAGAAACTGATGCCTCAAAGAATATAAGCAAAATTTGCTATGTCGTACTTGAAGACAACGCTGATAGAGTTCAAGTAGAAAAAGACATACTTGCTATTACCCACTACTTCACAGGAACAAAGATTGAGTTCATTGATGAAGCAACCATGATCAAAGAACACTCAAAATGGGCACAAGGTGGACGCATCATAAGACGTGGTAACACATCAAATGATACACGCCACACTATTGAAATGGCTATAAACTTAGATTCAAATCCAGAGTTCACAGCCGCTAATTTAGTCACTTACGCAAGAGCGTGCTATAAGATGAGCCAACGCAGGGAAACAGGCGCTTATACAGCACTAGATGTAAGACCATCAGACCTATCCAGTAAATCAAGAGATCAACTTATTAAAGAAATGCTATAAGACAACGAAAGGGAGAAATTTTCTCCCTTTTAATTTACTTTATTCTAAACTCAATTCTCATACGTTGCGCAAAATAACCATCGCCATTCACAAAATAATCAAAAAACTTATAGTTAATCAATTTATCAACACCAGGAAATTGAACAGTTTCTTCTTCAATCATCTCTCGGTTAATGTCCTAAATTATTTCCTGAGTTTCACCTTGATTATTTAAATATGTGGCGACAATAAGAACTCTCTCCCCTTCCAATTGATAATACTTTAGATCACTAGCATCATTAGTAACTTTAAGGATATTATCATCTTTGTCATATTCTGTAATCGCAATTGACTTAAACTTTGGGGCACGAACAACACTATAAATGTAAGAGAACCAGACATTTCGTTCTTCTCTTTGAGCAATAAACGTTGGTGCCTCAAGATCTAACCTATCAAACAAGGAAGTTTCATGACGTGTAGTTAATACTTCATTATGCAATTGATTACTTCCTGCATTACGATACATAGCATAGTATGTTGGCCTGACTATATTCTCCGCTGGTATATCATTTAAATATAAATAGTATTTATAGCTATTTGAGTTATACTCTTTTGAGTAATATGCATGAGGATTAGACAAGAATCCATACTCCGCAAAAGGTTCACTATCAAAAATATACTGCGTACCATCGTTTTCAAAATTAGCCGCTCCATCCCCTGGGTAAAATAAATAGTCTTCCTTAAACCCTGCTCCATCTAAACTGAAACCAATACTAACAAAAACTCTATCTCTAATACTTTCAATATCACTACTAACTAAAGCACAACCAGAAAGTACTACTAGTAAAAATAATATCATTATTTTATGCTTCATCATCTAGCCTCCCATCAAACTCCAAAAATATCATCTACTTTACAATCTAAGAAATAGCAAATTCGATTTAAAGTATTAAACCGAACTCCCTTAACGCTTCCAGTTCTCAATAGCGACAAATTAGCTTCCGTAATTCCAACCTTTTCTGATAATTCTTTAGCACTTATACCCTTCTCCTTTTAGACTTCATCTAACTTTACATTAATGCCCATTATATGAATCTCTCATTCTCTTCTTTATACTCTATGCCATACATTAAAATTTCACTAAGCACAATAATGAGTAATGAAATTAATATCTCAACGATTCGAAAGAAAACAGCAAAGTTAGGATCAAGAGAATTTGTGAGACCAACGTATCTAATAAGTAATTAAGTAATAGGATAATATATCGAGAATGCCAATAACCACTTTGATACATCACTAATTTTTTTCATTACTTCAAGAAAACTTGGCGTGAACCATTCTTCAATTGGAGAAAGTAACATTTCATTAAAAAGCCATAATAAACGAATAACCAATAGAGTTTTAGCAAAGTAGAATAAACCATTAAATACATCAGTTTTGTTAATTACCTCAAATAAATACATATTTCCAGGACTTTGCATTAGTTCAGTTAAAACTTGTATTATAGGTAATATATGCAACAATCCCACATCCAACCAAAAGAGAAAGAATTCGCAGTGCGCCTTGTGCACCATTATACTCTCGTAAGTAAACTTCATAAAGCGTTACTAAAAAAGTATAATACCAAAGTGATGCGCTAATTAGAAACATAAGATTTGAGGTTATAATATTATCCAAGTATTGAGCATTCGCTAAATTACTTAAATATATAATACTAAAAACCAATGAGAGAGACGATACAGAGAATGTTATCACACCTCTTCTTTTTACAACCTCTGGTTTAAACATGTATGCAACTACGATTGGCACTAGACTAAATAACAACAAGATTGTCCAAGACAAAACAATGCCAATCCAGCCATTGTTAGTACCGACCATAATTATCCCATCGTATAAATAGCGCATAGGATTTAAAAACAAAAGCAATGACCCTTCTAACCCAACCATACTTAGAACTGGTACAAAACGTGATAGAAGTATAAAGGCGATGCTCACTATTACAATAGTTTTCTTCTTCATAAACCCTCCTTAATTATCGTAAAACAATAATTAAATAAAAAAACACCCGAAGGTGTTAATCAATATCTTTATCTAGTAGGTTTTTAACCCAGTTCACTAATTTAATACTTGATGCATTCGCAATCTCAACTACTTCTTGGTGAGAGTGTGCTCCAGTTCGAAGTCCTGTAGCCATATTCGTAATAACTGAGATGCCTAGTGTTTTAATACCTAAGTAGTTTGCGACTATAGTTTCAGGTACAGTGGACATCCCAATAGCATCAGCCCCTAGTTTACCATACATACGAATCTCAGCACGTGTTTCATAGTAAGGACCTTGGAAGAAGGCATAAACCCCTTCTTTATATTGAATATCTAACTCTTTGGCTACTGCAACTGCTCTTTCTCTAAACTCTAAGTTATATGGCTCACTCATATCTGGGAAGCGCACTCCCAACCTATCGTCATTTGGACCGTGTAGCGGGTTAGTACTTGTTCCATTGATAAAGTCATCAATGATCATTAAATCACCTGGTGTGAAGTCTGGATTGATTCCACCACAAGCATTCGTAACAATCAAATGCGTTACTCCAAGTTGCTTCATCACAAATAATGGATACGTTACATCCTTCATTTCAAAGCCTTCATAGTAGTGAAAACGCCCCTGCATTACCGCAACAGAATACTTACCTAATGTTCCTAATACAAAATTACCAGCATGACCTTCTAAACTAGACTTAGGAAAACCAGGAATACTGTCATAAGGAATAACATCTTTATCTACGATTGAATCGGCTAAAGACCCCAATCCACTTCCTAAAATAATACCAACCTTAGGTTCAACCTTCGTTTGAGTTTTAATAAACTCAGTTGAACTCATTACCTTATCATAAAACATATTACTTACCTCTTAATCTTTCTGTTAAATACGTATTTCTTTTATCTTCATATCCATTTTCAACGGCTTGCTCAAAGGCACTATACTCCCCTACTAATAGTAGAGACTTAGAGGAACGTGTAATCGCAGTATAGTAGAGTCTTCTACCCAACATATTACGATAATAGCGATGCGCCAATAGTATAACTATGGGGTACTCACTTCCTTGTGCTTTATGAACACTCATACAATAAGCATGCGAGATGTTGATAATAGATGTACTATCATATTCTACATAGATTCCATCATCAAAATCAACTATTAAAGTCTTATCATCATCGATTTCAACCAAAATACCAATATCACCATTATATACCCCATCATCAGGTTGGTTCTTTAATTGAAGTATTTTATCGCCTTCTCTAAATATACGAGCTCCAGATATTCGTTCTCTCTTAGTACCATCTTGAGGATTAAATGTATTCTGTAAACTTCTATTTAATGCATCAATACCGCTTGCACCTTTATAAAGAGGAGCCAATACTTGGATATCATAGATTGAATATCCCTTATCCAGTGCCTTACGAACTAAACTCATGACCACTTTATCTGATGTACCATATCTTTCATCAAAAAACTGTACATCACTACCAAAACCATCAAGACTAAACTGACCATCATTAATTTGAAGGGCCAAATCAATTACTTCAGATCCTTCTTCTTGTCTATAGTTATGTTTTAACTCAATTACTTTAATAACTTCTGAAGCAATCATATCTCCTAATACAAATCCCGAAGTGACCGAAGGCAACTGATCCTTATCTCCTACGAACACAAACTTCTTAACATACTTACTGGCTTTAATTAATCTACCTAACAACCAAGTATCTACCATTGAAAACTCATCTACAATGACAACATCTGTATCTAATGGATTAAACTCATTAATCCCAAACTCATTATTATCTAAGTTCCACTTTAATGCTGAATGAATCGTAGTCGCATTAACATTGGTTAACTCAGTTAAACGCTTAGCTGCCCTACCAGTAGGCGCACATAGAGTTATATGAAGACTTGGGGACTCTGATTGCATTAAAGCTACTAAACCAGATAACAAAGTACTTTTACCAGTACCAGGTCCCCCTGTTAATATCGACACATCCTCACTTAACATTCCCTTAAGGGCATCAACTTGATTATCATCAAACTCGATATTAATCTTTGATTCAACACTAACCAAAGCCTCATCAAAATCCTGATAATCAAAATACTTCTTATAGGATGGCATATTATGAATGTATTCACTGATTGTAACTTCAGCGTCATATTGTGTATAGTGATACAAACGGTCTTCATCCAAGACAATATTACCTTTGATTAAAAGAGAATCATAGGCTTCTTGAAACAAACCATTGAAATCATCAAAACTAGCAATCAAGGTCTCATAACTTATGAAAGAGTGACCATTATCAAAACTAAGACTCTTTACACGGTCCAATACTAATCCTTCGATACGACGAGGATCAAAATCCTCAATGCCAAGTGCCTTAGCTATCTTATCTGCCAATTTAAATCCAATACCTGTTACTTCATCCATAAGCTTATAAGGGTTGTCCTTTAATGTGTTTAGCGTATCATCACCATACATCGTAATTACATTACTTATCACATTACCACTAATACCAACACTACTTAATAAATCAATCGCTTCATCCGTCTCATTCTTATCCAAAATGACACGCTTTAGATTTTCTAAACGATCCTTACCAATACCCCGAACTACTAACTTCATCTCAGGATTAGCACGTATCTTATCCAATACATCAACACCATACTTATCTATTATATTTTCTGCACTAATCTTACCAATGCCCAAAAACGATGGTCCACTTAAATAACGAACCACCGCTTCTCTTTCAGTTGGCAACACTTTCTTAAAGGTATCAACCTGAAATTGCAAACCAAAACGAGGATTCTCTACGTAGCGTCCTGTAAACTCATACGTAGAATCAACCTCTATATTATAAAAATTTCCAACAATGGTAATAGGACGATCATCAACTAAATCCGGTATCATCACAAATACACCATAGTGATTAGATTCGTTGTAAAAAATCTTTCGTGCTACTAAACCAATAATTACATCTTTCATACTAACCAAACATTACCGCAATAATCGCAATAAAGTTATTTAAGAAATGATACCCAATAGCTCCCCAGATGGAATCTGTATCACGATAGGACTTAGCCATAAAATAACCCATATTAGCATATTGAAAGATAAATAAGATTTCTAGTGGACTATTAATACCAGCCAGTAGGTGGACACCACCAAATAACAGTGAACTAAATATAATAGCGCCTCGCTCACTCATTACATTAGACATCCCCTTATATAAACCACCTCTAAAGATAATTTCTTCTGTTAAAGGCGCAAAAATGACAGTGGTAATAAACATAACAACTGGCAATGATGCGGTTAAATCAACAATCATATCTTGATTAACGCTTTGCTTAATACCGATAAAATCATAGAATACTTGAAGTAAGAAACTAACTCCAAAAGCTAAAGCGAAGTTTTTAAGTATCTTAAGTAGATTACTACCTAAGTCACTTCTAAACACTTTAAAGTCATACTTTAAGATATCAAAGGTCAACTTCAATAAGACACCTGTTGCCATCAACTCACTAAAGAACATAGCATACGTGATTAAATCAGGATCATCAGCTCCAAGACCCATCACAAGTGCAATAATAGCCCCCAATACTCCACCAATAATAGGGAAAATAAGCATACTACCTATAAAGTAAACTAATAGTAATTTTCCAGTATCCTTTGCTGTAAACTCAGGTCTAACTTCTTCTACTACTTCAGTATACTCTACTTCAACAAACTCATTCTCAGTCATAAAAGACCTCCTGGTTATTTAAATCAAATACACGGGCAATACGCCCCCCACCTAGACATTCCATTCCATTATAGAAAACAGCTTCCTGTCCCAATGTAATAGACTTTGTTTTTTCAATTACAATA
>CAZEQW010000048.1:0-10019 GCA_964514505.1 uncultured Erysipelothrix sp. | reverse complement strand
ATAGATTATGAAAATTTTGTGAAGTTATTTTTCTGATATATGAAACACATAAACACTACTAAACAGTAGCGATTATGTGTTTTTTTGTGTTTTCATAACATAATCATGGGTATAAAGTTCATGAAAGCACTTGCAACATTAAAAATATGTGGTATATTGTTAGTGAGGTCTTGGTATATACCAAGGAAAGGAGGAACTATATTTTGATACCAAGAAACTTATACAATGAAAATTGTATCACACATATATATAAGTAAAATATAGGAGAAAAAAATGCAAGCTTTTACAAATTGGATGGAAAAACACTTTGTGCCAGTTGCTGCTAAAATTGGTTCACAAAAACACTTAGTCGCGATTCGTGACTCATTTATTTCGATCATGCCTATTACTATGGCGGGATCTATTGCTACGTTATTAAACGTATTGGTTCGTGATTTACCTACAGAATATAAGATGCCTGGTATTACTAGTGCATTTGGTTGGTTAATCGGTATTAATGGATATGTTTGGTGGGGAACACTAGCTATCTTGAGTGCGGTTCTAGCATTTGCTGTTGGATACCACTTCTCAGAAGCATATGATGTTAACCCTGTTGCTGGAGGCTTAGTTGCTTTCGCATCATTTATCATTACAATTCCTCAATCAGCATCAGTTGCTGTTGATATTACTAATGCTACTGCAGGCTTTGAAGCTTTATTAGCTGAAGGTGAAGTTATTAATGTCGCGTTTGGTGCATGGGGGAATATTAACTGGGGCTTCTTAAATACTGGTGGTATGTTCACGGCTTTATTAGTTGGTGGATTCACTTCATTTATTTATGCTAAGTTAATGAATGCTAATATTATTATTAAGTTACCTGATGAAGTACCTCCAGCGGTTTCGAAGGCATTTGCCTCAATCGTTCCAGGTACAGTTGCTCTTTATGCTATATCTTTAGTTGCTTGGTTCTTGGGGGAGAATCCTGTTACTATTGGTAATGTAGCAGTTGGAGATTTACCAACGTTGATTAATACATTGGTTCAACAACCATTTATGCACTTATCACAAAACGTATTCTCTGTAATTATTGTTTCGCTTTCAGTTTCACTATTCTGGTTCTTTGGTCTTCACGGTCCTAACGTTTTAGCACCAGTTCTTGAGGGAATCTACATGACTGCTCAAAACAATAACACTAACTTCTATGAAGTAAATCAAACTGCTAAAGGTTTACCTCACTTGTGGGTTAAGGGATCGTTCGACGCATTCTCATGGATGGGTGGATCTGGTTCTACATTTGCTTTGATTATTGCTATCTTAGTATTATCTAAGCGTGCTGATGCACGTGCGGTAGCGACTTATTCACTACCAATGGGTATCTTTAACATTAACGAACCAGTTATCTTTGGTTTACCAATCGTATTGAACCCAATTTACTTTATTCCATTCTTACTAGTACCAACGGTGCAAGTAATTCTGGCATACGGTGCTACAGCTGCTGGTCTTATACCACCTGTACATATTACTGTTCCTTGGGTAATTCCACCAGTAATTTATGCATGGTTAGCTACTGGATTCTCATTTGCTGGTGCGCTAATGGCATTAGTGAATATCTTAGTAGGTGTTGGTATCTGGGGTGTATTCGTAGTTATTGCTAACAACGAAGATGCAACTGTTGCTGAATAGTCGTACTAATTAGGTTATAATTAATAGGAGAGGGGGGCATACCTCTCTCTTATTTTATGTAAGGAGTTATTATGGATAAATGGATGTGGTCACTTGTTTCATTGGCTTCAATTTTTATTATTATATCTTCAACTAATAAGGAGTTTAGTTCTTTGATGATCTTGGGACTGTTCTTATACTTGGTTGCTGGTGTAGTGTTATTTAAACATTATCGTGATAAAAAGAAGTAGTGAATTTGTAGTGAAATATTGAGATTTTACTTAGGTATGATAAAATAATTTTAGTTGGGGTTCTTTTGTTATAAAAGGGGTTAAGGAGTAGTATGAGTTTACCGATATATAAGCGCATCAAAAATAAGATGCTAGTTGAGATTGGATCTTTACATGCTAATGATCCGATTCCAAGTGAGAGGGTTTTAGCACATAGTTATCAGGCGAGCAGAATGACGGTACGTAAGGCCATCGATGAGTTGGTCGATGAGGGCATTCTTTATCGTGATGCTAAGCGTGGTACGTATGTGGCTGATATTACAACAGCGAAGAAGAATACGTTGATAGACACAATGGTTAATGATGAAGTTAGTTATCGTGTTCTTTATTTTGACGTGAAATCTTATTCTAGTTTTTCTTTGCAGAAGGCTTTGGATGTGCGTCCTGCGGATCAGGTAGTGCGTATGATTCGTATTATGTCGATTGATAATGTTCCTTATGCGATTGAGGAGTTTTATGTTGAGCGTCGCTCTATTACTGACGAAGAGCTTAATAATATGATTAACTGGAAGAACTTTAATCAATTCTTGAATGAAGAGACTGTTGTGACGCAACGTTTTGTTCCAACTATTGTACCAGTTCAATATGCGAAGCTATTGAATATGAATCTAGGGAGTCCTATCCTAATGGTTGAAAATTTCTTTACTGATCGAACAGGGGGGCGCTTGGCTTATGCTAAGATTTATCATAACTCTGAGGTTAATCCTGTTGAAATAACATCTAAAATTAATAACTGATTTTCAGTTATTTTTTTATATTTGTCCCTTTAATTGACTAAAGTGTGTTTGTGGAGTGTAAACTTGTCGTTTTTAATTGTATATTAGTTTTCATTTGTGTATAATAATTCAAATTGAATAGGGAGGTTTTGACTATGGGTAGATCATTGGCTTATAAGATTTTAGAAAATCATTTAGTTTCAGGTGAGTTGATTCCGGGTCAGGAGGTTGTGATTAAGATAGATCAGACTCTAACTCAGGATTCAACAGGTACTATGGTTTATTTGCAACTGGAAGCGATGGATATTGGTAAGGTTAAAACTGACCTTTCTGTAGCGTATATTGATCATAATACGTTGCAAGCTGGTTTTGAGAATGCGGATGATCATGCATTTATAAAAAGTAGTGCGCTTAGGCATGGAGTTGTATATTCTAAACCTGGTGGTGGAATTTGTCATCAGGTTCATTTGGAGCGTTTTGCGAAGCCAGGAACAACTTTGATTGGTTCAGACTCGCACACACCAACATGTGGTGGTGTGGGTGCTTTAGCAATTGGGGCTGGGGGCTTGGATGTTGCGATAGGGATGGCGCAAGGAATCTATTTCTTAACTACACCTCGAGTATTTAAGGTTGAGTTAAGTGGGTCATTGGGTCATTTTGTGAATGGTAAGGATGTTATTCTTCATGTATTGCAAAAACTTAGTGTTAAAGGTGGTGTTGGCTATATTATGGAGTATGGTGGGCCGGGTGTTGCTAATCTATCTGTGACAGATCGTGCGACTATATGCAATATGGGGGCTGAGTTAGGTGCGACTACTTCAATATTTCCAAGTGATGAAAACACTTTAGATTACTTGAAGCGTCATAATCGTGAAGGTGATTATGTTGCTTTAGATGCAGATGTAGATGCAGTATATGATTCAGTGATTAAAGTGAATATGAGTGCTTTGAAGCCGATGACTGCTAAGCCTCATAGTCCTGATAATGTTGTGGGTGTTAGTGAAACTTTAAAAGATCGTATTAAGGTTGATCAAGTTGTGATTGGCAGTTGTACTAATTCTTCTTATGCTGACATGATGAAGGTTGCTGCGATTCTAAAGGGTAAGCAAGTTCACCCTGATGTTAGTTTGGCTATTGCACCTGGTTCAAGTAATATATTGAGATTGTTAGCTGAGAATGGAGCATTGGCAACTCTGATTGCTTCAGGGGCTCGTATATTGGAGTCAGCTTGTGGACCATGTATTGGTATGGGTCAGGCACCTAAGTCTGGTGCAGTTTCATTACGTTCGTTTAATCGTAATTTCTTAGGTCGATCAGGAACAAAGGATGCACAAGTTTATTTGGTGAGTCCTGAGACTGCGGCTGTTTCTGCTGTAGAGGGTTATCTAAGTGATCCAAGCGATCTTGATCTTCAGTTTATCTTTGAGGAACCTGAGTCATATGGGAAAGTTGATCACTATTTTATTTTTCCTGAGGTAAAACATGAGCTTTTAGAAGTTGAAATGGGACCTAATATTAAGCCGTTTCCAATAGGGAAACCTTTAGAGTCGGATATAATTGGTAAGGTGTTATTGAAAGCCGGAGATAATATTACGACGGATGATATAGTGCCCTCTAATGCTAAACTCTTACCATATCGTTCTAATATTCCTTATTTAGCTGAGTTTAGTTTTAGTACTTTAGTTGATGATTTTAAAGATCGTGCTATTAAGCATGGTGGTGGTTTTATTGTTGGAGGAGATAACTACGGTCAGGGGTCAAGTCGTGAGCATGCTGCTTTAGTGCCTCTTCATTTGGGTGTTAGGGCCGTTTTGGTTAAGTCGTTTGCTAGAATACATAGATCTAATTTAATTAACTCTGGGATTGTTCCTTTGGTATTTGAAGATGCTTCTGATTATGACAATATAGAGGAGTATGATGAGCTCGAGTTAGTTAGTGTTGGAAATATTGTTGATGGTGCGGGTTTGATTGAGGTTTATAATAAGACTAAGGATGAGAGTTATTGGGCTGGTTTTGATGCCTCTTCTCGTGAGCGTGAGATTCTTAAAGTTGGTGGTTATTTGAATTTTGTGAAGGCTGGTAACTGGGGGTTTGAGAATGCATAAGATAACTTTAATCAAAGGAGATGGAATTGGACCTGAAATTAGTGATGTCTGTGTTGATGTTTTAGATTCACTGGGGGTAGATATTGAGTGGGATATCCAAAAAGCAGGTCTTGAAGCGTATGCTTCTGTTGGTGAGTTTATCCCGGATAGTCTTCTTAAGAGTATTGATCGTAATAGGGTTGCACTTAAAGGTCCGCTGACTACGCCAATTGGTTCTGGTTTTAGGAGTGTGAATGTTGCGCTTCGTAAGCATTTTGACTTGTTTGCGAATGTGCGTCCTATTAGGAATGTTTCTAATTTAGAAACAAAGTATGATGATGTTAACTTGATAATCTTTAGAGAGAATACTGAAGATATATATGCAGGGATTGAAGAACAGGTGTCTGATGATGAAGCTCATTCGGTTAAGGTAATCACACGCTTTAAAACAGAGCGGATTGTTAAGGAGGCATTTGAGTATGCTAGGTTGCACAAACTTAAGAAAGTAACTGTTGTTACTAAAGCTAATATCATGAAGTTATCAGATGGTCTGTTTTTGAGGGTTGCCCGAGAAGTTGGAGCGTTGTATCATGAAATTATGTTGGAAGAGGTTTTAGTAGATAATATGTGTATGCAGTTAGTAATGAGGCCAGAGAGTTATCAAGTTATTGTTACCTCTAATCTATATGGGGATATTTTGAGTGATTTAGCAGCGGGTTTGATTGGTGGTTTGGGATTAGTTGCTAGTGGAAATATTGGTGTTGATTGTGCAATTTTTGAAGCAGTACATGGCAGTGCACCTGACATCGCTGGTAAGAATCTTGCGAATCCTGTTGCCATGTTGTTGTCGTGCGCGATGATGCTTGATTATTTGAAAGAGTACGAAGCAGCGAAAAGACTTCGTAAGTCCATTGATAATGTTTTGAGTGTTGTTGATAATAGGACCTCTGATTTGAATGGTAGTGCTTCTACTTCATGTTTAGGGAGTATGATATGTCAGGAGGTTAGAAGATTGTGAGTGATATTCTAAAAAAACTGGCTGATAAAATTGAACTGGAAAGTTATATTGAACCAACTAGTTATCATGAGCATAATGTTAAGCGTGGTCTTCGTAATGAGGATGGTACAGGTGTTTTAGTAGGTATTACTAAGATTGCTGAAGTTAAGGGATATGAAATTGTGAATGACATGAAAGTCCCTGTTGATGGCGAGTTGTTTTATCGTGGTATAGCTTTGAGCGACTTAATGGAAGGTATAAGTTTAGAGAATAGATTTGGGTTTGAAGAGGTTATCTTTCTTTTGTTGTTTAATAAATTACCTAACTCTAGTGAGTTAATAGAGTTTAAAAAGCTATTGTTTTCTTATCAAGTATTCCCGGATGGTTATGTTGAGGATGTAATAATTAAAATACCTGCTAAGAATATAATGAACAAGATGCAAAGGGCATTTTTGACTCTGTATTCATATGATGATAGGGCAGACGATGTTAGTATTTTAAATGTCTTGGAGCAATCGTTGAAGTTAATAGCTAAGGCTCCTTTGATTATGGCATATAGTTATCATTCTAAGCGACATAGTTTTGATGGAGATGATTTGATGATTAATAGGCCCTTGCCTAATCTGTCTTTGGCTGAAAATATTCTCTATATGATATTTGGTCATGATATGTATACGATGGATGAAGTCGCGCTATTGGATATGTTGATGATGGTTCAAGCTGAGCATGGTGGGGGCAATAATTCTACGTTTGCGACGCATGTAGTGAGCTCTACTGGCACTGATACGTATTCTGCTATGGCTACGGCTATTGGATCTCTAAAAGGACCTAAACATGGTGGCGCTAATCTTAAGGTTCATGATATGGTGAATCATATAAGAAATGAGATTGAATACACTGATAAAGATGTTCTTGAAGACTATCTAAGAGATATCTTGTCGGGGAAGGCTTATGATAATAAAGGTCTTATTTATGGAATTGGCCATGCTGTGTATACTAAATCAGATGCTAGGGTGAAGTTAATTAAAGAAGAGTGTATTAAGTTAGCTAGAGAAAAGGGTTGTGTTGAGTCATTGCAGTTAGTTTTAGATATTGAAGAGATCGGTGGTAGGTTGATTCAAAATAAAAAAGGCCTATCATACCAACCTAGTGGTAATATAGATCTTTATTCTTCTTTTATTATGGAGATGTTAAATATTCCTCTTGAGTTATATACACCTTTATTTGCGGTTTCTAGGATGGCAGGGTGGTCTGCGCATCGCCTTGAACAAATCACGGATACTAAGATAATGAGACCAGGATATGTAACATTAGGTGGATATAAAGAGTATATTCCAATAAATAAGCGTAAGTAAAAACTCCGATATTAATCGGAGTTCTTTTTATAGTATTTACCTTGGTATGAGTTTCGTTTCTTTTGTAGTTTATCTATGTCGTTTAATACGGATACTTTTCGTAAAGTCCACATAGGTTCTAATAAGTCATCTGCCATTGCGTCGCCTGTTAATCTTGCGATTATGATTTCAGGAGGAAGAATTTCTAGTTGCTTAACAACTAGGTCCACGTATACTTCTTTTGATAGTAATGTGAAGGGTTCTTGCATGTATTGATCGCCAAGTGGTGTGTTTTTTGTGATGTGTAACATATGTATTTTTAGCATATCTGGTTTTAACTGAGCACAGTATTGAGCTGTTTCTATCATCATATCAATAGTTTCATTTGGGAAGCCATTGATAATATGAAGGCATACTTTAAGGTTGGCTTTCTTTAGTTGATTTACTATTTTGGTTACAGAATCTAAATCGTGTCCGCGGTTCATCCACTTTGATGTTGTATCATGGATTGATTGTAATCCTATCTCAAAGTTAACTTCTTTAATCTTGCTCATTTCTTTAAACCAGGCGATCTTTTCGTCATCGAGGCAATCAGATCTCGTTGCTATGTCAATAGCAATAAAGCGGTCGTCGTAAAAGAAGGGTTCATATAGTTCCTTTAGTTTCTGTAAGGAACCGTGTGTGTTGGTATATGATTGGAAGTAGGCGATGGCCTTTGCGTCGGGCCATTTATTACGCATGAGTTCAAAGCCGTGTTCTATCTGCTTTTGTAAATCTTGGGTTTGAAGAATCATATCGCCGCTTCCGCGCTCCGAGCAAAATACACATCCGCCTGTTGTAATAGTTCCGTCTCGGTTAGGACAGCTAAAACCAGCATCAATGCATACTTTAAAAACTTTGGATCCATAGTGGTTGCGCGTATAGTAGTTATAAGTATGATATTGCTTATTGTCGTTTGAGTAAATAAAGTTTGTGCTTTTTGTCATTATTTTCACCACTTACTATTATATCATAGGTTTTAAGGTGAAATAGATGACTATTACAGAAAAAGTTTGTTAATACATTAACAAATGTAAGCGCTTCTATGATAAACTTTTAATAAGGAAGGTGAAATTATGAAAGTATTAGTTTTAGGTGGTGCAGGTTCTATGGCGTCTGGAGGGGTCAGCTATTTAGCTAATTATCCAGATGTTTCACGTATCGTAATGACGGATATTAATCTTGAGAAAGTAACTGCGGTTGCGAATAGATTAAATTCAGATAAGATTGAGGTTATGCAACTTGATGCTCTTGATAGAGAAAAGTTGATTGAAACTGCTAGGGACTTTGATGTTGTTTTAAACTGTGTTGGGCCGTACACTAAGTTTGGTGTTCCGGTATTAGAGGCTATCATTGAAGCGGGTGTTGACTATGTTGACGTTTGTGATGATCATGATGCTGCTGAAATGTTACTTGGTTTAGATGAGAAAGCTAAGGAAGCTGGTATTAGTGCTTTAATTTGTATGGGTACAACGCCGGGTATTAGTAATGTTCAGGCTAGAGTTGTTTATGATATGTTGGATGAGTGTGATAGTATCAAGGTTGCATGGGCAATCACTAATCCTCCTGCTGATATGATTAAGGGTACTTATTTAGAAGCGGCTGCTGAGGGTGGTTTAATGTCTGAAGCTGCTTGGGAACATTTGATTCATGTTGGTACAGGGGAAATTCCAATATGGAAAAATG
The DNA here is from genome assembly GCA_964514505.1 of uncultured Erysipelothrix sp. GTDB lineage: Bacteria > Bacillota_I > Bacilli_A > Erysipelotrichales > Erysipelotrichaceae > Erysipelothrix. Next base: position 1,232 of record CAZEQW010000048.1, on the reverse strand, counting down.
GTAAGTGGGATACTATTGAAGCTCTTGAGCATGGTGAGTGGGTTGATTTTGATGAGCCATTAGGTAGAGCGGAATCATACTATATTGGTCATGCTGAACCAATTACTTTAGCTCGTTTCTTAAAGATTAATGATTTCTGTGCTTGTTTAGGTTCTATTATGCCTGAAGTAATGCGTAAACTTCGTCTTGAAGCAAGGGGGCATAAGGATGCTTTATATCCTCCTAAAGGTATTGATAAGCCAATGTTTAGGGGAACTGATATTTGGCAAGATCGTGGTGTTTGGGGTGGTCAAGCTGTAATTGCTGAGGGAACTAAAGATGGCGAACGTGTTCGGTATACTTGTCGTGTTCAAATGGGGGTTCATGATTCAGCTGCTTATAATAATTCTGGTCAGGCCATTGGTACGTATATGATGGGTAAAGGTTTAATCACTGAAAAGGGTGTTATTGCACCTGAATCAAGTATTGACCCAGAACCATTCTTTAAGGAGTTGGCAGCATATTACTCGCAAGATGCTGGTAAGACCTTTACAGTTGATGATATCTTAATGATTGAAAAAGAAGTTCTATAGGACATAATGAGACTAAAAAGTATTTAAGTATTTACAACAAAGGGATGTAGTGTATCATACATCCCTTTTTAAAATATTGCTTTAATATTGATAAGTATGCAAACAAAGATTGAAAGTAGATTAAACTTTATTTTGATGGATTTATGGCGTATTAATTTAATAATTTGATGGAAATATGCTATAATATAGTCGAAGGAAGGAGTGGTATTATGATGAGAAGAATATTGGGTTTAGAAGTTGCTGCACATTATCTACCGCTTCTTATGATGGTTGATACTCGCGCAGTAATAACCAACTGAATCTATTAAATATTTGTAATGGATTCAGTAGTGCCTCACTCTTTACGGAGTGGGGCATTTTATTTATTGCTCAATCATTATTAATTAATCAATTAGTTTTGCCTCATATGTTAAAAATCATGATTTTAATACCTTAGTAGAAGTAATCAAAACTTTAACTTTTAAAAAGTAATTAAATACATTTAGTGATAGTGATCGTTTAGAGTGTAGTTTTATTGTTGTTATAGTTTTTGAGAGTAAGGATAACTTTTAACTTGTAATGGACATTAAAAAAACCCTCGAAATTGAGGGTTATATATTTAAACTTATTGGAGCGGGTGAGGAGAATCGAACTCCCGTCTCAACCATGGCAAGGTCGTGT
>CAZEQW010000047.1:0-10108 GCA_964514505.1 uncultured Erysipelothrix sp. | reverse complement strand
ACATACTATAAAGATTTAAGTATTGATTACTTCATTTGTAGAACATGGCTCATTGATGCATCATTAAGGGACATACTTCCTAATGACAGCAAGATTGTTCAGTTTTGTAAAAGGTTCGAACCAATCGCAAGGGGTTTAAACTCAAGACAACCATTTATTAGAATTTATGGTACAGATGATATGAATGAAATATTAAAGTTAAAACATACTACCACTTTACAAAAAGAGGCATACAAATATAAAGACACTCTTGGAGTTACCTTTGGATGCATACCATTTAACACATAAAAAAAACTAAGTCGTTTGACTTAGTTTTTATACGTTTTCAATAAATTTGATAAGTTCAACCTTAGGCATGAACCCAGTACGACGGTTAACAGGCTTACCATCTTTGAAGACTACTAATGTAGGAATTGACATAACATCATAACGTTGTGCTAATTCACCATCATTGTCCACATCGACTTTAATGATTTTAACTTTGTCGCCCATTTCTTCTTGAACGTCTTTTAAGATTGGCGCAATCATCTTACATGGTCCACACCAGTCTGCGTAAAAATCTACTAATACAACGCCTTCTTCAACTGCTTCATTAAAATTACTTTTATTTACTACTTCCATCTCAATACCCTCCTAAATCATCTATACAATTATAGCACAATTATTATCATTGTAATGTACAATGCCCTACCTTCAATAAATCGTGTCAGGTCCTCTTAACTTTAATGCATTCTCATGAATTTGATACTCTAATACACTATCTGTAAATATTTCTCCATCACATCCATATGTTATTGGCTTATTTGATGAGATTGTCAATCTCTTAAGATGCTTCATCTCAACTTCCTTAAGCCCTAAATGTGTTCCTTTAAAATATTTAGAAACCAAGAAAAGAGCCCTTGGGATACTCAGTGCATCTACCATACATACATCAAATAATCCATCATCAACTAAAGCATTGGGCGCACTCTTAAAGCCATTACCATACCAGCGACCATTCATGATTGAAAAAAGAGTTATATCCTTTTTAATAATTTCTCCATCAGCAATAATGTCTAACTTAGTTGGCTTCATCGAAAATATTTTAACGATTGCACTATAGGCATATACAAATTTTCTGTTAATATACTTTGGCCTAATTGTATTAGCATAGGCATTTACATCTGCATCAAGACCTATATTAGAGCAATTCAAAAATCTCTTTCCATTCACTTCACCAAAATCAACATTAATTATGTTTTGGTTTTCAATAGATTTTTTAACCAACTCTTCTAAACTACCATCAAATTTAAACATTTTGAAGAAATCATTTCCAGTTCCAGCTGGTATAAGCGACAAAGGCACTTCAAGATTCAGTCCATTTAGAACCTCAAAGGCAGTACCATCTCCCCCTACAGAATAAAGGTAAACACCTTCTTTATATCGACTTGCAATCTCAGTTGCATGCCCTTCATACTCTGTATAATGAACTTCATAACTATTGGGATCTAAGTTTTCATCCAACCATTTTACTACGCGTCTATAATCACCATTTCCAGAAGTCGGATTAACGATAAATATATGTTTCATAAGCATACCTCTTTATTTATTTATATTACCATATAATAAGCGTAGATTTTAACTCTACGCTTTTCTTTTCATTATGAGAGTGATTGATACTACTTTATTATTAGCATCATACTCAACAGTTCGATCATGATATATATACTCATCGATCTCATCTACATTAACATCTATATTAAACTTAATAGCCACTTTATTAGCATCCGCCCATTTCTTCGCTTCATAATATGTCTTGAAGTTTGGAACATTAACTACTGGTGGTTTAGTCTCTTCCCCTGGAGGTTCTACATCTGGTTTCTCAGACTTATAAACAACAGACAGGGTTATTGACTTAGGTTTAGAGTCATACTTATCCGGATCAACTGTTTGGTTAATGATTTGCTTATCAGAATACTTATCCAAATTTTGATTCTCTTCAGTTATCTTTCTAATTTTAATCTCTACGTTATTATTCTTACCCCATGCTAAGGCTTCATCGAGACTCATCGTACCATCCATCATATTTGGAACAACAAACACATTACCAGGTTGCTCAACTGGAGGTTTCTCAGTATCAGGAGTATCTACAGGTGGTTTATTGGGCCACGCCACATTACCACCATAGTACTTACCTGCATGAGTTTTAATATCAAACTCAAATGGATTATTAGCATTAAAAACAAATCTCTTTCTTTGTGGTTCCTTAACAACAGTCGATAAGTTATTATGAATAATAGCCTTATTATCCTCTAAACTCTTACTATAAGGAACAACAACACTCATACCATTTACAGTTGGAGTTATACCAGTTACCTGAGAGTTCTGAATTACAAATGTTGATAAAGGATCAACCGGTGATGCTGCAATATTATTAAGCATATACCCAATTAAAGGTGATAGTTCATTATGAACAGAGAAATTCATACTAATATTACTTTCAGCTGCCTCGATTACTTTAAAGAAATTATTAAAATTACTTTTTGATTCATTAACAACCTTTAACCCAAGTTCCCGTAATACATACTGTTGATTGAGTTGACGTTGGAAGTCCCCGCGAGCAAACGTCTTACGTTCACGAGTAAAGTTAACCACTTGCTTACCATTCAATAAATTACGTCCCGCAGGAACAAATACCCACTCACGCTCCCCTGGCTTACCATCAATAGGTAACATACGACCAAACTCATGTGGAACGTCCAACTCAAGTCCACCAAGTGCATCAACAACCTTAATTAAAGCAAAGAAATCCGTTTCAAAAAAGAAATCAATATCAATTTCAAATAAATCCCCAATGGTATCAATCATACATTGACGACTTCTTCCACGCGAGTGATTTATCTTATCAGGTCTGTTACCACTATAACAAGCAATTGGAACATACATATCACGACCAACACTGGTCATCGTAATATGAAGTGTTTGTGGATTAACCGTTATCAACATTATTGAATCCGCTAAGTTATCATTCAGACCCATCATCAACACTGTAAATGGTTCCTTTAAAACATTAGCATTACTACCGATATCTACAGAAGTAGTAATATCAAATGTACGAAGGATAGTCGCATCAAACAACAACTCCTGTGCCGCTTCTTCAAAGTTTTCAACATATCGATTAAACTGCTTAGGAACAATGGCAACATCAAGATCACGACGATTTAATAGTTCATGGAATAAGTCTTGATAAGATTCATATACAACTACGTCCACTTGGGAAGAGTGCTTAGCAATCTCTTTATCTACTGTCTCATTATAATGATCGTCTTGACCAACATAACCAATCCTTGTTTCTGGAAACATATTGTCCAAACTCTGGCCTTCATTAACAGTAATGAATGAATATTCCGTTGTTTCACTTAACTCTTTATCTATAATCGTATTGGTTACTCTATTAAATCTGTATACATAAACAGAACCAACACCAATAACTAAAATTAGTAATACTGATACTCCCAAGTATAACTTACGTGCGAACTTATATCGCATTCCATATCCAATCGCAAACATAATATTTGCGAGCAAAATAGCACCAACTAATCCCAATAAGATTACAATAAAAATATCTCGCTTGATTGTAATAAAGCGACTGATATTAATCACAAAATAAACTACGATAACATTAAGAACCAACAGCGATAGTAAACCGATAGCTGGTGAATTAATAATTTTATTAAATATTTTTTTAATCCCCATACTCAGCCACCTCAACAATCACAAAATGACCCTTGTCATTCTCTATTAGTGTAATAGTTGCGCTTGACTCATAATCCTGAGTATCTAACACAACACTATCTCTATATTCCCACTTAACATCCACTTGAATCGCATTATAAATTACACCCTTAACAGGCTTCTTAGTAATTGGATCAATGCGCTCCTCTGTACCCTTTTCATCATTAATAAAAGTACGAATTACTCTGGCATTAGAACTCTCTGTCTTCATGACCTCAAGGGTCTTACCTACCCCACCATTCTTAAGGTAATAATACATGTCAAGATATGTTGTATTTTGTGCGTTCGCAAATACACTTGCACGAATGGGCTCATATACAAACTGAATACCACCTACATCATTTAACCTAAACTTATTCGTCCATGTGTAGAAATCAGCCACAAAATTTTCAGCGACCAAACCGGCAACTTCATTTTTATCCACGACTTCTTCTTTCATAGCAACCTTTAACGATTCATATAACTCTTTTTGATAAGAAGTTGCATTATTTCTAATTGAATATGCTTCATCCTTTTTGATTCCACTGGAATCAATATCTGTATTTTGACCCATGGTTCTAATATAAAATCCACCTGTAACTGCAATCACAATAAGCGATACAACAGCACTCACAATCACCATGAATCTTCCTTGTCTTTTTTTATTCATATTAATACCTCTACGATTCTAATTTTATAGATTTATGACCTATTGTCAAGAAATAGCAATTAACTCTCTTTACATCACACAATCACGATATTTACTTACTTAGTAAGTAATTTCTATCAAACTCTAATTCCAAAATATAACCAGTTTCTTTAAGGTATGACAAGGCAATATCAAATAAGACACTATCCTGTAAATCACAACCAGAAACTACCACAAACTCAATATATAACACTTTATTCTTAATTCTAATATCATGATACGATTCAAAACACGCTTCCTGATCCAACATACTATTTAATATAGACTTAATACTATTCAATGTATCGTCATTTTTATCTACAGGATCAATATGAACAACACATTGCAACTTAGTCTGAATAAATATAGCTTCCTCTATCTTCTCAGTAATATGATGGGCATCTGTTAAGCTCATTGAACTATCTACTGATATATGAACACTCGCAAAGCCATTTCTAGAACCATATTCATGAATTATCAAATCATGATAACCAAGTACATTCTTATGAGCCTTAATAATACGTTCAATCACAACAATCTTTTGATTGTCCGGTCGCTCCCCTATCAATAAACTCATATACTCACGAATCATTCTAAGAGCATCAATTATGATAATTATCGATATAATTATCCCCATGATTCTATCTAAGTTCAATGAGAATATTAGTTCCGCTAAAACACTAAGTACAATTGTGGTCGACAGTATAACGTCATTGCGACTATCCGATATACCAGCCACTAATATTGGTGACTTATTTGCTTCATATGACTTCTTATATAAACCCCATAACAATCCCTTTAGTCCAATAGAGATAAGCGCAATCCACAACACATACTTATTAAATCCAACTCCGCTTGCATTACTTAAGTTTGACCTAACTAGATCAACTCCCAAATATAGCATTAATATTGAAACTAAGAATCCGCCTATTAGCTCAAAGCGCTCATGACCATAGGGGTGATGTCTATCAGCTGGTTTAAGAGCTAACCTCACACCAATAAACATTATGATCGTCGCTAAAATATCTGAGAAGTTGTTTATAGCATCAGCCATCATCGTCTGTGATTTCGATATATAAGCAATCCACATTTTACTTCCAAATAGAAGGGCATTTATCACAATCCCAACATATATAACATTTTGTGTTTTATCTTTCATAATACGCTAATTATAACATAATAAAAAGGAGGAACTTCCTCCTTACTGTGCAATTTCAAGTATATTTCTCATATCTTCTTTTCGAATCTTTTTAAAGTTACCAAATGTATCTTCTCTATTTTCAAATGCATTCGAAACCATAAAATCAATATCGGTATCTAATATACCCGCCTCAGATAGACGAACAGGTAGATACATATCTTTGATAAACTGTTCATAGGCTAAGATACCTCTATTAACAGCATCCTCTCCTGTTATATTAAATACTCGTTTTGCGAACTGTTTAAATCGATTTGGATTCTCATCACAAACATACTTCATCCAAGCTGGGAATACTATCCCCAAACCTAAACCATGCGCGATACCATATCTTGCGCTAAGTTCATGTTCAATGCGATGACTTGCCCAATCTTGTTCGCGTCCCATACCTAATAAACCATTATGAGCCAAGTTACCCACAAAACCAATCTCAGACCAAGCATCGATATCATCTAAGTTATCAATAACATAAGGGCCATACTTAATTACAGTCATCATAGCTCCCTCAAGTAAACGATCTGTAAAATCAACATGCTCTGTATGAGTAAAATAACGCTCAAGTAAATGCGACATAATATCAGCGATACCAGCCGCCGCTTGACTTCTACTTAAAGTAGTAAAGAGTCTTGGATTAATAATCGCAAACTTAGGCATAATCGCTTCACCTTTAATAGAACGCTTATGTTTACCATCATGTACAGTCACAACACTAGAATTAGAACTCTCACTACCAGCAGCAGGTATCGTAAGAACACAACCAACAGGAAGCGCATCCGTAATTTCTAAGTTACTAAAGTAGGCATCCTCAATATCAATATCCATAACAGCACCAGCCGCAATGCCTTTAGCAGAGTCAATAACACTTCCACCACCCACAGCTAAGATACCATCAATATCATACTTTCTACACATCTCTACACCTATATGTACTAAGTCTATTTCTGGATTGGCAACAACACCACTTAACTCATAAACATCAACTCCAGCTTTACTCAATAAACTCATTACTTCATCATATAGACCTGTCTTCTTAATTGAAGACTGACCATAGTGAAGAAGAATCCTGTTTCCCAAAACTTTAACTTGAGTTACAAGTTCATTCAAAGAATCTAAGCCATATATAATTCTAGCTGGATTATAGTACTCGAAACTATTCATTACACTACCTCCTTGAAATTATTAGTTCTTGGTATACGATCCGAGGATAATAAAAATCAATTCTCACAACTTCTGGTTCGTACTCTTTAATGAAAGCACTAACCTATTTGCCATTTTAATATTTAAATCAAATAATTAGTCCCAAAGTTTTTCTGGATAAACACCTGTCTTTTGGAACTCTTCAAACTGAGCAAGAACACGTGGTTTATCTTCTTGGTAAGTAACCCCAAACCATTGATCAGGAGTTTGTAGAATCTTAACATTCAACTTATTATCAGCAATCAAGGCCGCTACGTCATTTGGTAAAAGAGCTTCTGACTTCTCAACATCAACTAAAGCTTCTTCCTTTAAGAACACTTCAAACTTTTCTGACATTAAATCAAAGACAGCTGGAGTAAAGCCCCAGAAGTTCATTGAAACTAAAGAATCATCAGGTAATAGATTCCCATCTTCAGACACAACTCCATCAGCTGTTCTTTTAATACCATGTGTTTCAACAGCCTTAACTAAATAACCTTCTTTACCTTCACAAATACCACGTGTAACTGTACCATGGTCTGTTAAAGTATTGTTCAATACATAACCCATCATTGCGCCATTATTACCTTCAACAGTTTGTAAAAACTTTGCCATTTCAACAAATGATTGCTTCCCATAATAATCATCCGCATTAAGAATCACAAAAGGACTATCTACTAATGACCTAGCACTCAGTAAAGCATGCGTAGTTCCCCAAGGCTTAACACGTCCATTAGGAACTTCAAACCAATCTGGAACATCGTTGATATCTTGAAACGCATATTCAACTTGAACGTGCTTACGAATTGGTGCTACTAACACCTCTTCAAATATCTCCTCATGTTCTTTTCTAATAATTAATACAATTTTATTGAATCCCGCTGCAATTGCATCGTAGATTGAGAAATCGATGATAGCTTCACCATTAATCCCAAACTTATCAATCTGTTTAAGACCGCCATAGCGACTTCCCATACCTGCTGCTAAAATTACCATTGTTAAATCTTTCATTAAAATACCTCCATACCTATTCATTGTACCATATTCATATTACTAATGAGACAATAAAAAAAGACGAGATAACCCGTCTCTTATGCTAATCTAATGATTTTGTACTTGCCTCATATAACGCTCTATAATGACCAGATTCATCCAATAAGTCTTCATGAGTACCCATCTGCACAATACCCTCTTTGCCCATAACTACAATCTTATCAGCATTATGAATGGTACTTAACCTATGGGCTATTGCCACAACGGTTCTACCTTTTGATAACTCTTCAAGACTTTCTTGAATTGCACTCTCTGTAATATTATCTAATGCACTCGTTGCTTCATCAAGTATCAAGATAGCTGGGTCACGTAAGAAAATACGAGCTATCGAGATTCTTTGCTTCTGCCCACCTGACAACATAACCCCTCGTTCTCCAACCATCGTATTATACCCTTCTGGTAAACTCTCAATGAAGTCATGTATCTTAGCTTTCTTAGCCGCCTCAATAATCTCACTCATTGTTGCATCTGGTTTACCATACGCAATGTTCTCACCTATAGTACCCCAGAAAATCGTCACATCCTGCTGAACATATCCAATATGATGACGCAAAGACCTCAAAGTAACATCCTGAATATTGTGCTCATCAACATAAATACTACCGCTAGATATTTCATAGAACCTAGGAATAAGTTGTGCAATCGTAGTCTTACCAACACCACTTGGACCAACTAGAGCTACCATCTCACCCTGTTTAATATCCAAGCTAAAGCCATCAAGTACATGACCCTTATCTTCGCCGTAACTAAATCTAATATTATCAAACGTAATATTACCTTTAACATCAACTAATTCATATGCATTAGCATTATCTTTAATAGTAATCGGTTCATTGATCAATTCTATATAACGCTCAAACCCTGCCCAACCTTGTTGGAATGTTTCTAGCATCGTCATCAAACGACGAATAGGACCAACCAACATACTAAAGTAAATGAAATAAGCAAACATATCCCCTGGTGTAAAGCGATCACTAATCACAAGGTATGCTCCCGCCACCAATACTGCCACATTAATAAACTGCACAAAGAACTGGTTCATCGCATTAGCTCTACCTAAAGCACGATAAGCATCTTTATATGCATCAATATAAATATCATTATCATCTTCAAACTTAAGACTCTCAAACTCCTCATTAGAGAAAGCACGTGTCAATCGAATACCTGAAATACTTCCTTCTAGTCGACTATTAATTTGCGCATGTTCGCGACGCAATCTTCTAAAACCTAAAATCATACCACGTCTAGAAAACATCAATCCAAACATCAAGGCAATAAACACTATAAATAAAATAGTTGTAACCACAAAGTCTAATTGGATAAGATAAACATAACCTAAAACCATCATTAAAGTAACAGCCACAATCTCTTCTATACCATGGTGCGCTAACTCAGCCACTTCATGTAAGTCGCTGGTTAAACGCGTCATTATAATACCTGTTTTATTCACATCATAGTAATCAAAAGACAAGGACTGCAACTTTTCAAACGCTTTAGATCTCATATCTTTTTCAATCTTAATACCCAATAAATGACCATAATACCCTACTAAATAGTGAACCAAAGCATATACTAATAACAGCGCAATCAATATCATTGATACCTTGAGTATCAGGTCAATATTTTTTGTTGGAATCAAATCATTTAATATATATCGAGTAAAAATAGGAATTGATAATTCAATGAGGGCAAATGTTACTACCCCACTTAACACCAACGCCAGCAGCTTCTTATGCGGCCTATAATACTGAACAAAATCTCTCATCATATTAATCCCTACTTTCTTAACTTAATAATACTAACATACATAATCAAGTGTCACAATTGAAGTACAAACAGTGGAACACCCAAACTCTATAAAAAATATTTAATCTCAATTGTTGTACTATTACCTTTAGGAACATCATGAACAACTACATCCCCAGTTTGCATGCACTTTCTCATCGCACTACAAACTATAGGAACCCGATTAGAAAACCCTAACTCACTATGAACATCTCTAGCAACTAGAGTCAATGATTTCTTTCCACTATTTCTAGCTTCAGCTTTTAAATCCATAATATAATCAACAACACCACTTACAATAGTTTTCATTATTTTACCTCCATTACATTAATAATACCTCAAACAAGAACACTTATTAAGCAAATAAGAAAACCCACCGTTAAGTGGGTTTATGTGCTTGCTGGTGCCGCCACTGAGAATTGAACTCAGAGCTGAGCATTACCATTGCTCTATTT
>CAZEQW010000046.1:0-10191 GCA_964514505.1 uncultured Erysipelothrix sp. | reverse complement strand
GACTGCTTGAGAGTATCAAAAAGCCACAATATACTTTCCCTCATTCTCCGCCATATGTAAATAACACCACTTTATAGTGGTTTTTTATGTTTTAAGAAAGTAGTAAAGTGATATATTCTTGAAAAGAATGATAAGACAGTAGTAAAAGAAAATTAATAGATGTAATATATTATTAACCTGGAGGTTTTAGTATGAAAAAGATTATAGGATTATTAGTTGTATTGGTTGTTTTAGTAGGTTGTCAGGATGTTAAAATGAGCATCAAAGACATAGAGAAAGATCTCTTTGGTCTAAACTCAACGGTTAGAACGTTTGATTCTAATGGTGATATGATTGACAGAATAACAGGAAAGTCTGTTAAGATTGAACGCAATCGTAAGTTTGATACGGAGAAAAGTGATAGTAGTGTTGTTAAGGTTACTATTGGGGGTAAAGAGATTAATCACGTTGGTTCTTCTTTGATATTAAGTGAGAGTGGTCTAGAGGATATTTTAGATAGCGTTGATGTTAATAAGGTTATTGATGACAGCAGTCGAAAAAGTCCTTTCTTAAATACGATTGTGAATGACTATAAGAACTCTTTTACTGGATTGCCTCGCTTAGTAATGGTTAGAAGTCAGTTAGGCTTTCCGTTAGCTGTTTATGAGGGCGATAAGGTCTCTATCTATTCAACTGATATTCCGAACTCTACAGCTTTATTAATTGATGGTAAGTTGTTGATCATGTATCGTGTTGATTATACTATTTATGATACGGTGTTGTTGGAGGACTAAAAAAAGCGATTTAATCGCTTTTTTTAGTAGATAAGTATTTTTTATCTTGATTGATGACTCTTTCTTTAGCCAGTTTGAATCCTTCGCTTGCTTCAATCTCATTTATATTGATGAAACTAACACTTTCTACATAGTCTCTGAAATGAGCAATTAGGAGTGTTGTGATATTTGGGATTGTTATTGGTCTAAGTAGTACATCTTCAAGGGTACTCATCTTATAGGGATTAACTTCGATATCGTTTCCTGTTAACTCATAGAAGCGTTTGATTATCTCACTGCGTTGCATTTGGTCGCCATTAATATTTAAATAGCATCCAACTTGAGCATTATCGCCTGTTTTACGTTGAAACATTCCGCCTATTTTCTTTCCGTTAACACTAATATCGTAGGTGCCAAAGGAATAGGATCCTTGGATGATACCTAAACTAAAGTCTAATTCAAGGGGAGATAGGGCTTCTTTAAGGAAGTCAAAGAAAATATGATAGCGCTCAGTTCCACTTTGGGATGCCTTTAAGATAAATGAGAAATTTAGTACGCCTGAATCGTGCACAACTGAACGTCCCCCGTAACTCCTAAAATGTACACTATAACCATTTCTTCGATAGAAACTAAGTCCTTTGTTGAAGTTATCAACTAATGTGTCATCTATACCTAAGCTAATATTAGGGCGATGACTTGTTTTTAGTTGTAATATTATAGCGTCTTCTTCAAGTTCTCTTAGTAGTACATCGGAAATAGCTGCAGATGTATGTAAGTCTTTAATATGCGTTAAATCCGCAATATAACCTTTCATTTTTAATCACCTTCTGTACCTATTGTTTATTAAAAATGATTGATTGTCAATATTTTTATTTAATATGGTGATTGATTCTATGAAGTAAAGCAAGAGTTTTAGCATCCTGTAGTTGCATAGTGTTCAATTCCTCAAGCGTATACTTTACAATTTCTATATTTTCATTTTCATCGAAGTTAGTTCCGACATAGCGTAAGTCATTTGCTAAATAAAGGTAAATCTCTTCGTTATTATAACCTGGTGAGAGATAGGCACTTCCAAGTGAAACAATTGATTGGGCTTCATAACCTGTTTCTTCTTGTAATTCACGTAATGCGGTTTTCTCTGGATCTTCTCCAGGATCAATAAGACCAGCAGGGAATTCCAAAAGTTGCTTCTCAACTCCAAAGCGGTATTGCTTAACCATAAGATAATGATCATCTAGTTTTGCAGCTACACATACACCACCTGGGTGGGTTACTTGTTCGATGTTAAGTACTTTATTGTCGTACTCAAATTTTGATTTATGAACATCAATAATTATTCCTTCATAAACTTTTTTAGTCTTTATTTTTTTCATTTTGAAGTTAACTCAATATACAGATCAATTCGTTTGGCAATTTGATCAATGCTTTGCTTCCAAAAGGCAACATCTGTAGTATCAATATCAGCTAGTTTAGCAACATCCTCGCAGCTGCTTTTAGCAGTTGCTTTTAATAGGTTTTGGTATTTTGGAACGAACGCTTCTTTTTCTTTTTCATATTGTGCGTATAGTCCTAATGCAAAGAGTCCTCCAAATGCATAGGGGAAGTTATAGAAGTTGTTGCTGGCTCTATAGTAGTGCCCTTTACAGATCCACATATATGGATTATAAGTGGTTGCATCTAAACCATCACCGTACGATTCTGTTTGTGCTTGAATCATTAGTTCTTGTAGTCTATCTGAGTTAAGGAAATCATTCTCTCTTTGTTCAAAGAGCGCTGTTTCGAACTTATATCTAGATAAAATATCTACTGTAATTTGAATTAAGTCTTGTAGACTGTTTTCTACTAACATAATCTTTTCTTCATCACTCACTGTATCGAGGGTTGCATTAAATACAATATTCTCACAGAATGTTGATGCTGTCTCAGCAACAGGCATTGTATAACCAGTATTAAGAATTGAATTTTCCTCTAACTGTAGGCCATGATAGGCATGCCCTAGTTCGTGAGCAAGTGTGATAATATCACTTATTGAACCACCATAGTTTGAGAGAATGCGACTTTGCTTAATCTGTGGTAGGTTACTACAGAAAGCACCACCTACTTTGCCTTCTTTAGGTAAGAAGTCAATCCATTTATCATCATATGCTTGCACTGTCATATCTTTTAAGTCTTTTGAGAAAGTTCCGAATGCATTAACGATAAGTTCTTTTGAATCTTCAACTGAATATTCCTTTGGATTTTCTAACTCAACAGGTGCAAACATTTCGTGCCAAGGTAAGCCATTGTCATAGCCCATTAGTTTAGCTTTGTGAGTTAAGTACTCTCTTAGCTTAGGTAGTGAATCCTCAATAGCTTGAATTAGTGCATCTAGTGTTTCCTGTGATAAACGAGAAGCAATCAGTGTTTCTTCTAATGGAGATGAGTATCCTCTTAATTTATTAGTTTGAATGACTTCACCTTTGATACTATTGAGTGAGAATGCAATTGAATCCTCGATCTTAGTATATAGCTCCAGTTCTTTAGCATAGGCTTCTTTACGCACTTTTGCATCAGGACTATACGCTAAGTTTCGAAGGGATGTCATTGTGTGAGGCTTACCATTGTAATCTATAGTTGTAGATGAAGTAAGATTCTGTTGTAGTTGACTCCATGTTGTTGAACCATTTATTTTCATCTTACTAATGGCTTCTTCAACTTCTTCGTTTAATGCGAACTTTGATTGATCTATAGTTTCTTGCAGAATAAACTCATGTTCTTTAATAAGGGGACTAGAGTTTGCCCAAGTTACGAAGTCATCTTTCTTTGAAGCAATCCACTTTGTGAATAGAGCATTAGGACGTGACATCTTACTAAAGATATTTTGAATCTGTCCCATATATCTATTAGCATCAGTGTCTGCTGTGTTAGTTGTCATTCGTAATCGAGCATAGGCACTTACGTTCATAGCTAGGGCATCGATTTTCTTGTTTAGATCAAGCCAGTTCTCTAAACTTTCTTTTCCATCTAGAGTTAACGATAGTTGATTAAGAACCTCTAAGTTCTCATCTAATGTTTTAAGATCCGCTATATAGTTATCGTCGAAGTCTTTATATAGGGCATCTAGTGACCATGTATACATAATATTCTCCTTTATATCTAGGATTATTGTATCATAATTAGAAATGAAAATGACGGTTTCAGAAATAATTTACATATTTTCATGAAAAGGCTTGTAAAATTTGAGGGGGTTTGTTATAGTCAATACAAAGAAAGGCGGATTATACATATGAATATTAAGAAATCCCAATTAAGCTTTTTCTTTATCTTTACGTAATTAGGTTAATGGCCCTCGTGTCTATTGACCTTTTGTGTTTGGTTAAAGAACGTGTGGCTTAATAAAAACTGGTTTGAACGGTTGGCTGCACGAGATGCAGTTTTTTTTATTTTACTTTTCAAATTAGGAGAATATATATATGAAAAAGTTAATAAGTATTTTGATGGTAATGCTATTATTGGTTGGATGTGGTTCAACAGCTAAAGAGAACGGAAGTAAGAAATATAAGATTGGGGTGTTACAACTAGCTGATCACCCTTCTCTTGATGCAACGTATGAGGGTTTGAAAGAAAAGTTGGATGTGTTGATAGGTAAAGACAATTACACTATTGATTTTCACAACGCCCAAGGTAAGCCTGAAAATATTAGTTTGATGTCTCAGCAGTTGGTTGATGATAAAGTTGATTTAATTTATGCAATTGCAACTAATGCAGCACAAGGTGCTTATTCAGCTACTGATGGAACTGGTATTCCTGTAGTGTTTAATGCAGTAACTGATCCTGTCGATGCAGGTCTTGTTAAGTCAATGGATAAATCGGAAACGCATGCTGTTGGTGTAAGTGATGTTGCACCTATTGGTAAGCAGTTAGCTTTAATTAAAGAAATCTTACCTGAAGCTAAGAATATTGGAATCATGTATAACACTGGTGAGTCAAACTCATTGGTTCAGATTGCGATAGCTGAAGCTGAGGCCGCAAAGTTAGGTTTGAATATCGTTAAACAGGGAGTATCTGATCGTGCAGATATTGCATTATCAGCTGCTACGCTTATTGAAAAGGTGGATGCAGTTTATAATATTACTGACAATATGATGGTTGAAGCAACCGCATTGATTGTTGATGCGGCTAATAAAGTTAATAAGCCTATGTTTGCGGCTGAGGATGGTGCCTTTGATCTAGGTCTATTAGCTACTGAGTCAATCGACTACAAGAACTTAGGTGAGTTAGCAGCAGAGTTAGTTAAGCAAATTCTTGTAGATGGTAAGAATCCTGCTGATATGGCAGTGAGTACAGTTACTGATACCGTGCTATATATCAATAAGGAAGTTGCTGCTACATTGAATATTACATTACCTGAAAGTGTGTTAAGTCGTGGTGTAGAGAAAGAGTAAAAAGAGGAATCGTGAGATTCCTCTTTGTTATTTAATAAAGTGTTCAATGATATCCGCTACTGCGTCTTCGTCAAATCGATATTGACTTACATAGTCGACAGTTATGTGAAGTGAATCCACTGCATTATTTGGAGCAGCACTATAACCTGCTTCAACTATCATACTCATATCATTGTGATTATCACCAATAGCAAGTATGTTTGAAACTGGGATATTAAGTTTCTCTGCAACTATGTGTAATGCATTACCTTTACTTACTCCTTTTGGATTAAGTTCTAGATAGCGATTGGATGAGTAACTTATCTCAATCTTATCTTTGATATGATCTGGTATTAGAGCTTCAATTTGTGCTAGATAATCAAGGTCAAGAGTTTGATAAATCATCTTAACTACGTGATGACCATTAGAGAAGGAAAAGGTCTCATCAAAAGTTTCTTCGACTCCTTTAATATTTTTAATAAATTCACGTTCATCATCACTTAAGCGATAAGCATAAGTTATATGTTCTAGATAAGTGTGTATACCTACGTTTAACTCTTGCGCAAAGTCGAAAAGAAATTTTGCTGTGTCATGATCTAATGTATTTAGAGCGAGTACACTGTTGTCTTTGTTTTTATGAATCATACCACCGTTAAAACTAATTGAGAAATCATCTTCATCATATAGATCAAGGCTTTCCAAGGTGCTACTAATAGAATGATACGGTCTACCCGTAGCTGGAATAATCTTAACACCTTTTTCTTTGGCATTTAGAAGAGCAACTCTATTTCTATCTGATACTAAACGTTCGTGATTTAATAGTGTTTCATCAAGGTCTATAATTATAACTTTAATCATTATTTACCTTCGTTATCAGCATATTGCTTTAGTACACATGATTCTATAACGTTTAGACCAAGTTCTTCTGCTTTGGCTAATAATGTATCATCAATAGTTCCAGGTTGTAGCCAAACATGTTTAATTCCTAAGTCTTTAACTGGTTGCAAATATTCAATTCCAAACTTTGGGTTAACCACAAATACTGCAACATCTACATCTTCATTAATAGCATTTAGACTATCAAATACAGGCGCTCCTTCAAAACTCTCTAAACGCGGGTTAACACCATAGGCTGTTTTTCCTTTCTCTTCTAGTTTCTTATAAATTTTATAAGAATAGCGCTCTGGATCTTCATTTATACCAATAACGGCATAATTTTGATTCTCTATTAATATATTATATGGGTTCATAGTATTTCTCCTTTAATATAATAATTTTACCATATATTAGAACTATATTGAAAATAGTATAATAAAAACACAGATTCCTGTGTTTCTTAGGTTTTATTGCTTTCCATAATCTTAGTGAAATTCTCTTTAATGGCAGTGTAGTACTCTTTTGATTGTTTCTCATTTAAGTCAATAATAATAGAATCGTTATGTTCCCTTGGGACAATATGCCAGTGGACATGATAGATAGATTGACCTGCATTGTTTCCTTCACAGTAAACTATATTATAATCTAAAGTGTTGAAAGTATTTTTAAGAACGTGAATTGTATCTCTTATAGTGGTCATTAGATCTTGATACTCATTATTGGGGATATGAAGTAGCTGGTCATAGTGTTTCTTAGGTATGACCAGAAAGTGCCCTAAAGTTGCTGGATATTCATCCATGAGTATATAACTATATTTTGATTCGTGAATTATATTATGTTTAAACGCGTCTAATTGACAAAAGATATCTGTGTGCATAATTAACTCCTTTTAAATAATTATAGCATAGTGCTAGGAGTTATCTTTAAACCACTGTTTAAGAATGTCAACTTCTGCTTGGCGCATCCAGTGGTCATAAGGAAGAACTTTATGTTCAACGTTGCCCCCGTTTTTTATTAGTCTTAGTTCTAGGTCTTTGGCATCCTGTGGATCTAAGATATCATCTTTGGAACCGCTATGAATGAGTATGTTTAGACCGTTTAAGTTATTTTCTTTGGTTGTTGTATCGATGTTTGAGGGTCTAAGTAGAATAGCTCTGTTGAATATTGGTTCGCCGTCTAATAAGATAGCAGATAGCGCATTGGCTCCATTTGAGAAGCCTAGGGCCCATAGCTCTTGTATTCCGTAGCGTGCTTTTAACATTTTAAGTATCTTAATTATGTTTGGTACGCGTCGTAGCATGTCTTCTGAGTCAATAATAGGATTCTCTTTAGTAGTATACGCAAAGCGTCGCATGCCATCATCTCCTGTTACTTCACCGCGTAGTGCTAGGTGATTGAAGTTGGGAGCTACCTCTTGTGCTAGTGATATAAGGGCGTTCTCGTCGCCTCCTGTCCCGTGGAATAGGACTAGTGTTTTATTCGAATTATTAAATTTATAAGTGTGTAACATATTAAACCTCCTGATTACCTATTGTAGTATAACAACCTCTTTCGTCTATCTCAATATATGTGATTATAGAGGGTATAGGTGAAGTTTGTTGGCTGTGGTATAATTGGTTTAAAAGTTGGTGAATGTATGGAGAAGAAGTTTATTGAAGCGTATAAGATGGTAAAATCGCGTGATGGCACATTATTTGTGTATGCTTTTGCGTATGCTTTAATAACGGCTGTTGCGCCTTTTTTGACGATCGCGGTGGTTTTAGCGAGTACGTTTTTATATGATGTAGATTCTATTATTGCGACAGTTAGTCACTTTATTCCATCTGATTTAATTCTACCTTTCGTGAATTATATTAGTGAATCTTCGCCATCGGATATTGTTTTGATTATTTCTGTAGCTTCGGTTTCATTCTGGGTAGCTTCTAAATCGGTATATTCATACTTGTTGGAGAGCAATCGAATTGATACGATTGATATTAAGCCGTTTGTGTTACGGATTATTGCTTTATTGTATTTCATTATTATTGTTATGGGAGCGATTGTTGTTCTGTTGGTTTTAAATTATTTGCCACCTTATAACTATATAACGGTTCCAATATTACTTTGGTTTATGATGATGGCATTTTATCGTTTGATATCCTTTAAGTTTGCATCGTTTACAGATGTGTATATGGGAAGTGCGGTGGCGACAGCGGGCTTAATATCTCTTGGTAAGTTGTTCCTTGTTTATATTTATAATTACTCAAACTACCAATCTATCTATGGGCCGTTGTCATCGTTGATGATTCTGTTGATCTCCTGTTATTTTATATCAATGGTTATTTATTATGGATTCTGTTTGAATGCAGTCTTTTATGATAATGAGAAAGCGCCAACTGAGAAACGAAAGTTAGTATATTCGCTGAGTAAGTTTAGTTTGAGTCGTACTTTGCGCAACATAACATCTAAGCAGGGTAAAAACTTATAATTTAGTTCATAATAGTGGTTTTAGTAACGTGATTTATTTCATTGATTTTCGATATTAAACTTGGTATCCTTGTTATATTATCAAGCAAAGTAGACAATGCGCGTTAAGTGTTTGTGGATGGGAAGTCGCCGCAAGACGAAGATCTCTGATTGCGATGCATTGTTGCCTCCATTGCTAGGGGTTCTTTTCTATGCTTGAAATTAGAAAAGAGGTTTTAATTATGAGTAAAACTCGTAAGATTGCGTTTATTGGTATGTTTGTGGCGATGGAGATTGCCTTAACTCGATTTGCGGCTTTAATGCCATCGACAGTAACGCGCATTAGTTTGTCATTTATAGCTTTTGGAAGTGCTGGATTGCTGTTTGGACCTAAGTTTACGATGCTTTCTGCATTAATCGGTGATTTGATTGGAGCTACTTTATTTCCTCAAGGAACTTATGTTATAGGGTTTACGATAAGTGCAGTTTTAACGGGGTACTTATTTGGTCAACTTAAGAAGCATAATAAAACTCATGAAGTTGTGGGTATCTTATTATTGATAACGCTTGTAGTTGAGATTGGAATGAATACGTTATGGTTATCTCAAATGTTTAATGTTTCTTTTATTCCGATGTTAGTTAGTCGGGTTATTGGGATTCTTATTAATTTGGGATTACGTTTGCTTATCTTATTGCCTTTGATTAAACAATTGAAAAAAACGGAGTTATTTAATGAAAACTGATATTCAAATTGCCCAAGAATCTAAGCTTAAGCCAATTGAGGAAATAGGAGCGTCTCTATCTATTAAGAAAGAGGCGCTTGAGTCTTATGGAAATTATAAGGCTAAGATTGATGTTAGTAAGATCAATAGTGATAAAGTTGGTAAGTTAGTTTTAGTTACTGCTATTAATCCAACGCCTGCTGGAGAGGGTAAAACAACAACCAATGTTGGGTTATCTATGGCTCTTAATGCCTTGGGCAAGTCTTCAATATCAGCGTTAAGAGAGCCATCACTTGGTCCTTGTTTTGGAATGAAAGGTGGAGCAAGTGGTGGAGGATATGCTCAAGTTTTACCTATGGAAGATATTAACTTGCACTTTACTGGTGATTTTCATGCGATAACATCGGCTCATAATTTACTGTCTGCATTATTGGAGAACCATATATTTCATGGTAATGCATTAAATATTGATCCACATAATATTGTCTGGAAACACGTTCTTGATATGAATGATCGCTCTTTGCGAAATATAGAAGTTTCAAAAGATAATTTAAAGAATAGTATTCCGCATGCATCAGGATTTGATATAACTGTAGCATCTGAGATTATGGCTATATTGTGTCTTGCGAAGGATATTAATGATCTGAAAGATAGATTAGGTGAGATAGTGATTGCCTATACTTATGATTTAGAACCTGTTTATGCCAAAGATATTGATAGTGTTGGTGCGATGGCGATGTTGCTGAAGGATGCGATTAAACCTAATTTGGTTCAAACAGTTGAAAATACACCTGCTATTATTCATGGTGGTCCTTTTGCGAATATTGCGCATGGTTGTAATAGTTTAATTGCGACTAAAACAGCGATGAAGTTATGCGACTATACTATCACTGAAGCAGGGTTTGGTGCTGATTTAGGGGCTGAGAAGTTCTTCAATATAAAGTGTAGACAAGGAAACTTGAATCCTGATGCTACTGTATTGGTTGCTACTAT
>CAZEQW010000045.1:0-10204 GCA_964514505.1 uncultured Erysipelothrix sp. | reverse complement strand
GATGTGTAGTATAATGTATTGGTTATAGTGAGGATGTGTTCAAATGGATAATAAAAATAATGAAGAAGTAAAAATAAAACTAACACGCCATAAGTGGCCTGATGAAGTAGAAAAAGAGAAAAAGCAACGGCTAACTAAAGTTGTTTTAGTGGTCGCAATTCTATTTACTTTTGGAATTGGTTGGACCTTTGGTTCCGTTTTTAATGCTGAAAGTTCTATTGTTACACAAGACGGTAACGTAGCACGTTTTGAACGAGTTTATAATCGATTATTGAATTCTTGGTACTTTAGTAATGAAATGGAAGATCCTCATAATATGTTAATTGAAAATGCTATTAAAGGAATGTTAGATCGTAATGGAGATCCACACACTAATTATATGACTCAAGAAGAATCACAAGATTTCACAACGTCAATTGATATGTCATTTGTGGGTATTGGTGTAAGTTATTATGCTCAGGAAAATCTAATCACAAGAGTATTTAAGGATTCACCTGCAGAAAAAGCAGGTATTTTAGCAGGGGATGTAATCGAGGGTGTTGATGGCATTTGGGCTAAAGATATAAAAGAAGGGGAAGGTATCCAAGATTTAATAATCGGACAACCTGGTACTAATGTAACAATCAACATTGATCGTCAAGGTGAAAAGCTAAATATTGTTGCTACACGTCAAGCTATCAATGCTCTGACATGGGGCGAAATGATTGATGATAAGACTGCTTATTTGGAGATTGCTTCTTTTGGCCAAGGGTTACATACCAGTACTGCTAATTACTTAGATTTCTTTAAAGAAAATAACGCAAAGAATCTTATTATTGACTTTAGAGATAATGGTGGTGGATACTTAGATGTTATCAACTCATTAGCTGAACTATTCTTCGAGAATGGTGATACTATCTACTATGAAGAGTTTAAATCAGGTGAAGTGCGTTCATATGAAGTAAGTAATAGTAAAGCATCTAAATATAAGTTTGATGATATTGTTGTATTAGTTAATGAGAATACGGCGAGTGCCTCAGAGGTGTTTGCTTTAGCATTACGTGATAATTTAGGTGCAACTATTGTAGGAAACGTTACTTACGGAAAAGGGACAGTTCAGACTCAGCTGCAAGATGGTATAGACAAATCATATCTAAAAGTAACGATTGCTAAATGGTTCTCTCCAAAGAATGAGAGTATTCATGAAGTAGGTATTAAGCCAGATTATTTAGTTAAGTTAGCAGATATCTTCTATATGTCAGGTGACATTATTGGGCCTGATGATGTATACCGCTATGATTCAGTTGGTGAAGCAGTATCCTATGCTCAAAAATCGTTGAGTTTCTTAGGGTATCATAATGGAAGAACTGATGGCTACTATGATACAACGACAAAAACTTCTCTTCTAAATTATAAGAAAGCACTTGGATTGAAACAAGACGATAGTATTAATGAAGATATTATTAAGAAATTATACAGTAGTGTCATTAGAGAGTGGGCCACGAAAAAAAAGGCTAATGATACACAACTACATAAAGCATTAGAGGTGATTAAGTAGTGAGTCATAAGTTCGATTTAGTTTCTCAATTTGAACCAAAAGGGGATCAAATTAAGGCAATATCAGAATTAACACAAGGAATAGAGGATGGCAAGAAAGAACAAGTGCTATTGGGAGCTACTGGTACAGGAAAGACCTTTACTATTTCCCAGGTAATAGCTAAGTTAAACAGACCAACTCTAGTTTTTGTGCATAATAAGACTCTTGCTGGACAATTATATTCTGAATTTAAAGAGTTTTTCCCTAACAATAGAGTGGAATATTTTGTATCCAACTTCGACTACTATCAACCAGAAGCGTATTTACCCGGTAGTGATACATATATTGAGAAGTCTTCTATGATTAATGAAGAGTTGGATATGTTGCGTCTCTCTGCTCAAAATAGTATTTTAGAGCGTCGTGACACGATAGTAGTGGCTTCAGTAGCTTGTATTTATGCATCCAGTGATCCTGCGTTCTATAAAGCCATGTTATATACGATTCGTGTTGGAGATGAAATGAGTCGTGAAGATTTACTTAGAGATTTAGTTGCTCGACAATATAAACGAAATGACATGGAGCAATCACGTGGTACCTTTAGAGTACGAGGTGACTCTATTGAAGTTGTTCCAGGACATAGTGATTCCTTTGTGATAAGAGTGGAGTTTTTTGGTGATGAGATTGAGCGAATCGTAGAGTTAGATAAGATCACAGGTCATGTTAAAGAAGCTTATAAGCTGTATCACTTATTTCCAGCTAATGAGTATGCTCGTGACTTAGAACATATTCGTGCTGCCGCACTGAACATTGAGGCTGAACTTCGTGAGAGATTAAATTATTTTAAAACAGCAAATAAGTTAGTTGAAGAGCAAAGATTAAGACAAAGAACTGAGTATGATTTAGAATCATTGCGTGAGTTTGGAATTTGCTCGGGTATTGAGAACTACTCAATGCATATTGATGGGAGAACCCCAGAACAAAGGCCGTTTACACTATTTGACTACTTCCCGGATGATTTCCTTTTTGTGGTAGATGAATCCCATGTTTCATTGCCACAAGTACGTGGGATGTACAATGGTGATCAAAGTCGTAAACGTACGTTAGTCGAGTTTGGATTTAGATTACCAAGCGCACTGAACAATAGACCAATGCGATTTGAAGAGTTTGAAAGTGTTCAAAACCAAACTATTTACGTTTCAGCAACGCCGGGTGACTATGAACTAGAGAAAGTAGATCATCAAGTAGTTGAGCAAATTATTAGACCAACGGGTCTTCTTGACCCAACTATAGAGATTAAGCCATCTAAAGGGCAGATTGATGATATTGTTGATCAAATTCGTGATCGCCAAACTAAGAATGAACGTGTACTAATTACTACCTTGACAGTTAAAATGGCAGAGGAACTGACGCACTATTTAATGGAATTAGAAATTAAAGTAGCGTACTTACATCACGAGACTAAAACACTTGAGCGTATTCAAATACTACGTGACTTACGTTTAGGTAAGTATGATGTTGTTGTTGGTATCAACCTTTTAAGAGAAGGACTAGATTTGCCTGAAGTTAGTCTTATTGCGATTATCGATGCTGATAAGGAAGGGTTCCTTCGATCTAAGCGTTCATTAGTCCAAATAGTGGGGCGTGCTGCTCGTAACTCTAATGGCCATGTAATTATGTATGCTGATAAGATTACTGATTCAATGCGTTATACATTAGATGAGACTAAGCGTCGTCGTGATATTCAAAAAGCATACAATGATGAACATGGTATTACTCCTAAAACTATTATCAAGGAGATTCGTGATGTTATTGCTGGTAAAGAGACGGCGGAACTTACGAATCGAATTCGTAAAGGACAGACTAAAGATAAAGGGGCTGTTCAAGAAGTAATAGATAGACTTGATAAGGAAATGCGTGAAGCAGCAGCGATTCTTGATTTTGAGAGAGCGGCGCAATTGCGTGATATTATCTTAGAAATTAAGTCAGAGAACTAGTAATGAAGATAGGTTTCAATAATGAAGCCTATTTTATTATATTAAAATGAAAGCGCATAAATAATTCCTTTTTTTTATAGTCAAACATGTGAAATCATGGTATAGTTGAATAAGCAATAAGAGAAACGATCAAGTAATAACTATTTTGTTATCGATAGTTTACTTATTCTAGATTGGAGGAATTTTAAATGCAAACTGGAAAAGTTAAATTCTTTAACGCAGAAAAAGGTTTTGGTTTTATCATCGTTGACGAAACTAATGAAGAAGTATTTGTTCACTTCTCAGCAATTCAAACAGACGGCTTCAAAACTTTAGAAGAGAACCAAGCAGTATCTTTCGAGATCATGACTGGTGATCGTGGTAAGTTAGCGGCTAACGTTACACCACTATAATTAAATAAACTAGCAGGTAACTGCTAGTTTTTTAATGCACTTTTCAACGGAATTCAAATCATTTATGATACACTTTAATTGTAAGAAAAGAGGTGTTTCATATGCAAGAACGCATTACTCGTGTTATTCAGAATCATTATATGTCATGCCAAAATATAGGGAAATATCTTTATGTATTAAGGGGTTTCGATTTTATAAAAGAGCGAGTATCGGTGCCAAAGCCACTGATTCACTATAATGAAAAACACCAAGAACGTGATGCTTTATATATTTTTGAAGAGGAACTAGATAATATTAATATTCAAGATTATAATGATTATGAAATTATTAGTGTCACCTTTAATCTATTTGATGAAGGATTACTTCAAAAAGATAAGAGTTATATAGCTGTTAAGCCTTTAGATTTTAAGGTAGATGTTGAACTAAACATCTTTAATACTATAAATCCACTCATTGGTGTAGCATCTGATTTAGAGTTAGATGATGCTGCTCGTTTTATATATATGAATTCTGTTTTATAAGAGCCTAAGGGCTCTTTTTAATTTTATGAGAGATTAGTGATAGGTGTTCACTACACTATATATAAGCGTGTTAATTATGTTATAATAAACCAAGATTTGGAGGCGTAAATGGAAAAAGATAAAATTATAATTAAAGGTGCAAAAGTAAATAATCTAAAGAATATTGATCTTGAAATACCACGTGATAAACTAGTTATTATGACAGGATTATCAGGGTCTGGAAAAACATCTTTAGCTTTTGATACTATATATGCAGAAGGACAACGCCGCTATGTCGAATCATTGAGTTCTTATGCGCGACAGTTCTTGGGAAATATGGAGAAACCAGATGTCGAGTTAATTGAAGGGTTATCTCCAGCTATCGCTATTGATCAGAAAACAACAAGTAATAACCCGCGTTCCACCGTTGGTACAGTAACGGAGATTTATGACTATCTTCGTTTGTTATATGCAAGAGTTGGTACACCTTATTGTCCGATTCATAATATTGAGATTAGCTCACAATCTATTAAGCAAATTGTAGATAAGATTATGGAATATGAAGATGGGAGTCGATTAGAGTTATTGGCTCCAATTGTTCGTGGGCAAAAAGGGGAACATAACAGTCTATTGGAATCCTTAAGAAAAGAAGGATTTCTTCGTGTATACATTGATGGAGAGTTATTGTTACTTGAAGATGAAATTAATTTAGAAAAAAATAAGAAGCATGATATCTCAATTGTGGTTGATAGAATTGTTAAGCGAGAAGATTCTCAGTTTAGAATTAGTGACTCAGTTGAAGTTGCCCTTAAGCAAAGTGATGGTTTATTGGAAGTTAAACATGGAGATGATTCACGATTATTTTCGAATAAGTTTGCTTGTCCATATTGTGGATTTAGTATACCTCATATTGAACCACGTTTGTTTTCATTTAATGCTCCGCTGGGAGCATGTAGTACTTGTAATGGGTTGGGGATTACGCAATCTGTGGATGAGTCTTTATTAATTGAAGATGAGAATTTGACGATTGCTGAAGGAGCCATTCGATACTTTAAGAATACTAAGTTATCTCAAAATATTGAATGGCAAACATTCGAGAGTTTAATGGAATATGCCAAAGTGGATGTTGATACAGTTTGGAAAAAAATACCAAAGAAGAAACGTGACATATTACTATATGGAACCACTGAGGAGGTTCAATATACTATTCATACCCGTTCTGGAAATACATTGCGTAAACGCGGTGTTATGGAAGGGGTAGCTTCTCGAATAGAGAGATTACATCAAGAAACATCCAGTACACATACCCGTGAGTGGTACTCTAGCTTTATTGCTGACTCTGTATGTCATAGTTGTAATGGTACGCGTTTAAATGAACAAGCACGTGCGATTAGAGTGGGTAATAAAAATTTACCTGAGTTTACATCCCAGTCTATTGAAAAAGCACTAGTATTTATGGATGATTTAGAGCTTGATCCAATGAAGGCACAAATTGCGAGTCTAGTAACAAAAGAAATTATTTCCAGATTACAGTTCTTAAAAAACGTAGGATTGGAGTATCTTACACTTGATAGAATGGCAGGTAGTTTGTCTGGTGGGGAAGCTCAACGAATTCGATTGGCTACACAAATTGGATCGCGTTTAACAGGGGTATTATATGTACTTGATGAACCATCAATTGGATTGCATCAACGTGATAATGCTAAGTTAATTAAGACATTAAAGAGTATGAGAGATTTAGGTAATACTTTAATAGTAGTAGAGCATGATGAAGAGACCATGGAAGAAAGTGATTGGATTGTGGATATTGGTCCAGGAGCTGGTAACCAAGGTGGAGAAGTTGTTGTTAGTGGCCCACTGGATGTAATTAAGGCGTGTGAAGAATCTATTACAGGTCAGTACTTAAGTGGAAGACGTAAGATTGAAGTTCCAATTACGCGTCGTAAAGGTAACGGTAAGTCACTTAAGATTGTAGGCGCAAGTGAAAATAACCTTAAGGATATTGATGTTGAAATTCCATTAGGTAAGTTTGTGGCTGTAACAGGGGTAAGTGGTAGTGGTAAATCTACTTTAGTGAACGAGGTGTTGAGTAAGAGTATTTATCAGACTTTAGGTAGACAAAGAGTTAGACCAGGTAAACACAAACGTATTAATGGCTTAGGTAATATTGATAAGTTAATTACAATTGATCAAAATCCGATTGGGAGAACTCCACGTTCAAACCCGGCTACTTATACGGGTGTATTTGATGAGATTCGTGAATTATTTGCGCGAACAACTGAAGCTAAAATGCGTGGTTATGAGAAAGGTCGATTCTCATTTAATGTGAGTGGTGGTCGCTGTGAAGTGTGTAAAGGAGATGGGGTTAAACGTATCTCGATGCACTTCTTACCAGATGTATATGTTAAGTGTACTGAGTGTGATGGTAAGCGATATAATGATGAAACACTTTTTGTGACATATAAAGACAAGAATATCTTTGATATACTAGATATGACAATTGATGATGCTTATGACTTCTTTAGTGCTATTCCTAAGATTGAAAAAGGATTAAAGACATTAAAGGAAGTTGGTCTGGGCTATATTAAAGTAGGGCAAAGTGCAACAACACTATCAGGTGGAGAAGCACAGCGCGTTAAATTAGCAAGTGAGTTACAGCGTCCATCAACAGGTAAAACCTTGTTTGTTCTTGATGAACCTACTACAGGGTTACATAGTTATGATGTTGAGAAGCTAATATCTGTATTAAATAAAATAGTTGATAACGGTGATACGGTTTTAGTTATTGAGCACAATCTTGATGTGATTAAGTCATGTGATTATGTTGTTGATCTAGGACCTGAAGGTGGCGAGCATGGTGGAACAGTTATTGCGATAGGGACACCAGAAGATATATCTCAAGTAAACGAAAGTTATACAGGACAGTATTTGAAAAAAGTACTATAGGAGGCTTTTATGGATCGAAAAACATGTACAGTGAAGGATTTAGTTGAGCATTTTGGATATACTCAAGTAGTTGGTGATGCAGCGTCGCTTGAAAGAACGATTAGTATTCCTAATACATCAAGACCTGGTCTTGAACTAGCGGGGTTTACAGCACACGTTGAGGCGAAGCGGATTGTTTTAATTGGTAATAAAGAAACAGCATATATTGATACTATTTCAAAAGAGGATATTGATGAACGTTTTGATTTTATTACGAATGATAAAACTCCAATGATTCTTATTACTTCAAACAATAAGATTCATCCCAATCTACTAGCGATTGCAGAAAAAAAGAACTTCCCTATATTTACAACAGAGCGAACAACAACTACTAGTATAGTGGATGTTATTACATACTTAGATGAAGTGTTGGCTCGAACTACCAATCTTCATGGTGTATTCATGAATGTATTTGGCAAAGGTGTATTGATTACAGGAGCCAGCGGTATGGGTAAATCTGAAGTTGCTTTAGAACTGATTCAAAAAGGGCACTCTTTGATTGCTGATGATCGTGTGGATGTTTCGCGTGTTAAAGAAAAGCTGACAGGTACGGCTCCTGAAATATTAAAGGGATTCCTTGAAATTAGAGGAATTGGTATTATTGATGTTACTCAGATGTTTGGTGGGGGTTCCTACTTAGAAGAGAGTGATGTTGATTTTGTGATTGAGTTTGAGAAATGGAATGATAATAACGTCTATATGCGTGCTGGAATAGAAGAAGAGCTATTCTATGAGGCACTAGAAGTTAAAGTTCCTAGACTAGTATTCCCCGTTAAGGAAGGTCGAAACCTTGCTGTTTTGGTTGAATCAGCGGTTCGTGATTTTATGCTGAAGCAACGTAATATAAATACAGCTCAGATATTTGATCAACGGGTAATGGATTTTATCCAGAAGCAAAATGAGGATGTTGAAAAATGATTAAATTTTTTCCAGATGTAAAAACCGCTATTGAAATCTTTGGGATTTCAATAGCTTGGTATGCCTTATTAATCGTAGCAGGTGCTTTTATTGCCTACGAGTTAAGTGCTCGTAATCTACGTAAAATGGGTTATGACGATGATGTAATGGAGACCCTTTTTGTGGGGGCTTTAGTGAGCGGGGTCTTAGGAGCACGCTTATGGTATATGTTGTTTATTGATTTTAGTAGTTTCATTGCTAACCCAATGACGTTCTTTGAATTTAGAGATGGTGGACTTGCGATTCATGGTGGTTTGATACTTGGAGTCCTATTCGCATATTTCTATACTAGACGTAAGAATATTAATTTTATCCATTGGGCGGATGCGATAGTGCCAAATATTTTAGTAGCACAAGCGATAGGTCGCTGGGGTAACTTTTTAAACCAAGAAGCATTTGGTCGTGTTGTAAGTGAAAGTTATTACCGCTATTTTCCATCATTCATTAAAAATATGATGTTTATAAATGGTGAGTTTCAAGAACCAACTTTCTTATATGAGAGTGCATTAAATATTGTTGGATGGATTCTAATTGTATTTATCTTGAAGAAATCAAAAGATTTAAAACGCGGTCAATTAACTTCGGCATACTTGATTTGGTACGGCGTTGTTCGTTTAATCATTGAGAGTCTGCGATCTGATGCACTGTTTTGGAACTTAGGATTTGTGCAGTTAAGAATAGCGCAAGTTATTTCTATTGTATTTATTGTGATTGGATTAATGGGATATTATGGAGTATTTAAGAAGTTTTATCCTCGTTCTAAACCAGTTATTTTAATGGACTTTGATGGAACTATCATGGATACACAACAAGTTATTCAAGAAACATTTACAGAAGTGTTTAGAAGAAATAAACCAGAAATGGAAATGACTGATGAAATCTTAGCCTCCTTTATTGGACCGACTCTATATGATAGTTTCGGAAGATTCTTTGAGGAACATGAGGTTGACGATTTGGTAAGTGAATATCGTACTTTAAATATAGAATTACATGAGGAATATGTTAAGCCAATGGAGAACGTTATTGAGGTGCTAGAGCAGCTGAAGGCTCAAGGTTATGTTCTTGGTATTGTATCTAGTAAGGTTCGTGCTCCAATTGAATATGCATTAGAGTTAACGAATATGAGTCATTTAATTGATTTTATCTATGGTCTTGATGATTATGACAAACCTAAGCCTGACCCAAGTGGATTAATCAAAGCATTAGATGATGGATTCTATGATCGATCTCAATCAATATATATTGGGGATACGGTATCTGATATTGAGGCTGGTAGACGGGCAGGTTCCTTTACTATTGGATATATTTTTGATAAAACTAGAGAGCAAGCATTGGTAGATAGTAATCCCAATGCAATAATTAGTGATTGGAATGAACTTATTGAAATTTTAGAAGGGGACCACGAATGGACGTACAATTTGATTTAATTATTATCGGTGGAGGGCCTGCGGGCTTAACTGCCGCAATATATGCCGGACGCGCTGGTTTAAATGTTGCGATTATGGAGAAAGAGGCACCCGGAGGGAAGATGATAAAGACAGATATTATCTGTAACTACCCTGCTGTAGATGATGTGAATGGTGTTGATTTATCCATGAAGATGTTTGAACAGGCAACTAAGTATGGCGCTCAATATCTATATGGAGATATTGATAACATTATTGTTGATGGTGATGTTAAGGTTGTTGTTGCCAAAGACGGCACAGAGTACCGTACGTTATCAATTATAGTAGCGACAGGTACAGTAGAACGTACCTTAGGATTTAAAGAGGATGAAGAACTACTGGGACGTGGTTTATCTTACTGTGCTGTATGTGACGGGATGCTATACAAGAATAAAGAAGTAATTGTAATTGGTGG
>CAZEQW010000044.1:8415-10277 GCA_964514505.1 uncultured Erysipelothrix sp. | reverse complement strand
ATTTTAAGGTTTTATATAGTGATGACTTATCTATTAAAGAGAAGATTGAGGTTGTTGCTACTGAAGTATATGGAGCAAGTGGTGTTAAGTTTAGTGAAAAAGCACTTGATCAACTACGATCATTATCTAAACTGGATTCTAGTTTAGGTGTTTGTATGGCCAAGACGCAGTATTCTTTTTCAGATGATGCTAGTAAGTTAGGTGCACCAAGCGACTTTGAAATAACAGTTCAAGAGTTAAAACTTTCAAAAGGGGCTGGATTTGTGGTTGCACTTACTGGTAAAATAATGACGATGCCTGGCTTACCAAAGGTTCCAGCTGCTAATAGTATGGATTATTTAGAGGATGGTAGTATAATAGGACTTTCATAAAGGGGGCAAACTATGAGAGATATTTATATCTTGTTGACGGATACGGGTAGTGTGTTAACGCGTGTTATTAAGCGTTTTACAAACAACCCTTATAATCATGTTTCAATTGCATTTGATGAGGATTTAAATAAGTTATATAGTTTTGGTCGTCTTCAACCAAACAATCCTTTTTTTGGTGGATTTGTGGAAGAGAGTATTTATAGTGGTACGTTTAAAAGATTTGAAAAAACAACATGTATGGTTTTGAGACTCAGTGTGGGTAGTGAAGAGTATGATTTATTGAATCATAATTTGAAAACTTTCACGAGTAACACAGATGGTTATACGTATAACTTAGTGGGTTTAATAGGAGCAGCCTTTAATGTTAAGGTACCTCGTAAGAGTGCTTATTTTTGCTCGGAGTTTGTGGCCTCATTGCTTTATGATTCAAATCTAACCCTATTGGATAAGCAACCCCATTGTGTTAGACCGTATGACTTTAGCAGTGTTGATGGAATGGAAATAGTATATGAGGGTCTTTTGAGTGATTATGCGATGGAGATGGAATATATTAAGGGTACTCAACTTGGTTCATAACCAAGTTTTTTTATCCCATTTATGCTAAAATTAAGAAAGATTAGAAGGTGGAAATATGAACGAAAAATTAATTAATGTACTAGTAAATGAACTACATCCCATAAGTGCTTCACAGATTAAGAAGACATTGGGTTTATTAGAAGAGGGAAATACGATTCCCTTTATTGCTCGTTATCGAAAAGAAGTTACTGGGAGTTTAGATGAAGTCCAAATTAAGGATATCCAAGATCGTTTTGAGTATCTAACGAATCTTGAAGCACGTAAGGAAGAAGTTATTCGTTTGATTGATGAACAAGGTAAGCTTACTGATGAGTTAAGGGAAGATATTCTTAAAGCTGTTCGTCTTAATCAAATTGAGGACTTATACAGACCATATCGTCAAAAACGTCGTACTAAAGCAACTATTGCTAAGGAGAAAGGGTTGGAACCTTTGGCTCTTTACCTTATGGAGCTACCTTTAGATGGTTCTGTTGAGAAGGAAGCAGAAAAATATATCAGTGAAGAAGTTGTAAGTGTAGAAGATGCATTGTTAGGTGCTCATGAGATTATTGCTGAAATGATCGGAGATGAGCCTAAGTTCAGAGAGTGGATTCGTAATCAGATGTTTAGGCATGCAATGCTTACTTCGACTCTTAAGGATAAAGCTAAAGATGAAAAGGGTGTCTTTGAAATGTACTATTCATTTAAAGAGAGTGCCCCTAAGTTAGTGAGTCACCGTATCTTGGCAATGAATCGTGGTGAAAAAGAAGAAGTATTAAAAATTGATATTGAGTTGGATGAAGAACCTATCTTTAGTTATTTAAATAAAGAGTTAATTGGTAAAAAGTCTGGGTCAATCGCAAGTAGTTATGTTGTTAGTGCCTATGAAGATGCTTATAAGCGTTTTATTAGACCAGCACTAGAGCGTGAGTTACG
>CAZEQW010000044.1:0-8315 GCA_964514505.1 uncultured Erysipelothrix sp. | reverse complement strand
GTGTTTGTGGCTGAAGCTTTAAAGACATTAGACCATACTGTTTATTATTTAATAGTGAATGAGGCAGGGGCTTCTGTTTACTCAGCATCAGATATTGCTCGTAAAGAGTTCCCAGATTTAGAGGTTGAGCAAAGATCTGCTGTTAGTATTGCTCGTCGTGTACAAGACCCGTTGGCTGAGTTGGTTAAAATTGACCCTAAGAGTGTTGGGGTTGGGCAATATCAACATGACGTTTCACAAAAATTATTAGAGGAGCAATTAGGGTTTGTGGTTGAAACAGCGGTTAACCAAGTTGGTGTTAACTTAAATACTGCTAGTCCTCAACTACTTGAGAGAGTAGCAGGTGTTTCTAAAGCTATCGCTCAAAATATTGTAACGTATCGTGAGGAAAATGGAATCTTTACAAGTCGTAATGCCTTAAAGAAAGTACCACGTCTTGGTCCTAAGGCTTTTGAGCAGGCTGCTGGATTTATTAGAATTCCTGAAGCTAAGAATATCTTAGATAACACTGGGATTCACCCTGAGAGTTATGATGTGGCTAAAAGAATCATTAAAGATTTAAATATTGATCAAAAGTTACTGGGTTCAAATGAAATGCTAGTTTTATTGCAACATGCTAAAATTAAAGCAGAGGACTATGGTATTGGACAGGAAACGTTTGAAGATATCATCGATAACCTTGCTAAGCCAGGGCGTGACTTTAGAGAAGCGCTAAACACACCTTTACTTAGAACTGACGTTCTAACAATGGAAGATTTAAAAGAAGGCATGGAACTACAAGGTACAGTTCGTAACGTTGTAGACTTTGGGGCTTTTGTGGATATAGGTGTTAAGCAAGATGGTTTGGTTCATATTTCTAAATTGAGTAAATCTTTTGTAAAGCATCCTACGGATGTTGTCGCAATTGGCGATATTGTTAAGGTTTGGATTCTTAGTGTTGATCTTAAGAAACAAAGAATTCAACTAACTATGATTGAAGAGTAAAAGGAGAATTTTATGAAAAAACGTTCTAAAGTACAGGAGTTAGTACTAACATCATTATTTATGGCCATAGTAATTGTGATGAGTGTTATCCCTAATACTGGTTATATTAATATTGGTGCCATATCAATAGCGATTGTGCATATCCCTGTTATAGTAGGTGCTATTCTATTGGGATGGCGCATGGGTATTTTGATTGGTGCTGCCTTTGGGATTGGATCATTCATTAATGCTTTGACTGCTCCACTATTACTTGCCCCAGTATTTTTAAATCCGATTGTATCGGTGTTACCAAGAATTATATTTGGTGGTGTAGTATATTTTATTTACAAAGGTATTTCTTCCT
The DNA here is from genome assembly GCA_964514505.1 of uncultured Erysipelothrix sp. GTDB lineage: Bacteria > Bacillota_I > Bacilli_A > Erysipelotrichales > Erysipelotrichaceae > Erysipelothrix. The sequence goes on along the minus strand of CAZEQW010000044.1, from coordinate 6,988 downwards.
TACCATATTTAAAGAATCAAAAGTATATTAGTTATGCTGTTACAGCAATCATCAGTACCTTGGTTCATACAGCTATGGTTGTTCCTTTGATGTATACAGTAGGATTGGGATTCCCTGATATTGCTGCTGCAGTATTTCAAGGAGCGAGTATGGTTCAGTTCTTTTTAGTAATCTTAGTAGCAAATGGTGTGTTTGAAGCAGTTGCTGCTGGGATATTAGTGCCAATAATATTAAGAGCACTTAAGTCAGTAGAGGAAAAGGATTAGTAATACAGAAAGCCGTTAGTCTTAACTAGGACTAACGGCTTTTTCTATTCATTCCACTTTAATGTACGCCCAATGGCTTTATGCCACATGCTAATCTCTTTCGTGCGGTTAACTTCTGGCTTAAAAATATCTAGAGAAGCTTGTGCTATAAGGTCTTCTTTACTACTAAAGAAACCAGTAGCTAAACCAGCGAGTAGACAAGCACCTAGTGCTGTTGTTTCAGATACTTCAAAACGATGTACCTCAACATCTAAGACATCAGCTTGATACTGCATTAAGAAGTTATTTAGACTCGCTCCACCATCAACTCTTAAGTTATGTAGAGTTATGCCTGAGTCTTTCTCCATTGCTTTTAGGATGTCGTATGTTTGATAAGCGATAGACTCAAGTCCTGCTCTTATGATGTGGTTCTTATTAGAACCTCTTGTTAGTCCAAAGATTGAACCTCTTGCTTCCATATCCCAATGAGGTGCACCAAGTCCAGTAAAGGCTGGGACTAAATAGACCCCTCCATTATCTTTGACTTTTGTGGCAAAGTATTCAGAATCCATGGAGGCGTCTAGTAAGCCCATTTCATCACGTAGCCACTGTACAATGGCCCCTGCTACGAAGATAGATCCTTCTAGTGCGTATTCTACTTTTCCATCATAGCCGATTGCTACAGTGGTTAAAAGGCCATGTTCACTCGCTACTATTTTATCTTTCGTGTTCATTAACACAAAGCCACCAGTACCATATGTATTTTTAACATCGCCTTGGTTAAAGCACATTTGGCCAAATAAGGATGCTTGTTGGTCTCCAACAATACTTGCGATTGGTATTTGATAACCTTGGATATTTGTGTGTCCATAAATCATACTTGAATCACAGAGTGAAGGTAGTATTTCCCAGGGTATTCCTAGGTAATCTAATATCTTATGATCCCATGTTAGTGTATGTAGGTTAAAGAGTTGCGTTCGAGATGCATTTGTGACATCAGTTACGTGCTCTTTTCCGTTGGTTAGTTTATATACAAGCCATGTATCTACAGTTCCAAACATGAGATCGCCATTCTTAGCTTTGTCCATAGCCCCTTCAACATTATCTAAGATCCATTTTACTTTCGTGCCAGAGAAGTATGCATCAATTACTAAACCTGTATTATCTTTAATATACTTACCCATTGGGTCTAATGAAATTTCATTACATAGTTCTGTGGTTCTTCTACATTGCCAAACTATGGCATTATATATTGGTAAACCTGTATGCTTATCCCAAATAATCGTTGTTTCTCTTTGGTTTGTGATTCCAATTGAATCAATCTCTTTCGGATCTATTCCCGCTTTAGCAATAACTTCGTGCATTACACCACTTTGTGTTGCCCAAATCTCCATGGGGTCGTGCTCAACCCAGCCTGGTTTTGGATAAATTTGTGTAAATGGTGATTGTGCACTAGCAACAATATTTTGATTTTTATCAAATAGAATGGCTCGACAACTTGTAGTTCCTTGGTCGAGTGCAAGTATGTATTTTTTCATGATACCCTCCATGTCATTAACTATATTATATACTATGTTTATAAAAATCGTTGTATAAATAACGAAAATAGCCTATCATTATTGATACTTGGAGGTATTGTATGAAGACAGAATCATATAAAAGATATATACATAGATTGATTTTAGGGTCATCTTTATTTGGGTTATTCTTTGGGGCTGGAAATCTAATTTTTCCGGTATTATTAGGTCAGTTAGCTGGAAGTAATTATAAATTAGCATCACTTTCATTTATTCTGTCCGCTGTTTTAATGCCAGTGCTCGCAATAATTTTCATCGCACGTAGTAATAGTACTTCATTAGAAGGATTGTTGGCGGAGTATGGACGTAAATACGCCCGTTTCTTTACGATATTATTATTACTAACTATTGGGCCTTTATTTGCATTACCTCGAACCGCAAGTGTACCTTATGAAGTGGGGGTTCGATTTCTTTTACCTAATCTAAATCATTCAGTAGGTTTGCTGTTGTACTCTACCGCTTTCTTCGCAATAGCACTTTTCTTATCACTGAAGCCAACTAAGTTAAAAGAAATAGTAGGGAAGTATATTAATCCCTTGTTTCTAACGTGTTTATCAATCTTCTTTGTGATTTTCTTTCTAAACACAATGGGTCCTGTAAGTAATATTGACCCGGCAATGTCATTTGAAGGGGCATCAGTCTTCATTTCATCATTTAGTGCTGGATATCAAACAATGGACTTATTGGCATCCTTAGTATTTGCTTATGTAATAATTGGCGTTAATGATTTTGGTGACGATAGTGATTCTAAAGGTAGATTGAAAGACTTAATATTTGCAGGTGTATTTGCAGGGGCTTTATTAGCTTTAATATATTATATCTTAACTGTTATTGGTGTTTCATCTCGTAATGTTTTTGATATATTTGATAATGGAGGTATCGCTTTAGCGAATATCTTTAACTATTACTTAGGTAAAGTTGGGACCTTATTCTTTGCGATAACGATAACTTTAGCATGTCTTAAAACAGCCATTGGCTTAATCAACGCATGTTCAAACTATTTTAGCTCAGTGTTTCCGAAAGTATCATATGAAAAGTTTGCATATGTATTTGCTGGATTGTCATTGTTCATTTCTAATGTTGGTTTAAATTCGATCATTGTATTTGCTGTTCCGGTACTTAACTTTATTTATCCACTCGCAATAATGCATGTTGTATATGGTTTAATATTTAAAAATAGAGATCCTTTTGTGAGTCAATTTGTATTATATATAACTATGATTGGGAGTGTAATGGAAGTAATAAAAGGGTTACCTAACGTCATTATCTTTAATGCAGGACTATTTCCGCTATTAGATAAATACTCTAGTCTACCCTTAGCGAATCTAGGTTTAGCTTGGATTAACTTTAGTATAGCTGGATTAGTAATGGCTCTTATTTTTAAGTACTTATTTGAGTCAAATAGATTTTAAATAATATATATCATTTTCTACTTGACCTTCTAGTTACTAGAGGGTGTAGGATTATTATGAGGTGATTAAATGACTATAAAAGAAGTTGTTGGATTAACTGGATTATCTGATAAGACTATTCGTTACTATGAGTCGGAGGGTTTAATCAGTGTTAAACGAAAATCAAATGGTTATCGTGAGTACTCAAAAGAAAATATCCGAGACTTGAATACAATAGTTTTACTGCGCTATTTGTCTTTAAGTATTAATGAGATTAAGAGTGTTTTTGAAAATAGTGAGAACTGGGATGAAATCCAGTTGGATCTAAAAAACAAGATCAATAATAGTAAGATAGAGATTGAGTATCAAGAATCTATAATGGAAGTTCTAAGTTCTATGTCCTTTTTTGATATAAGTAGTAATTCAAAAGATTTATTGAGTTTGGTTGATAAAGAGCTGCTTCTATCTTTTGAAAGTATTAAATACCCAAGTTTGTTTGATACTATTATTCAAACATTGATTTTACTAGGACCAGTTCTATGGTTGATAGCAGGTGTATATTGGGGAGCTGTGGTTAACTTTAAAGTAGCCCTCCCTCTTTCTCTTTTATCAGTGATTTTTATAACACTTGGCTGGCGCAAGTACCTAAAGGGTAAAGCACATAAATCTAAAGGTGCGAGTACATTTGCAAGCTTAGTTCTGGTTTTGCTAGTTTTAGTCATAGGCATAGCGTCGACAGTTGCAGTTAGTATTATCCAAGAGTCTATCTTCACTAATGACTCCACTGTGCTTTTTGTAAGTAATTATCCATTACTACTATATATTTTACTAGTAAGTGTTATTTTATTATTTGGAAGTATAATATTTGGTATTAGGGGAAGATATATAGAGGATATAAAATTTGAATACCTGGTTGAGTTTTATGATTTTATTAAAAGACATGTCAAAGGTATATCAATAATATTATCTATATTCATTTACGCTGTTATTAGCAGTGTCACTGTAGTGAATAATGATGGGAGTATTATTAGATATGGGATGTTCAATCAAAAAGGAACTAGCTATAGTGTTAATGAAATACAAGAAGTCCAAGTAGGTTATAATAGAGGTTTTCTAAAAGAGTATAAAAATGATTTCTATATGAGATTGAAAACTAATGACTTTAAGGTCGATATCGTTCAGAGTAATGTTATTGAAGAGAGTGATACATACGATGCGTTAGTTGGGTTGGATCTTTTGTATAAAGATGTTCATAAAGTAGTGGGTAGTAGTGATTCAAAATATTGCTCATACGATAAAAAATATTGCGAAAAGTTTGAGTCTATAATGGGAGTAGCGGATTAGATCCTTGACTTTTTTGTTGTTGTTTTATAAAAGAAAATCATGCATAATAAATCTATTGAGTGAGGTGACTTATGTATCTTAGAATAGTACCCGATATCGTTTTGTTGGGGTTGATGTATATTTTTGTTTTTTATAAGCGATGGAAAAATGATGATCATTTAATTTTAAAGTCGATTTTATACTTGTATTTCTGTGGTGTAATTCTAGTCACGTTGATGCCTTTCGTAGTGAATCTTCCTTTTGTTTTTAATCATCCCTATAAAGGAATGAATATGAGACCATTTGAGGACTTAATTATGGCTCGAGGAGACTACATACTTCAGATTGTATTGAATATTATAATGATGATTCCATTTGGTGTTTTATATCCCTTGATTTATAAAGCGAAGTTACATAAAACTGTATGGAGAGCATTTCAGATTTCTTTGGCTATTGAGTTGGTTCAACCATTTATCTCTGTAGCGCGTAGTGCTGATATTACTGATATCTTAAATAATGTATTGGGGGCAATGCTTGGATATTCTGTGTATAAAGTGGTGTCATTGCTATTTGTGAAAAAACGATAGTTTTTATTTTAAATAATCTTATTTTCTTCAAAAATCTATTTGACAATTTAAGGGTGTCTTGTTATGGTAAACATGAAAAACGAATAGCCTATATATTTATGGGCGAAAGTGTACCTAGGGTTCCGGGGGTTGCCTGTCTGGACCAAGCGGTACGAGTTGCGCAAGCAATGACACCTAAGGGATAAAAGCCCAGAGGGGTAGGTTTCGTCTGACCTACCTTTTCTGGGCTTTTTGTTGTTTTTTAGGAGGATGCAATGCGAAAATTGTATGAAGGAAAAACCAAAGATGTTTTTGAACTAAATGATACAGAAGTTACATTAGTGTTCAAAGATGACGTGACTGGTAAAGACGGTAAGTTTGATCCAGGTGAGAATCAAGTGGGCCTATCTATTGCAGGACAAGGGTATGCTAACTTAGTTATGTCAAAGTATTTCTTTGAAAAGATTGCTGGTATTGGTGTTGATACTCATTATGTATCTTCTGATGATACTTCAATGGTTGTTAAGAAAGCTAAGGCGTTTGGTGTTGGACTTGAAGTCATTTGTCGTTATAAAGCTACAGGTAGTTTTATGAGACGGTATGCTTCAGTAGCTACAGAGATGCAAGACTTGGGTGGTTATGTGGAGTTTACGTTAAAGGACGATGAACGCCAGGATCCACTTATTACGAAGGAAGCTATCGTGGCTTTGGGATTGATGTCTAAAGAAGATGTTGATTATATTGAGATGTTGACTAAAAAGGTTTCAGATTTAATTTATGATGAGTGTTTAAATAAGGGTTTAGATTTAATTGATATTAAACTTGAGTTTGGTCATGATGCTACTGGTAAGATCATGTTGATAGATGAGGTATCAAGTGGTAACATGCGCGTTTATAAAGGATTTGAAATGGTAGACTCAATGGAGTTACCTAAACTTTTGGAGGTCATGTGATGAGACGTATTATTACTACTCGTTTGCCTGAGTATAATTTAGAAGCGAAACATTGGTTAAAAGAGAGTCAGGATATTTGGGGTTTGGCATCTATTAGTGAAGTTATTGTTTCGCATGTATTTGATTTTAGTGGGTTATCTGGGGATGATTTTAAAGTGGTCTGTGGGGTATTGGAGTCTGACTTAAGTTCCCTAAGTTTTGAAATCCCCAAAAATAATTTGTATTTTCATATTAAAGCAGTTGATGGTCAGTTTGATGATACGCTAGAGCGTACCTTAAAACTTATAAATAATTTTAGTAATATTGATACTGAAATTTCCCATTCACTGCTTTTTAGTTTCCCTAATGCCAAGCAAGAAGATGTTGATAAGTTTAAATCATACTTTATGAATGAGTATGAGTATGTAATGTTTGACGCTCAGTATGTAATTGAAGATACAAGGGATGAGATGGATTGCATTGATGGTTTTATTGATTTAGATGAAAATGGTTTGTTGGAGTTTAGGGATAATATGGCTATGGACATTGATGACTTGCAAGTGACACAAGATTACTTTAAGTCAATAGGTCGTAATCCTAGTATGACTGAGTTGAAAATTATTGATACGTATTGGTCTGATCATTGTCGTCATACAACGTTCTTTACGCATTTAGATAGTTTAGTTATAGAAGATGATCGTGTACAAGTTGCTTATGATTCGTATTTAGAATCAAGATCTAAGGTATATGTTGATAGAGTTAAACCGATAACTTTAATGGATCTGGCTACTATTAACGCTAAAGAGATTAGTAGAAAGGGATTATTAGGGGATTGGGATAAGTCAGCTGAGGTTAATGCGATTAGTTTGAATGTTGATATTGATGTTGATGGAAAAAAGGAACCTTGGCAGTTGTTATTTAAGAATGAAACGCATAATCACCCTACTGAGATTG
>CAZEQW010000043.1:0-10490 GCA_964514505.1 uncultured Erysipelothrix sp. | reverse complement strand
GGATCAACACTTAGAGATAATGAGTCGTAAGCTAAAGGATAAGTATGGTGTTGAGGTTAAAATGACTGTCCCTGAGATTGCGTATCGTGAGACGATTCGTAAGAAGGTGACAGGAGAAGGTCGTCATAAGAAGCAGTCAGGTGGTGCGGGTCAATTTGGACACGTATTTGTTGAGTTCGAACCTTATGACACGGATGAAATGGTATTTGAAGAGAAAATATTTGGTGGGGCCGTTCCTCGTCAGTATTTCCCGGCTGTTGAGCAAGGACTTCGCGAAGCAATGGAGAAGGGTGTGTTGGCTGGATATAAAGTTGTTGGAGTTAAAACTACGTTAGTAGATGGTAAATATCATGATGTAGACTCCAAAGAGATTGCATTTAAACAAGCGGGTCGTTTGGCTTATCTTGATGCAATGCCACAAGCTAGTCCAATACTTCTTGAACCAATTGTTGAGGTTAAGGTTACGGTACCTGAAAGTTATACTGGTGCAGTAATTGGTGACCTTAATAAACGAAGAGGTATGATTATGGGTATGGATGCAATAGATGGGGGTCAGTTAATTACTGCTGAGGTTCCATTAGTTGAGGTTGGTCGTTACTTATCGGAGTTGCGTTCGATAACACAAGGTCGCGCAACATATACTCAGAAGTTCTTGCGCTATGATGCAGCACCTGATCACGTTGCTGATGTTGTGGTAGCTAGACGTAAGCAAGAGTTGGAGAGCAATTAAAAACAAGAAGAACCAGTTTAGGCTGGTTCTTTTATGTGATTGAATAAAAAAACCGCACGATTTGTGCGGTTAAGTTTTAGATTGCTTTTGCGTAGTTTTCAGCAACTGCATCCCAGTTAATTACTTCAAACCATCCTTGAATATAATCAGGACGACGGTTTTGGTAGTTAAGGTAGTATGCATGTTCCCAAACGTCAATACCTAAGATTGGAGTTAAGCCATCTGAGATAGGGTTGTCTTGGTTTGCTGTAGATACAACATCTAATTTACCGTTGTTAACTACTAGCCATGCCCAACCTGAACCAAAGCGAGTTTTAGCTGCTGTATCTAACTTAGCTTTAAGTTCATCTAATGAACCTAAGTCGGTGTTGATAGCGTCTAATAATGCGCCAGTTGGTGTTTGCCCTGAAGCAGGAGCTAATGTTTCCCAGAATAGTGTATGGTTAACATGTCCCCCAACGTTATTTCTAAGAGCCATACGTACATCCTCTGGAAGTGCGTTTAAATCTTTAAGTAGATCTACTGGATCTTTCTCTAGTAGTTCTGGGTGTTTTTCTAAAGCTGCCACTGCATTGTTAATGTATGCTTGGTGGTGCTTAGTATGGTGAATCTCCATAGTCTTTGCATCAATATGCGGTTCTAGTGCATCGTATTCATAATTTAATTTTGGTAATGTATAAGTCATTTGTAAAGCCTCCTTCATGTACTTAAACTTTATCATTGGGTATGGTATTTGTCTAATGTTGTGCATTGGAGTCTATGATTTTTAGTTAACATGCGTTATAATAGAATACATACACTGGGAGGTGCTTATGAGAACAAAATGTATTGAACTCTTAAAACTACGTGGTGTTGAAATATCAGATATAGTGGAATGTGTTATCTTCTTGCAAAAGAAGTTTGATGATACCATTAATCATGAGAACGTTACGGAAGATTTAATGGCAATTTTAGATAAAAGAGAAGTACAACATACAATTCTAACTGGAATTGCATTGGATATTTCTATTGATCAAAAAGCATTGTTTGATGAAGATATAATGGAAATTATTGGAGTAGATGAGGGTCGCTATGGTATTGATGAAGTACTGGCCTATAGTATCTGTAACTTATATGGTTCTATTGCTCTTACAAACTTTGGTTATATTGATCGCGTTAAGCCTGGAATTATTGGGGAGTTAAATGACCACAATGGGGGTCAATGTAATACGTTTTTAGATGATATTGTTGGGGCGTTGGCTGCAGCGGCAGCATCGAAAAATGCCCACAAGTAAAAGGAGATTTCAGATGAAAAAAATTGTACTGACATTATTAGTTGGTTTAGTTGTTCTAACTGGTTGTTCAAAACCGGCAGGAAAAGACTTATACACTTTAATTGAGAAAGATGAGATTCAAGCAAAGATTGAAGCCAAAGAAAATTTTGTTTTAATCATTGGACGCGATACATGTCCTGCATGTAAAGCATATAAAGAAGTTTTAGATGAAGTTATTAAAAATAAAGGGATAGATATTTTCTACTTTGAGATTATTGAATCTGTTTGGAAAGATAAGGACTACGAAGAATTTACACTCTTCTTAGAACGTGTAATGAGTCAACCAAGCATAAATGGGTTCCCAACAACTTACTTTGTTGAAGAAGGTGTTGTAACAGGTAATTATACGGGAATGCTTGACTATAAACCATTATTAGATGAACTGGTGGATCGAGGCCTTGATTCTAAATAAGGATCTTGGACCAAGAGTTGTTAAGTTAATTGAAAGATTGGATGGACACCGTAATTCAATTGTAGTTTTAAGTGTGTCCAACGATATAGATAAATCAATGATTAAACCTATATTAGATGAGCTGTTGGATTACCTTGATCAAGGGACTCTATGTGTAATTGGTGATTGTAGTTTTAACACTAATGATTCTGATATAAGCAGTCTGTTGGAGTTATCAAATCGAGAACGTACTGTTTTATCAAACGAATATGCTTTGAGTCTATTGGCGCTTCGCCATGATGCTCATCTTACTAAACACCCTTCAATAGCGATGGGATGTGTGGGTCACTACGGTAGATATTTAACGCGTCATCAGCATCTTGATTTTCCATATGGAAACCTGAGTATCTTTGAAGACTTAGAGTCATTAAAAGCTATCTATATTAATATAGGTAATGATGATGATTTATATGCGATGCGATATGCCTATAGTGATAGTAAGTCACAAATCATTCGTAGAAATGAGTGTGTACTAGATCATAAGGCCCTCTCTTACTTAGATTTTGAGATAGATGTTAATGAGATAAAAGATCAGTTAGATGATTTAATGATCGTTGATGAAGAAGGGATTAAGCTTCGCGGTGCGCGCTATCCTAAGTTAATAAAAGATATTAAGAGTAAACTAGACCATGCTTAGCGTGGTCTTTTTTGTATAAGTGATGAAGATAACATAAATTATGACTTGTTATGTTGTATAATATTTATATGAAAATAGGACTATTAGAGGATGATAGAACGCTTTCTTATGGGATAAAAAGGTTTTTGGTTCAAGAGGGATACGATATTATTACGTATTTTACTCTAAATGAAGCAAAAGCATCCAAGAAAAAGATGGATCTATATTTAGTAGATATCACACTACCAGATGGTAGTGGTTTTGATTTTGTTGAGTATATTAGAAAGAATAGTTCTACTCCTGTTATATATATTAGTGCTAAAGATGATGAACACAGTATTCTCAAAGGATTTGATCTTGGGGGTGATGATTACATCACCAAACCGTTTTCTTTACATGAACTTAAACGCCGTATTGGTGCTATAAAAAAACGCATTAACAGCAGTGTTTTAGAAGTAGGTAATTTAAAGGTTAATCTTGAGAGTGCGATAGTTAGTTACTGTGATGAAATCATTTCTTTAAGTGTTCAAGAGTATCGCATTTTGATTGCACTAATGCGCAAGAATAATGAGGTATTAAGTAGGGAATCTTTGTATGAACTTTTAGGTCTTGATGATGATGCCTATGCTCAAAACACTTTAAATGTTGCGATGAGAAGGCTAAGAGGTAAACTAGAGGACTACGTTATTATTGAATCGGTCCATCTAAAGGGGTATAAGATCCATGCACGATAAGTATAATATTAGACTTCTATTATTTACTCTCCTTAATTTTATGGTGGGTTATCGCTTGAGTGTTATATCTAAGCCAATCGCGTTTTTAGGTATGATAATTGCTGAGTCTACTTTAATAATTTTATATATTAAAAAACGAGAAGAGCGAATAAGTGCTATTACAACGCAACTTCAGAAACTTAATAATAATGACTATAGTTTCGATTTAGACGCGTATGTGGAAGGGGAGGTTGCCCGCCTTCAATCAGAGATCCATAAAACAACGGTGAATGTTAGACAGATGAATCTATTATTGATTGATCAAGCTAAGGTGATGGTGGAGTCTTTAGAGGATATCTCGCACCAACTTAAAACTCCATTAGCTTCTCTTTTGATTCTAAATGAGCTACAGGATCCAAATGATGAGTTGGTCATGAAGTCCAATACGCAAATACAAAGATTAAACTACTTGGTACAAAGTTTACTGAAGATTGCGAAACTTGAGAGTAAAACTGAGGTCTTTAATATTAGTACCTTTGATTTAGGGATGTGTATTGCTGAGGTATTAAATATTGCTATTCCAGCCTCTTTTGATTTAAGTATTAGAAATGAAGTTAAAGATATTGCGGTCATAGCGGATTATAATAAAACAGTGGAAGCTATTCTTAATGTTATTACTAATAAAATTAGGTATGCAAAGACTACAATTTTGCTTACCGCAAGAAAACATGGAACTAATGCGTACTTATATATTAGCGATGATGGTGAAGGTATCAGTAAAGATAAACGCACAAAGTTATTTGAAAGGTTTTATCATTCTAACGATACAACAGGAGGGTCTGTAGGCTTAGGATTATCAATCTCTAAAGCAATTATGATGGGCCAAGAAGGGAAATTATATATTGAGGATGAAAATACCTTCGTGTTTGTATTCAAGCGATTCTAATGTGACAGAAGTGTAAGGTCATTGTGCATTGTCATGATGTAAACTTTAGTTAAAGGAGGATTTATTATGGAAATATTAAAAGTTGAGAATTTAACTAAGGTTTATAAACAAGGTGCTCAAGAAGTACGCGCTCTAGATGGTGTATCATTTGGTGTTAATAAAGGTGAGTTCGTTGCGATTATTGGAGCTAGTGGAAGTGGCAAGTCAACACTATTGCATTGCATAGGTGGTGTTGATAATCCAACGTCTGGTTCTATCAAAGTAGAGGATGTTGAGATTTCTACAATGAAAGAGCTGCCCCTGACGATCTTTAGAAGACGTCAAATAGGTTTGGTATATCAATTCTATAATTTAATACCAACCTTAAATGTTAAAGATAATATCCAGTTACCAATCTTGTTGGATAATGCTAAAGTAGATATTACTTATTATCAATATCTAATTGAGACACTGGGTCTAAAGAATCGTATTGATCACCTTCCCAGTGAGTTGTCAGGTGGACAACAGCAAAGAGTATCAATAGCTCGTGCCTTAATGAATAGACCTGCTTTATTATTACTGGATGAGCCAACAGGTAATCTAGATCAATCAACTGGACAGGGAATTGTCGATGTTATAAAGAAAGGTCATAAGGAGCTAAAACAAACAATTCTATTGGTTACGCATGACGAAAACATTGCAGCACAAGCAGATAGAATAATACGAATCGAGGACGGAAAAATTACTTTTGACGAGGTCCTTATATGAAACTTCTGGTTAAGTTGAGTTTTCAAAACTTAAAGTCATTCTTAAAGGAATCAATGCTAGTTATAGTTTCAATAACAATGACAGTATCTTTACTAACTATGGTTACTTCGGTGATGTATGGTGCATTTGATTATTATGGTAAGACAGTAACCGGCGAGGTAATTGATAGCGTTTCTTTCTTTGGAGAATTTAATTCATATGAACTTTTAGAGAAGTTTGGAATGGAGAATATCGTTAGTTATGAAGCTACCTCTAAATACAAAGTTCATTCTCCTAATAATGAGAATGATTTATACAGTATAACTGTTTTTAATAATATCGATCAAACGATGGCTGAAAACGGGAAAATATCTGGTTCAAAGATTACCAAAGGTCGCCTTTCTTCAGGAATTCACGAGTTAAATGTGGTTGAAGTTTATTCTGGGTTTGAGTTGGGTGAAAAGGTTGAACTAATAAATCCATCAACAGGTGAAATAATAATATCTGAAGTTGTTGGAATGTATGATTCTGGTACGTATGTAAAATATTATGAATCTTTGAATAGTGATATTAAAAGTCTCCTTGACGATACTGAATTTGGTGAGGTATCTCTTGTGATTGAAGATGGAACCAAAGATCTTGACTCGATAATCAGTCGCACTATAAAAGAGGTTGGGAATGATCTGGAAGTATATACGAAGGATGAATATAATTATTTTAAGGGTTTTACTAATAAAGCTCCTGAGGTTGTCTACTTTTTTATTGTTATTGTGCTAATACTATTGGTATTATTATCGGCAGTTACAATGTCGTTTCTTATGAATGCATTTAATGTCTTTATTAGTAGAAGACAAAGTGTATTCTCAATCTTAAGAAGTGTTGGTGCGACGCGAAAGCAACTCTTGGGATTAATGATTATTGAAGGATTGGCTCTAGCATTAGTAGGGTATGTTATAGGTATTCTTTTGGGTTGGGGCTTAGGTAGTTTAATTATAGGGGTTGTTAACAATACTTTATCAAGTATTAGTTTGTTGAATGGTAGTAGAGATATTATTCAACTTCAATCGAAAATGCCCCTCATTGCCTATGGGTTATTGGGTCTATTTATGTTAGCTGGTTTGATGTTTGCGATTGTTAGGACTATCTCTATAACTTTTAAGTCCAGTGCAATTGAAGTTGTAAATAAAAGCAGCCCCAAAAATAAACGTAAAGATATGAAATTAAAGGGAAATCCTATTAAGAGTTTAGCAAATATAAATATTAGTCGTAAACGATCCTTCAAAAGCATAAGAACTACTTTAATAATTTCAATGGTGCTTCTCATTTCTCTAACAACGTGGCCCAATATGTTTGATGTTATCTCGGATGATTTGGATAGTCAATTTGATACGCGACTCTCAGTATATTTTGCAAGTGGCGAGGATGCACTAAATATCTTGTATAATGACACGGTGTTAATGGAGAAAACCTTAAATAATGCAATGAGTATTGATAAAATATATGCTACGGTGTCTTTCGGTGGGTATGAGTTACAAGGTGATTTTGTAGAGAATAAGGAACTAACAGGTTTTATCTCGCAACTAGATAAAGATGGTAAGGATATGTTTTACGAAATTGTTAAACGTGATACTGAAATTTTAATTTTAAGTGATGTTGAGTTTGATTTGATGGCGTCTAGCATGGGGATAAGCGAAACTGATATTGGAACAGGTATTTTGAAAGATGCTGTAGAAGTTTATTATGTTTTTGAAGATGGCGTATCTTATATGTCAACTTCAAACTCGGAATATGGAAGTGAACTTACGGTTGGTGATAATGTTATATCCTATAAAGGTACAACAGTGGAGTTGCCTGATAACGCTATAATTCAAGTACAAGATACGGAAGGATTAATGGATCCCATTGATATAGAGGTGTATAAACTTACTTCTGATCTAGGTGAAACTTATGGTTTAGCGAGTTCAAATGTTAGTGAACTCTATATTAGTTGGTCTACTTTTGAAGAGTTGAGTTCTAAACAAGAAATTTCCTTTAACTATTTGTTTTCGACTATTATGTTGCGTACAAATATGAATGAAGAAGAGGTTCTATCGTTGGTTGAGTTAGTCTCTAATTATGGCGGCGAAAATCATTTTTGGATTTCTAGTAATGCTCTTTCTAAAGAAGTTCAAAAGACTATGGTTCAAGGTGTAAGATATGGAACGATCTTGGTGTTTGGTTATATCTTACTGTTTATTGCGATAAACATTATTAGTATATCAATTGTGAATAACGAGCAACGAAAGTCGGATATGGCTTCGTTAAAGAGTATTGGTATGACCAACGAGCAGATGCGTAAACTATTCATTTATGAATCCTTTAACGTGGTAGGTAAAGGTTGGTTGGTGGGTGTCTTTATTGCCCATAGTGTAGGTTTTATTGTGTACAAAGTCATTGAATATTATATTCGCGGAAACAAGTACATGCAACTGCCGGATTATTCACTTGATCTTTCACTATTATTCTTTACGTTGTTGTTTGCTGTAGGGGTAATGATGGTTCAGGTTCTTCTGGCTACTAGCAATTCTAAGGAAGGGAGTATTATTGAAGGTATAAAAAGAATTGATTAATTGAAGGCATAAGAAAACTCGGAGATTTCCGAGTTTTTGCTTAGCTTAGTTTCTGTTCTAATAGTTTTCCGATTGCTTCAAATGCATCTTGGTCTTCTTGTGAGAATCTATTATATACTGGAGCGTCAATGTCTAATACTCCATATGGTTTGTTGTTAATGTATAAAGGTATGACGAGTTCGCTTTTAGATGCGGCATCACATACAACATGTCCTGGAAATTCATCGACGTTGGGTATGTTTTGAATTGTGTTTGTTTCGATTGCTTTTGAGCAAACGCCTTTTCCTTTATATAAGCGAGTACAAGCTACGTTGCCTTGGAAGGGTCCAAGTACAAGTTGGTCTTCCTTATACAGATAAAATCCTACCCAGTTTAAGTCTGGCATGTTCATTTTTATTATTGAGGATACGTTGGCCATATTGGCTATTGAATCTGTTTCATCCTCTAGGATGCTTTCAATTTGTTGAATTAGTAGTTTATGATCCATAGTGTTACCTTCTTTCTTTTTGAAATTGTAACATGTTTATTAAATAAAGAAAGCCCTCTACTTGGAAGGCTTTCTGGTAAACTCTTTAATTATAGAGTTGATTATTGATTTTTGCGAGTAAGATAAATGTTGGTACTCATCTAATTCGATTATATAAGGTCCATCCTGTTCTGTGACATCAAGGTTGTTTTCTTTTTCAAGTATGTTGAAGAATTGGCTTAGAGTAATGTCAAGTCCCTTGCATAGTTGTTGAAGGGTACTAATGGATGGTGTGTTATTTTTTCTAAAGAATGAATTAATGGTACTTTGTGGTACATCGGATAGGTTGGCGAGTTGATTTTCGCTTATATCACGTTGTATCATAATCAGTTTTAGCATTCTTAATACATCTGACATTTAGTATCCTCCTTTAATATTTATATTATATAGGGAAATAGCGTTGCATTGTTAACGCTTATGCGTTACTATTAGTGCATAAGCGTTATGTATTTTGGGTGGGGAATGTATAGCGCTTGCTTCTTTCTAAATGGAAGCGGATGGAGATCTTTAAACTCACAACGCTTAAACTCGACATTTGTCGAGTTTTTGTTTTATTATATAAGTGTGAGGTAATTTTATGAAAACACTTAAAAAGTTTATGCCAGGTCTAAGGATCATAAAAACATTTATAGCGTTATTGCTTTGTTTGGTTTTATTTAATCTAACGGGATATGGTTATCCAATACATGCTTCTATTGCTTGTGTGTTAATGATGAAGTCGACACCGGAGGAGACTATTATTATGGGGCGGTATAGAGTGGTTGGGACTTTGTTGGGAGCTTTGATATCTTTGGGTGCACTTAGTGTTATATCTTTCCTTAATATAGGGATTGAGTCGTTGGGTATGTCTTTGGTACTTGCTTCTGCGGTTTTCTTTTCATTTATAATTTGTAAAGGTTTTGCGCAAGACACAAGTGTAGCATCAATGAGTGCGATAATAATTATTATTTTGTTGATGCGTTATGATGGTGCGGGTGGTACAGTTTTAATATATATTGGAACGCGTACTGCTGAAACTTTAGTTGGTATCTTAATTGCATTTCTTGTGAACCGTTATCTTTTACCGTCTAAAGGTATTTAACCTATCCCTTATATTGTGTATAATAGATAAGTAGATTGGATGTGTGATTATGAAACCTAAGGTAGGGGATGTTGTATATGTTCAAACATATAAACATGATGGTTCAACACATCGTACTTGGTCGTCTGCAACGGTCTTAGATGTTGATGATGAAAAGATAGTTGCGATAACATATAAAACTTGGGTAGTGGAGAGTGATGGTAGGCGTTGGTTTACGCGTGAGCCTGCAATATGTTTTTACTACTTTGATCGTTGGTATAATATTATGGCAATGATTCGTAAGCGTGGGATATTCTATTATTGTAATTTAGCATCGCCTAGTGTTTATGATGGTGAGGCTATTAAAAACATTGATTATGATTTAGATGTTAAGGTTTTTCCGGATGGGAATATCTTGTTGTTAGACCGTGATGAGTTTGAATATCACCAAGTATTGATGGATTATGATCCAGATATCATTGAAATAGTTGAGAATGAGCAGAAGCGTTTGGTGAATCTTGTTAGGAGTAAATGGGAACCATTTAATGATTCAGTAATCAATGACTATTTTGATAAGTATTTAAGTCTTGGAATAGAAGAAGAAATCTAGTGTTAGATTTCTTTTTTTATTCTTTGTACTGTTTAGTGGGTATTTAGTAGGTTTTTTAAATAAAATGAAAGTATTCTGCAAATAGTGTTGACTTACCTATGGGCATTTGATATTATGATTTAGCTGGCTTGGAAAGAGCAAGCAAATGGTCTTTGAAAACTAAACAAGAAACGTCAATTTCTAATAAAGA
>CAZEQW010000042.1:0-10690 GCA_964514505.1 uncultured Erysipelothrix sp. | reverse complement strand
AGGCTCCTTTTGGTGTTTTAATCAATTGTGATTATGATAAAATATATATAGGAGACATATTATGAAACAATGATATGGTTATACTTATGAAACTATATATTAAGCAAAGTGTCTTTACATTAGGAGAACGTTTCTATGTAAAGGATGAAAATGGTGATAATGTCTATTATGTTGAAGGATCATTTTTGCGTATCCCAAAGATGTTTACTATCTATAACATGAGAAACGAAGTGGTATCAGTTATTGAGAAGCAGATGTTTAGAATGTTGCCTCACTATGATATTAATGTTGATGGTAGAAATGTTACTCTTAAACGTGAGTTTACCTTTTTTAAGAATAGATTTACTTTAGTGGGTACTGATTGGGAAATAGTGGGCGATATATGGGATCATGAGTATCAGTTAGTGCAAATGCGCAAACCTATCATGAACTTATCGAAGCATTGGTTTACTTGGGGCGATAGTTATGAACTAAATATTGCGGACGAAAGTGATGCAGTATTGAGTTTAAGTGTTGTGATCGCAATTGATGCAGCGGTGGCATCAGATGGTCAAGGAAATGCGATGTAATATAGAAGTTAGTTAAGAATTAAGTAAATGAGTCTGGATGTAATTTAAAAGAGCTCCTTTTTATTGGAGCTCTTTTGCTATTGAGTGATTAACTCTAAAACTGATCTTGCGGCATCTTTTAAACTTTCGTCGGTTCTGTTAATAACACCTAAATTTGTATATACTTCCCCAACTTGAACGTTTGTATTTTCTAATGCGTCCCAATACTTGTCAATTAGTACTCGACATTTTTCTTCTTGTTGAAGTGGCCCAAATGGGTTTGCGAAGAATGAGTAGGTTAGTCCCATTTCATGAGTTGTCCCTTTTGCCATTCTTTTTCCTTCAATGAAGATGTCTTTTGCTTCATTGGCTGTATCATATAGGGTAACGCCTATTTTTTCATCGTAGTTGTTTGCGTAGATGAAATAGTCTACATCATGATCGCTAGCTACTGTTTTGTAGTCAGTGACAGGTATGATAACACGTGCATTTGTGGTTGATTCTGGGTTCATAAAGATTGAGCGATCCATTGCTTGATATGGTAGGGCTCTATCTAGG
Organism: uncultured Erysipelothrix sp.; assembly: GCA_964514505.1. Lineage (GTDB taxonomy): Bacteria > Bacillota_I > Bacilli_A > Erysipelotrichales > Erysipelotrichaceae > Erysipelothrix. The sequence continues at coordinate 9,584 of CAZEQW010000042.1, read as the reverse complement.
TCATCCAATCTAACAAATGCTCCAATCTCTGTTCCTTGGGCAACAACTTTATCATCTAAGAGTCTAAAGGCACCCATATCATCAAAGATAACGTCAATGTGATCAATGGTCTCGCCACCAAGGTTTGTTATTTCCTCAATGATTTCTGATTTTCCGGCTCCTGAGTCTCCCATGAAGACTACGCCTTTTTTAGTACCATCTTGTAGATAGATATTTACCATAGCACCATGGATTGGTAAGTTGCCTTTATGCATCATTGCGACGTTATAAGCAGTTAGCATAATCTTTTTCATATAACCAAAGTATTCGATCTTCTTTTGATAGGAAATCTTTGCGATTACCATTTCATTTTCTTCGTCGTTATAAAAAACCATCTCGTCTTTGTTGTCTTCAACACCAAAGGCTACAATAATATCTGGTTTTGTACTCGCAATGTCTTCTGTTGTTGCGGGTTCAAATAAGTTTGCTAATGAAATCCCTGAGAAGACAAAGTCTTTGTGGAAATAAACAAAGGCTAGTAAAGTACCAATTTTTGCGGGATAACAATAGAAGTTGTTATTGTCTAGTTTGAAATCCTTGATTGGGTTTTCAAATACTTCTTGAAAGTGACCTTCGCGTTTATTGGTTTTAGGGTGTAATAGTAATGGTGAGTGTAGTAGTACACTATCAATAAACATTCCCTTTGAAACATTTTTGTATTTATCTGGAATTAAATTTTTCTTTTCGCGTAGTGTTATGGCTGCGTTTGTACCAGCTCTTAACTGACGATAAATCTTATTAGAACGACCTTTTGCTTTCTCTTGAATATTTCGATAGAAAGCTAATACAGTTCGGTTGAAGTCCATATCTTTGTCGATAAAGTTTACTAACTCTGATTTTGATTTCTTACCTAGGTAGATCACGCTACAACGTTGGTAGTTGCGCCAAAATTCATAAATATCTTCAATGAGATGTTGAACAAAACCAATGTCATTAATTAGTGGATGCTTTATATCCTCTAAGTTGTAGACGTGAAGTTCACGTGCTAGGTTAATGATTTCATTGGTGAGATCATCACTTTTGCAGATTGATTTTAGCTTTCTTACGGTATAACTGTTACTGTTTTCAAGGAACGCATCAATTAGCAGTTTAAAGGCACGGCTATTCAAGATGCTTACATTTCTATTTGGAAACCCTTGATTGAAGTTGATTACGGCTGTGTTGCCGCTTAAATAAAGTGTTTGTGTCATTTTTGACCTCCTAACCTTATGGAAAAGTATACCATATAATGAGTGGTTTGTATTAGACTTATATTGATTATTTAGTGAGAATACTGATTTGGGTAATGAAGTCCTCTTCATTTTCTGTCATTATTTCTTGTTTTAGGGTTAGTTCATAGAATGGGCCTGTTAATTCTATGTTCTTTTCCACAGCGTATGTAAGTAATCTGTTATAGGAATCTTGTATTTTATCAAATGATCCGGTATGTAAGTATGTTAGATACTTGCCTTTTGGCTTAACGAGGTTTGTTTCTAGTATTTCTTTAAATAAGTGAGTGATAAAGTGGTTGGTATAGTTTTTGATATTGCCTTTTTTTACTGCCTCTTGTGGAATAATTAAACCAACATAGTTACTAAACTCAATGTTATTTACTTTGGTGAAGTTGGCGTAGTCTTGGACGAAACTTGATAGTGAAGTATCGTCAACTAAGTCAGATGCGAAGAGGTCCTCTTCTTCCATATAAATAAGGAAAGGGGTATTGAGGGGGTTTTCTTGAAAGAAGTCCATGATACTTAGGGTGTAATCCATAAAAATATATGCTTGGGTTAGTTTTCTAATTTCTTGTTCAATGGTGTTCTTTTGGGTTGATATTATTTTTCGCAGCTCATGCGGACTTTTGTTGTCGAGGTAGTTTTTAATCTCTTTTAGAGGCATACCTAGGTTTTTTAGGAGTCTAATTACATTGAAAAAGTAATATTGGTTGTATGAGTAGTAACGATAGTTGTTATTATCGATGATGGCTGGTTTGAATAAGTTAATCTCGTCGTAATAGAATAGTACGTGCTTTGGGACTCCTACGAGCTTCGCAAAGGCTCCTGTTGTTAGTTTTTCTTGCATATTGGGGGCTTCTCCTTGACTATAATGTAACCTTATAGTTTATTATATCATAGTGTTATAAAGAGAGGTGTAAAAATGAGACTTATATATGATTATATGAAGAGGCATAAGTTCTTGTTGTTTTTGAACTTATTGGCCGTCTTTTCTTTTGTGGCAGTTGAGTTGGGTATACCAACAATTACTGGTGCCATGATTGATAAGGGAATAATGTTAAATGATAGTGAATTCTTAAAAAATCAGGGGATTATTTTGGGTGTTTTGGCCGTTATTGGTGGTTTGGGTAGCGTGTTGATGAGTTATACTTCATCTCGTATTGCGAATAATATGACACTGGATATGCGAAATGATATGTTTCAGAAGACTCAAGAGCTTTCGCATAAGGAGTATAATGAATTAGGTATATCATCAATGATTACTCGTGTTACTAATGATGCGTTTCAGTTACAATTGTTTGTGACGATGATGCTTAGACTGGGAATGATTGGACCAATTATGATTGTGTCTAGTTTCTTTTTAATTTTTAAGTCTAATCTTACTTTGGCGATGATTAACTTACTGGGTATTCCATTTATTATATTTACTATCTATGTTATTGGAAAGAAATCAAATAGTTTAAGTACTCAGCAACAGGAAAATTTGGATTCTTTAAATAGAATTACGCGTGAGAATATTACCGGTTCTCGTGTTATCCGTGCGTTTAGGCAAGATGAGAATGAGACAGTCCGCTTTGGTAAGATAAATAAATTATATGCTGATGTGTCAAAGAAGTTGTTTAGATTAATGACGCGTGTTGAGCCGTTGTTTTTCTTCATTTTGCATATGGTTGTTTTGGTGGTGTTCGTAGTAGCATCTTCAATGATCAATGTTGGTGATTTGCAAGTTGGGTCGCTAGTATCGTTCTTGGAGTATCAATTCCATGGATTATTCGCGTTGATGTTGTTTTCATATATGTTTGTTATGTATCCACGTGCTAAAGTTAGTGCGGATCGTATTAGTGAAGTATTAGATATGGTTCCTAGTATTCAAAATCCTGAGAATGGTATTTATCAAGGAGATAATGAGATCTCAGTTGAGTTTCGGAATGTGACATTTAATTATCCTGATGGTGAGGCTAATGTTCTTACTGATATTAGTTTTAAAGCTACGAAGGGTCAAACTGTTGCGTTCATTGGTTCTACTGGTAGTGGTAAGAGTACTTTGATTAACCTAATGGTTCGTTTTTATGATGTGAGTCGTGGAGCGGTATTGGTTAATGGTGTGGATGTTAGGGAGTATGATTTGTATGCTCTTCGTGATCATTTTGGATTTATTCCTCAGAAAGCTAATTTATTTAGTGGAACGATAGCGAGTAATATTCGTTATGGTAAAAAGGATGCTTTATATGAGGAGTTAGTAGCGAGTGCGGAGGTTTCTGCGGCTAAGGGCTTCATTGAATCTCGTCCTGATGGCTATGAAGCGTACTTAAGTGAAGGTGGATCTAATCTATCTGGGGGTCAAAAACAGCGTATGAGTATTGCTCGTGCGATGGTTCGCAAACCTGATATTTATGTGTTTGATGATAGTTTCTCTGCTTTGGACTTTAAAACGGATGCTCAGATTCGCAAGAATTTGAAGTCTGTTACTCAGGATTCAATTGTATTTGTGGTTGCGCAACGTATTTCTTCGATTGCTGATGCGGATATGATTGTAGTACTTAATGAGGGTGAAGTTGTTGGTATTGGTAAGAATAGTGAGTTAATTAAGACGTGTGAAGTGTATAGAGAGATCGCTGCCTCACAGTTAAGTGAAGAGGAGATGGCTGCATATGCTTAATATATATAAGAGACTATGGGAGTTTTTGAAGCCCTATAAGAGTAAGTTATTTATATCAATTGGTTTGTTGGTAATTACAATCGTTATGATTGCCCTGGCACCATTGGTTGAAGGTTTTGTGACTACGCAGCTATTGGCGGATGTTACAGCAATACAAAATGGTACGCAAAGTAGTTTGCATTTTGATGTTATTTATAATCTGTTGGTTTGGTTGTTTGTGATTTATGTGGTAAATACAACGACGCGTTTGGCGTTGCAGTATTTGCTCTCGGATGCCATTCAATCAGCTACGTATGATCTTCGTATGGCGGTTAAGGAGAAGATGACGCGTATTCCAATTCGATATTTTGATTCTCATAGTACTGGTGATTTGATGAGTCGTATTTCTACGGATGTTGAAACAATCTCTAATGCGCTTCAACAATCGTTTGCGCCTATTATTCAAGCGGTGCTTATGTTGGTCATCTCAATATCTATGATGTTTATATTGGATGTTAAGATGGCTCTAGTTGGAGTTAGTATTGTGCCGCTTTCACTGATTGCATCTAAGTTTGTAGTTGGTAAGTCGCAAGTTCTATTTGATGAAGTTCAGGAATCTTTGGCGGTATTGAATGGTGTTGTTCAAGAGAAGTTTAGTGGATTTAATGAGATTAAGTTATATAACTATCAGAATGAAGCGTTTGAGGACTTAAGTAAAGCAGCAACTGATTTAACGAATGTTGGATTTAAGTCGAGTTTTATCTCTGGTCTGTTGGGTCCTGTTGTTTCATTGCTGACGTATGGTGCAATTGCGATTGTTATTTTCATGGGTGCTAATAACGTTATGGCAGGTGTGCTGACTATTGGTGCACTACAGGCATTTATTCGTTATATTTGGCAAGTGAATCAGCCGTTATCGCAAATGACGCAGTTAACAGCTGTACTTCAATCTTCTTATGCGGCGATGGGTCGTGTGTTTGAGTTTCTTGATGAAGAAGAGGAAGTTGCTGATGCTGAAACACCTTTAGTTATTGAAGACTATAAGGGCGCAGTAACATTTGAGAATGTTGATTTTGGTTATAATGCTACACCGGTTTTAAAAGATTTGAGTGTTGATATTAAACCTGGTCAAATGGTTGCGATCGTTGGACCTACAGGTGCTGGTAAGACAACCATTATTAATTTATTAATGCGTTTCTATGATGTTGATAGTGGTGCTATTAAGATTGATGGTGTTGATATACGTGATATGTCGCGTGATGATTTGCGTTCTAACTTTGGTATGGTTTTACAGGACACTTGGTTATTTAGTGGTCGAATTCGTGATAATATTGCCTATGGCAAGAAAAATGCGACGATGGCTGAAATTATTGAAGTATCTAAGGAAGCGAACGTTCATCACTTTATTAGAACTTTGCCCGATGGCTATAATATGTATATTAATGAAGATGCTTCTAATATCTCAAATGGTGAGAAGCAGTTACTTACCATTGCGCGTGCTTTATTAAGTGATCCTAAGATTCTTATTTTGGATGAAGCTACAAGTTCTGTTGATACTAGACTTGATGCGATGATTCAGGAAGCGATGGCTAAGTTGATGAAGGGGCGTACGAGTTTTGTGATTGCGCACCGTTTATCTACGATTAGAAATGCAGATGTTATTTTAGTTGTTAAGGATGGTAATATTATTGAGAAAGGGAATCATGATGCACTAATCGCTGCGGATGGTTTCTATGCGGATTTGTATAATTCTCAGTTTGCTGATATGTAGGTTTGTTAAGTTTGGTTAATTACTTTGACTTATGGTTGTAGGTTTGATATTATTCATATGAATAAAAGGGAGTAGAAACCTATTTTAGGAGCGATATTTCGTCAGCACGATTCTTAGTTGAGTCCGGAATTCGTATTAAAATTCGAGACTTTGTTCAATTTTTTTAAAATTGGATGGGGTCTTTTTATTACCTTATCCCTGATCATAGGAGGAAAATATGGATCATAAATGGTATACAGATGACTTAGATACAGTTAGTAAAACCTTTAATGTTGCAACGGGTTTGTCTGAAGCTGAGGTTATTAAGTCTCGTGAAGTGAATGGTGAAAATAGGCTAGAGGAAGGGGCAACGCGTAGTAAGTTGGCTCGTTTCTTGGATCAGTTTAAGGATGCCATGATTATGGTATTAATTGGAGCGGCTATTATTAGTTACTTCTTGGGTGATCGGATTGAGGCAGTTATTATTATTGCAATTGTTATTTTGAACGCTGTTATTGGATTTATTCAAGAAAACAAGGCAGAGGAGTCTTTGAAGGCTCTGCAAGAGATGGCAAGTCCCTTTTCTAAGGTAATTCGTGATGGTAAGGAAGTTTCAATTCCTTCCAGTGAAATTGTTGTGGGTGATTTGCTTATTCTTGAAGCGGGTGATTTAGTATCGGCTGATATCCGCTTAGTTAAGAGTAGTAGTTTAAAAATTCAGGAAGCTTCTTTAACAGGGGAATCGCTTCCAGTTGAGAAGTCTTCTAGTTATGTTGGTAAAGAAGATGATGTACTAGGGGATCGTCGTAATATGGCTTATTCTTCTGGTATGGTTACTTATGGTCGTGGTACTGGTGTTGTTGTGGCTGTTGGTATGTCTACTGAAGTTGGTAAGATTGCCAAAATGCTTCAATCTACTGGTAATGAGCAAACGCCTCTTCAACGTCAGTTAGATGATTTAGGTAAGAAGTTAGGTTATTTTGCTTTAGTTGCTTGTGGACTTATCTTTTTATTAGCAATCTTTAAAGATAATGCTGATCCAATGGATGCATTTATGACAGCTGTTTCTTTAGCGGTTGCGGTTATTCCTGAAGGTTTACCTGCAATCTCTACTATTGTATTAGCAATGGGTGTTTCTCGTTTAGTTGAGCGTAATGCAATTATTCGTACATTGCCTTCTGTTGAAACATTAGGAAGTGCATCGGTAATTTGTTCGGATAAGACAGGTACTTTGACGCAAAATAAAATGACAGTTGTTGAATACTGGAATAATAATAATGAAGCAGCTCGTGATGCGTTGGCGCTATATGCTCTATTGTGTAATGACTCTAGATTTATTGATGGTGTGTGGGTTGGAGATCCAACTGAAACTGCTCTATCTGAGTGGGCTCAAAATATTGGATTGGACACGCAGGCGCTATTGAATGATACATTGCGTATTAATGAGGTTCCATTTGACTCTGGTCGTAAGCGTATGACTACTGTTCATACCCTAAGTAATGGTATTACTGCTATTACAAAGGGTGGTGTTGATGAGGTATTAGCTATCGCTACGCAAATTAATTTAGATGGTACAGTTCGTGCTATTACTGAAGATGATATTAAAATGATTCAAGCCGCTAATGCTGATATGGGTAAACGTGCGCTTCGTGTGTTAGCTATTGCGACACGTGATTTAGATGAGAATCCTGCTGATGGTGATGCTAGTGTTGAAGCTAATCTAACGTTTGTTGGTTTAGTGGGGATGATTGACCCTCCTCGTCCTGAGGTAATTGAAGCGGTAGCTACATGTAAAGCGGCTGGTATTCGTACAGTTATGATTACAGGGGACCATGCTATTACAGCTGAAGCAATTGCTAGAGAGATTGGTTTACTTGAGGATCATCGTGTTGTTACAGGTCATGATCTTGATTTAATGAGTGATGATGAGTTATTTGAACAAGTTCAGGATATAGGGGTTTATGCTCGTGTTTCTCCTGAGGATAAGATGCGTATTATTACAGCTTGGAAGGGTCATGGTCATATCGTGGCGATGACAGGTGATGGAGTTAATGATGCACCTGCTCTTAAGAAGGCTGATATTGGTGCTGCCATGGGTATTGTTGGTACAGAGGTAGCTAAGGGCGCTGCTGATATGATTCTTACTGATGATAACTTTGCGACTGTAGTTACTGCAGTAGGTGAGGGTCGTCGTATTAAGGATAATATTCTTAAGGCTGTTAGTTACTTATTATCATGTAATGTTGGTGAGTTATTGACGTTGTTGGTGGCGGTTCTATTTGGTTTAGGTCAGCCGTTGTTGCCAATTCATATTCTATGGGTTAACTTAGTTACAGACTCACTTCCTGCTTTAGCTCTTGGTATTGATCCTGCTGAAGAGGACATTATGACTCGTAAGCCTGACTTATCAGAAGGGTTATTGAGTAAGTCAGCTCTATGGAGAATTGCTTATCAAGGGATTATGGTTGGTACATTAACGTTGATTGCTTATATGTTTGGTGCTGGATTATTATGGAATAAGAGTGGTAGTGTTGAACTTGGTCAAACAATGGCCTTTACAGTATTAGCATTGTCTCAGTTAACGCATTCTTATAATATTCATTCACCTCACCATAGTGTGTTCAAAACTTTCTTTAAGAATAAATTCTTAGTATTGGGTACGATTGTTAATGCCGTTATGATGATTGCAGTACTTGGTATTCCTGCCCTAAGAGATATCTTTAGTTTGGTACCATTAAGTGTTTTCCATTGGGAAGTAATCATTGTATTGGTATTACTACCATTACCTATTGTTGAGTTGATGAAAGTTCTTAAGTTGAACGGTCAAGATTAATCTAAGAGTGTTAGTCCATTAGTGGCTAACACTTTTTCTTTTTAATGAATGTTTAAACATAGGATTTAAAATAAGCAAATTAAATAATATTTGGAGTATTGTGTTTATGGTTTAGATTCTCATCATTTCTTAAGTGATCTGTGTTATTAAAGGGGGTTCTTTTGTGAAAGTATCGTTTTATGTCACATACATTAATTAAAATATGCTTAGGTTTGCTTTATTAACTAGTTATTTAAATATTTTTAAATATTCCCTTGACCTTTCCCTTGGGATAAGCGTTTATACTTGCAGTAACAATTGAAAGGAGTTAATCGCATGAGTGAATTAACCAAGATTAGAGATGTATCGAATCAGTATCAAGTTAGTGCTAGGACGTTAAGGTATTATGAGGATATGGAGCAGTTGAGTAGTGTTAGGAAATCTGATGTTAGTTATCGTCTTTATGATGCTGAAGCTATTAAAAGAATTGAACAGATTCTTATACTTAGCAATCTAAATATGAGTATTAAAGATATTAAGCGTATCTTTAGTACATCTGGGTGAGAAACGATTTTAGAAGTGTTGGGTAAGAAGGTAGATAGTATTGATGAGGAAGTGGCGCTTCTTCATGAACTTAAGATAATAGTTCTTGATTTTATTAAGGACTTTGAGTCAGTTAATTTCTCTAGTAATCAGGAAGTTAAGCAATTGTACAGTAAAGCAAAGGAGATTGAAATGCAAATTAGTAATGTTGACTATACTGCTAAGCCTTCAAGTGTAAATCGTCTTATTGAGATTACGGATAAGTTAGACAAGAAAGTTCCGGATGTTATGGTAGTTAGGGTTCCTTCGTTTAGGGGCTTAAGTTCGGGTCATCATACTTGGGAGGAAGTCTTTAGTAATGGTGGTTATATGTTTAAACTTTGGAGCCATTTTAGTTCATTCAAGCCGATAATATTTGATTGCTTGGATTTTACTTTAGTTCATAGTGATAATTCTGGTGAAATGATTTGTGCTATTGATGATGATCTTCAACAAGAGAACGTTGGGGATTTGGAGATTGTTGATTTTGTTGGTGGTCTCTATGCAATGGCTGTTAGTATTGATGAAGATGATGAAAGTATTGAAAAAGTT
>CAZEQW010000041.1:7703-10779 GCA_964514505.1 uncultured Erysipelothrix sp. | reverse complement strand
TTATGAGTTTAAAAGATAAGTTTAAGAACATTTTGAATCCCATTGAAGATGATGAGAATTATCTTGTGTTTGATAATGACAAGGAAGTTGAAGCTTTGAGTAGTTACGAAAGTGCAAAAAGACCTAAGGTTTCAGTTCCTTCTGATGCGCAAATGGTTTTATTTGAGCCGCGTTCATTTGAAGAATCAGATGAAGTTGCAACTCATTTAATGCATGGCCAAGCGGCAGTTGTTAACTTGCACCGTTTGCAACGTGACTATGCGCAGAGAACTATTGATTTTTTAACTGGTGTTGTCTTTGCTTTAAATGGATCTATTAAGAAAATAGGTCATGATGTTATTCTTTGTGTTCCTCATAGCATTGGGGTTGAGGGTGACATTAGTATGAGTATCGAAGATTTCGAGGATTAGTGAAGCATGTTTGCTAAAAAAGCAAAACAGACAAAACCAACTGGGGTTGAAGATGTTTCAAGTCATATTGAAGCACAACTTAGTGATCTAGTAGTACAAAATGAAACCCTAAAGAAGCAAGTTGATTCTTTACTAAGTGAACTGGACCATGCTGATCGTAAGTATGAACAGTTATTAGTTGAAATGAACGCTCGTGAGAAGGTTAGTGATGAAGTATCACGTATTGCGCTTATGGAGTCTAATGAAATCATTAAGACTGCGTATGCTAATGCAGATATTATCGTTCGGGAGTCTTTATCTTCAGCACGTCAAGTGTTGATAGAGATTGCTCGTATATCTAATGAGTCTCGTGAGTTAAAGAGCAGTTTAGGTATTAAATTAAAAGCGTTGGAGCATATTCTTGAGGGGTTATCCCTTCCTGAAGCACCAAGCTTAATCTTATTAAACGATGAACACGACACATCGCAAATAGACTGATGAAGTAGAGACTTTGGGGTTGGTGAAACCAAAGCATTAGTGTTTGTGATATCACGTGGGAGTTGATGATCTGAAATTATAGTAAGACATCCGGTTGAGTGCGTTATAACTTATGAAGTGCATAATCTTTTGGATTGTGAATTAAGGTGGTACCGCGTGAGAACGTCCTTTGTTAAGGGCGTTCTTTTACATTTTTAAGGAGGACATATGTCAGTAAATTATAAAGATACTCTGTTATTACCAAAAACAGAATTTGAGATGCGTGGTAATCTCAGTAAGAAAGAACCCGTTATTCAGTCGAAGTGGGAGGAAATGAAACTCTATAATAAGATGCTTGAAGCACGTGAGGGTGCTAAAGTTTTTGGGTTTCATGATGGACCTCCGTATGCTAATGGTAATATTCACTTAGGGCATGCATTAAACAAGTCTTTAAAGGACTTTGTGGTTAGATCTCGTTTTATGATGGGGTATAAAGTACCGTATCGTCCAGGATGGGATACTCACGGATTGCCAATTGAGGTGCAGTTGCAACGTCAAGGTGTCGATCGTAAGAGTATGTCTCCTAGTGAGTTTAGAAAGTTATGTGAAGCGTATGCTCGTGATCAAGTGGCACTTCAAACTCAGGACTTTAAAGACTTAGGAACTGTAGCGGATTATGATAATCCCTATCTTACATTAAATAAAGATTATGAAGCTAAGCAATTACGTATTTTTGCGGATATGGCACTTAAGGGTATGATCTACAAGGGCTTGCGTCCTGTTTATTGGTCTCCATCTAGTGAGTCTGCTTTAGCTGAAGCTGAGATTGAATACCAAGATCGTCGTGACCCGGAAATCTATGTAAGGTTTAAAGTTGTTGATGGTAAGGGTGTTTTAGATGAAAATGATTATTTTGTTATTTGGACCACCACACCTTGGACTATTCCTGCTAACTTAGCGATTAGTGTTAATGGTGATATGGACTATGTTTTAGTATCTACATCTAAAGGTAATATGGTATTACTTAAAGAGTTAATGGAAAATGTTGTTGAAACATTGGAATTAGAAGATGTTGAAGTATTGAAAGAATTTAAAGGTAGTGCGCTAGAGGGTATCACAACTCAGCATCCTTTATATGATCGTTTATCTCCTATCTTATTAGGGGACCATGTTACCGCTGAAGCGGGAACGGGATGTGTTCATACGGCTCCTGACCATGGTATTGAAGACTTTGAAGTTGGTAAGAAGTATGGAATCTCTCCTATTTCTCCTGTAGATGATTTAGGTCATCTAACGGATGTAACCGGTGAGTTTAGTGGTTTATACTTTGAAGCAGCTAATAAAGTAGTTACGCAACGTTTAGAGGAAGAAGGAGCGCTTCTTCGTTTAGGATTTATTACTCACTCCTATGCTCATGACTGGAGAACTAAGAAGCCTGTTATCTATCGTGCTACTACCCAATGGTTTGCGTCTATTGATCAAGTTAGAGAACGTGTATTAGAAGAAGTTGAGAATGAAATTAATTGGATTCCAGCATGGGGTAAGCGTCGTATGTATAATATGATTGAATCTCGTGGTGATTGGACTATCTCTAGACAGCGTGTTTGGGGTGTTCCAATTCCAATCATTTATACTGAAGATGGTAATCCTATCATGGAAGAAGAAGTATTTAGTCATGTGATTGAGTTAGTAGCTGAGCATGGTTCAAATATTTGGTTTGAACGTGAAGCGATTGATTTATTACCAGAAGGCTATACTAATGAAGCGTCTCCTAATGGTTTATTTAAGAAAGAAATGGATATCATGGATGTGTGGTTTGACTCTGGTTCATCTCATACTGCAGCTTTAAATCATGATGAAACACCGCTGCCAGTTGATTTGTATCTAGAAGGATCAGATCAGTATCGCGGTTGGTTCAACAGCTCTTTGATTATCTCTACAGCGGCATATAATAAAGCGCCCTATAAGAATGTATTAACACATGGATTTATTATGCATGACAATGGTCAGAAGATGAGTAAATCTAGTGGTAAAGCTAAGAGTCCTCGTGATATCTTTAATACATTAGGTGCGGATATTCTTCGTCTGTGGGTTGGTAGTGTTGACTATCAAAGTGATGCTCCATTTAGTGATAATGTACTGAAGCAAGTATCTGAAAGTTATCGTAAAGTACGTAATACTATGCGCTTTATGCATGGGAACCTTGAAGG
>CAZEQW010000041.1:0-7603 GCA_964514505.1 uncultured Erysipelothrix sp. | reverse complement strand
ATGAAGAAAGTATTCACTTAACTAAGTTTGAAGAAACAAGAGAAGACTTCTTAAGTGCTGATGAAGTTGCTGATTTTGAACGCTTGTTTGAACTGCGTGAAGCGGTGTTTAAAGCTCTTGAAGAGAAGCGTGCTGCTAAGGAAATTGGTAAGGCATTAGAAGCGCATGTGTTAATGCACTTGAGTGCTGATGATAAAGTGTTAGTTGAAAAATACTTAGGTAGTGCTTTAGCACAGTGGTTCATTGTTTCTAAAGTTACTTTAGTTGAAGATACTCTGGAAGATGTTATGGGCTTTGAGTTGGCTGTTGAAGTGGCTAATGGTCCTACATGTCCTCGTTGTTGGAATATTGTTGATCATGTTCATGAAGATGAGTTATGTGATAGATGTCATAGTGTGATGGAGCATTATGAAGATAATTAATACTCATAATGATCCTTTCATTAAGGAGTTAATGAAACTTTCAAAGAAGAAGTATCGGGATGAATCCGATATTCTTCTTGTGGAAGGTCATCATTTAGTAGGGGAAGCTAAAAGAGCAAATATTCTTCAAAAAACTATGGGTACTGAAATAGCAGATGTATTGATTAGTGATAGTGTTGCTAAGAAAATATCGTTAACTAAATCAGGCAGTAGTTTATTTGGAATAATTAGTAAACCTAAGTATGAACTTAAACCTGGAAGTCGTTTTTTAGTTTTGGATAAAGTGCAAGACCCAGGTAATGTGGGTACTCTAATTCGTAGTGCTTATAGTTTTGGTTTTGATGCTGTACTTGTATCTAATGATAGTGCTGATATATTTAGTGATAAAACTATTCGTTCAACCCAAGGATCTATCTTTCATGTTCCTGTTATTCAAGGTAATATAATGGAGTTTGTTGATTATTTAAAGTCTATTGGGGTAGTTGTTATTAGTACACACGTTGAAAACAAAGAGTCGACGTTATCTAACCTTGATTCAAATCGCAATATAGCTATTGTATTAGGTAGTGAAGGTAGCGGTGTAAGTGCTGAAGTATTGGCTATTAGTGATGAAACACTTCATATTGAAACGAGTAATTTTGAATCGTTAAATGTTGGAGTAGCCGGCAGTATTATTGCTTATAGTTTACGCAAAGACGCATCTAAATAGGTGTGTCTTTTTATTATGTCTATAAAAGTTATATAATGCTATAATATATGTAGGTGATAAAATGATTCAATTCCCTTCTAAATTAGACCAAATTGTTCTAACTCTTAGTGATTTAGGCTATGAGGCTTTTTATGTGGGTGGCTGTGTTCGGGATGCTATTTTGAATCGTGAGACATTTGATGTTGATATTAGCACAAATGCTAATATGGATATTTTAATGGAAGTGTTTAAAACATATAAGTTAACTAAGAATGAGGCGCTAGGTGCGCTTTCTTTTAGAATAGATAATTATAATATTGAGATTACTCGTTTTAGAAAAGAAGATAGTTATATTGATCATAGACGTCCATCGTTTATAACTTTTGAATGTAGTGCTAAAGAAGATATAATGCGTCGTGATTTTACTATAAATGGTTTAATGTATCATCCTAAGTCAGGTTTGATTGATTATGTGGATGGTTTAAGGGATTTAAAACAAGGGGTCTTGCGGTGTATTGGGGATCCTGATGTTAAGTTTAATGAAGACTATTTGAGGATGTTGCGGTTGATGCGATTTAAAGCTCAATTGGGTTTTGAGATAGAACCAAGTACATTAAGTAGTTGTGTCTCTAATTATAGTAAATTAGGCTTATATAGTAATCGAACTTGGCGTGATGAGTTCTTTAAGTTAATTATGGCACCTTATTTTGTGGAGTTAGTTATTGATGAGCCATGGCTATTGGGGACACTTATTCCTGATATTGGAAAGTCAGTATATTTTAATCAACGCAATCCTTATCATAAGTATTCTCTATATGAGCATACGCTTCTTGTGATGAGCAACTTAAGTACATTAGACTTAAAGTTAGTAGGTCTATTTCATGATTTAGGTAAATTAAGTACTCAAGTTATGAAAGATGGTCGAGGTAGTTATCCTAACCATGCATATGCGGGGGCGAAGTTGGCACGTGTATATTTTAATGACTGGGAGATTCCTAAAACTAGAAGAGAGTGGATGCTTAATCTAATTGAGCATCATGATATGAGTATAGATACTAATTATATTGCGTTTAAGAAGAAAGTTAGTGAATATGGTTTAGATTTTATGAAGGATATCGTTATATTGAAGCGTGCTGATAATTTAGCTAAAAGTGACTTAGCATATTATCAAGTTGATAAGTGTAATATATTTGATTCTTATATTGAAAAAATTGAGATTGAGAAACCAGTTTTATTTATTAGTGATTTGGATATTAAAGGTAGTCAGTTAGATGTTGATAGTAAGATGCGTGGTGAGATATTAGGAGTCTTATTAGAACGTGTGATTGAAGGTTTGGTTGACAATGAGTTTGATATGTTGATGAAGGAAGTAGAGGGAATTATAGATGAGCTTTATTAAGGTAGACGATATACATCGTCAGTATATTATGGGTGATTTGGTTATTAAGGCCGCTGATGGCGTTAGTTTTGAGTTAGATGAAGGTAGTTTTACTGTTATCGTAGGTCCATCTGGTGCGGGGAAGACTACAGTTATGAATATTCTTGGTGGTATGGATGTCCCAACATCTGGTGAAGTGTATTTAGATGGTAAGCGTATTAGTGGACTAACTGATAAGGAATTGACATTATATCGTCGTGATGAAGTGGGCTTTGTGTTTCAATCATATAATCTTATATCTAATTTGACTGCGTTGGAGAATGTTGAGTTGGCTACACAAATTCGTAAGGAAGCAAAGAATCCTGTTGAAATCCTTGAGCAAGTTGAACTGGGTGATCGTTTGGATAATTTCCCGGCTCAATTATCAGGTGGTGAGCAGCAGCGGGTTGCGATTGCGCGTGCGATTGCGAAAAATCCTAAGTTGTTATTGTGTGATGAACCAACAGGGGCACTTGATACTGAAACCGGTAAGACGATTCTTAAGGTTTTACAAGATTGTAGTCGTACTTATGGAATGACTGTAGTTGTGATTACGCATAATAAAGCTATCACGAACATGGCTGATCGAATTATTGAGATTAAGAACGGTCGTGTTGAGAGTGATATTGTGAATCAGGATATAAAGGAAGTTGATGAGATTCAATGGTAAAGGATCTGCTACGGGAAATTAAGAAGCGTTCGTTTCAATTTATAGCCCTTACACTCATAACTATGTTAGGAGTGGGCTTTTATGTGGGGATTGCGGTAACGGGTTATGATATGCGCGCTACTGGTGATGCCTATATGAAATCAAGCATGGCATTGGATTATCGTTTGATTCATACTTTAGGTATTGATCAGGAAATGGTTGATGAGATTCAAGAGTTAGTGGGTGGAAGTGTAGTCGGTAGTTTTGATGACGATATGTATGCGCGCAGCGGTAGTTTTGATAGTATCTTGCGTGTTTATGATTATAATGATGTAACACTACAAGATTTAACAGTTGTGGAAGGGCGCTTACCAGAAAATGATTTGGAAGCTGCTTTAGATAATTTAGTTATGGAGCACTATGGTATTGAGATTGGTGATGTAATTAAGGTATCTAAGACTGATGTATTTGGTAGTGCAGAGGTTGAAGTTGTTGGGTTGGTTAAATCTAATCTTTATATGAACTTAGAAAGAGGCCATTCTAGATTAGGTGTTGGTACTGTGAGTGGCTTTATGTATGTTAAGGGTATTCCTTCTAATATGGATGAAGTTCTTTTTACTAATATAAGAGTTATGGAAGCTGATGATGACTTTGAAGCAATCATTAAAGAGAATGAAGCTACTTTAATTGAGAATCGTTTTGAAAGAGCTGTATTAAAGGATGTGTTGAAGTTACAGGAAGCTCAAGTTACTTTAGACAATGAGAAGATTAAAGCAGAGCGTGAGTTTGAAAAGGCTGATAAACAGTTAGCTGATGCTCGTATCCAATTGGATAATGCTAAAGATCAATTGGAAGAGGGGTTGGATGAGTTAGCACAAAGGCGTGTTAGCGGCACTTTAGAGGAACGTTTAGCCAAAGCCAAGGATAATTATGAGTCCACTATTAATCCTTTGAATGAGCAGTTGGATATGTTGAAATCGTTATTGGATACTGGTGTTGATTTAGGTGAACAGGGTCCTAAGATAATTGAACGTTTAATTGAATATATTGAAGGTCGTATTGAAGAGGGTACTAGGGAGTTTAATAAAGGATATACTGCCTTGGATAAGGGTATTAAGGCGTATCGTCGGGGTGAAGTAGAATATGAGAAGAATGTTGAACTTCTCGCAAAGAATAGAGTTATTGCGGCTAAGGAGTTTGAGGATGCTCAGTTAAAGATCGATGAAGGATTTCAAAAGATTGAAGATGCTGATCGTGGTACTTTAATTATGCAAACACGTAAGGATGTAATTATTGGGTATCA
This sequence comes from uncultured Erysipelothrix sp., assembly GCA_964514505.1. Classification (GTDB taxonomy): domain Bacteria; phylum Bacillota_I; class Bacilli_A; order Erysipelotrichales; family Erysipelotrichaceae; genus Erysipelothrix. Next base: position 3,124 of record CAZEQW010000041.1, on the reverse strand, counting down.
GGAGTTTTATAATGATTCAAATAGGATAGAAGGTATTGGTAAAGTATTTCCTATCATCTTCTTTGGTGTTTCTATCTTAGTTACTCTTAGTACGATAACACGTTTAATTGATGAGAATAGAACTGAGATTGGCGTGTACAAGGCATTGGGTTACTCAAATCTTAGAATCTCGATGAAGTTTGTGTTATTTAGTTTCTTGTCTTGGTTTATTGGAGCAATGTTAGGGTTATATCTTGGTTTCTATTTTATTCCTAATATAATATACGATGCTTATCGATTAATGTATGCGACCCCTGAAATGGTGGGGGGAATTGTAGTGTCTTATGCGGTTGTGCCTTTGTTGTTTAGTTTTATGACATCTGTTGTGATTACCTTTTATAAGAGTATGAAGATTTCGAGTTTAAGAGCTGCCGAGTTAATGCGTCCATTGGCTCCGTCTAATGGGCAGCGTATCTTCCTGGAACGTATTGGTTTCTTTTGGAAGCGTTTGTCGTTCTTATACAAGGTGAGTTTTAGAAATCTATTTAGAAATAAGACTCGTTTTTTAATGACTTTGATGGGTATTGGTGGAACAACCGGCTTATTAATTGTTGGGTTTGGGATTAAGCATTCAATCTACTCTATCATTGGAATGCAGTTTAATGATATTTATTTATATGATGGTATTGTAACTTATGATACTAAAGACTTTGATACACAATATTTTAGTGAAATGAATTTTCTTCAAATTGAAGCAGCTAAAGCACAGGGTATTGAACTTAGCTTATATGCTTCTGAGGATCTGGAGAACATTCAAACCTTTGTCCGCCTTAAACCTAGAAAGAGTAATACTTTGTTTGAGATTAAAAAAGATGACTTAGTGATTACGGAGAAACTAGCTAAAGTTCTAGGCGTGGGTGTTGGTGATGAAATTAGTGTTTTAGTTAAGGATCGTAATGTCAAGATGTCTATTGATCATATTACTGAGAATTATACAGGTCATGCTATTTATACATCGCAATCGAATCTAGAGAGACTCTCTGGTATAGAGAGTAAGTCTAATGCGGCTATGTTTTTGACTAATGAAAGTAATCATGAATTGATTAGTGAGAATATACTGCAGTCTGATAATGTATATTCAATACAGTTTTTGGATGATATGACTAAAACGTATGTTGATATGATGAAAAACTTTGATATTGTAATTTATGTAGTCTTATTGGCTGGTATCGCACTTGAGGTATTGGTATTAAGTAATTTAATTACGATGAACATGAGTGAGCGTCAAAAGGAGTTAGCGACACTTAAAGTTCTTGGTTTTAATAAGAAGGAGTTAATGACATATGTGCTTCGCGAGAATATAATGCTTACACTTATGGCATCAATTATTGGCTTTGGGTTTGGTAAAGCGTTGCATTATTATGTAGTAACAAGTGCTGAGATTGATATGTTGATGTTTAATTATGAGTTATTACCTCAGTATTATCTGTATGCGTTCTTAATTACAGTAGGTGTATCAGTGTTTATTAATATGTTACTGACCCGTCGTGCTGATAGGGTTAATATGAGTGAGGCGTTGAAGTCTTTTGATGGATAGGTAAAGAAGATACTTATGTTGAGTGTAGTTTTTTATTAAGTGTGTAAAGTAAAATGATTGAGTAATTTACACCTCATACTATTGGTAGGTTAGTTAAGTTTGAGTAGTTTACTTTTTACTGCGTTTTATTATATGTTACATGATATAATTAACTAAATAAATCGGAGGTGTCATAATGGGTTTTATCTTTGGATTGTTTTTCTTAATTTTTGTGAGTGTTATTGTAATTAGTATTATCCAGTCCCAAAAGTCAAAAGCATTTAAACAGGAGATAGTAACACCGGTCGTTAATGAAATGTTTGATGATGTGTATTATGATTATGCAAAAGGTTTTGATCGTAACCGTATTAGGGACACTAAACTTGTGAAAAATGGTGGGGATTTTAGAAGTAGTGATTATATTAGAGGGAGACATAATGGAGTTGAGTTTGAATACTCTGATGTTTATATAGCTGACACGACTACTGATAGTGAAGGAAACTCTCATACTACTGTGTACTTTAGGGGTCAGTGGTTAGTGTTGAAGCCTAAACGGGGTATTAATGGTCGTTTGTATGTGATTGATAAGCAGTTATACCATTCTAATCCGCAAGGTGGATTATTTTCTAAAGATAAGAATCTTGAGAGAGTATATACTGAGAGTGAGGCTTTTAATAAGGAGTATCGGGTATTCGCAAGTGTACCTCAGGAAGCGTTCTATATTTTAACACCTCCTAAGATTTTAGATTTTATGAGTATTCATAAGGATGATGTTTCATTCTATCAAAATGAAAATGAAATTCATGTAGCAATTTACTCAAATAAGTCGTTGCTTGAACCTAAGCTATTCACAAGAAATGATGATCCGATGTATGTTGATATGATTAAGTCAGTGATGTTGAAGGTAATGAGTTATCTTGATTATTTTGATCAGGAGTAGAAAGGAATCTTTATGATTTATGTTATTTTTATTATTATAATAGTTCTAATTGCTTCGTTTGTGTCAGTCTATAATGATATTCAGCGTTTGAATATTAAGATGGATGAGGCGTTTGCGAATATTGATGTGGCTTTAGCGAAGCGTTATTCTGTTTTAACTAAGCTATTTGAAGTGGCTAAGGGTTATGCGAAGCATGAAAAGGAAACTTTAGTTGCGGCGATTGATTTGCGTAATGGTCTCTCTCTTGAGGAAAAAGAGGAGGCAGCTTCTGTAATAGAAGGTGAGTTTGCTAGGTTTAATGTTTTGGCTGAGTCCTACCCTGATTTGAAAGCTGATTCAGTTTTCCTTAGATTACAAGAAGGTGTGGTAGATACAGAGGAGCATTTGCAGGCGGCGCGTCGGTTGTATAATTCTAATGTTTCGCGCTTTTTGCAAAGGGTTCAAACCTTTCCGGGTTCTTTATTTGCGGGATCAGTTGATATAAACCGTAGGGGAATGTTGGAGTTTTCATCAGAAGAGATAGCTGATGTTAATGTGAAGTTTTAGTTAAAAGTATTGACAGTGTGTTTATTAGATTCTATTATATAGATTAATTGGAGGAGTGCATGTGGAAGAAAATGATCAAGATA
>CAZEQW010000040.1:1681-11016 GCA_964514505.1 uncultured Erysipelothrix sp. | reverse complement strand
TATCAATTTCAAAGGCAATCTCCCCGGAGTGATTACGCTCAGCCGTATAGTCACGACCTAAGAACACAGAACCTTGTGGACTATCATATTGAATAGGACCTAAGTTACTCATACCATAGACAGTAACCATGGCTCTAGCAATCTTAGTAGCTGATTGGATATCCCCAAACGCTCCTGTTGAGATTTCATCAAAGACGATCTCTTCAGCAACACGACCACCTAAGTATCCAGTAATAGTTCCAATTAAATCAGATCTAGACTGTGTGAATGTTTCTTCACGAGGTGTCATTAAGTTATAACCGCCTGCATCACCACGAGGTATAATTGTAACCTTCTGAACCATATTAGCACTCTCTAACTTAAGACCAATAATAGTATGTCCAACTTCATGAACTGCCACCATATATTTTTCTTTTTCAGAGTACTTACGAGATTTCTTAGCAGGACCAGCAATTACTCTATCAATTGCTTCATCCATATGATGCATTTCAATCTCATCCTTATTCTCACGAACTGCCAAGATAGCAGCCTCATTTAATACGTTTTCAAGGTCAGCCCCAGAGAACCCTGGAGTTCTACGCGCTAAGTTATGTAAACTAGCATCTGCAGCTAACTTCTTATTACGAGCATGTACTTTAAGGATCGCTTCACGACCCTTCACATCAGGTAATGCTACTGTAACCTTTCTATCGAAACGACCTGGACGAAGAAGAGCAGGGTCAAGTACATCATCACGGTTAGTTGCCGCGATAACTACGATACCAGCATTTTCATCAATTCCATCCATTTCAACTAATAATTGGTTAAGTGTTTGCTCACGTTCATCGTGACCACCACCTAAACCAGCTCCACGCTGACGACCTACTGCATCAATCTCATCAATGAAGATAATACATGGTGCTGTAGCCTTAGCCTTCTTAAACATATCACGAACACGACTCGCTCCAACCCCTACAAACATCTCAACAAAATCAGATCCAGAGATTGAGTAGAACGGAACATCAGCTTCACCCGCAGCAGCACGCGCTAATAATGTCTTACCAGTACCCGGAGGTCCCACTAAAAGCATACCCTTTGGTATACGAGCTCCCATCTTCTCAAAGCGCTTCGGCGTTTTAAGATAGTCGATTAACTCTTTCATTTCTTCTTTTTCTTCTTCAGCCCCGGCAACATCGTCAAAGCGAACTTTAACATTCCCTTGAACTTTCGCACGAGACTTACCAAAGTCAAATGCCTTATTGTTACCACCAGAAGACTTAGTTAACATATAGAAACCAAACCCAAGTAATAACACATAAGGAACCATTGGTAAAATAACATCCATAAACACATTAGATTGGAACGGATCTTCTACCTGAAGCGCTTTATCTTTATTGGTTAGTACTTCAGTTAAACTATCAACCAATGCATCACTCTGTGGATAACGCACTTCATAACTAATATTACGGTCATTATAGGTATAAACACCTTTAATATTAATTACATTACCTTTTGGAGACATTACAGTCTTACTCATTGGGTATTTCTCAACGATTTCTTCAAACTCCTTAATGCTTACTGGCTGAGCCGCTTGCGATGACATTAAGTTCATCATCGTCACACTCATGAACAGCAACATCAACAGAGGAAGAATTATGTTCTTATTATTTTTTTTCAAATTGTTCTCTCCTTATTCATACATTTCATTTTTTAAGACACCAATATAAGGCAGATTACGATACTTCTCATTAAAATCCAAACCAAATCCAATTACAAACTCATTTGGAATTTCAAATCCAATAAAATCTGCGGTAATATCAACTTCACGACGAGATGGCTTATCTAATAAAGTAACAATCTTACATTCATTAGCACCCTTACTCTTAAGAATACGAATTGTTTCCTTAATTGTATGACCCGTATCAACAATATCTTCTACTAAAAGAATATCAACATTTTTGATAGAGCGATCTAAGTCCTTTAAGATTCTAATGTCACGTGTAGATGTTGTTCCTTCATAACTAGAAACATCCATAAAATCATACTCAATATCCAAATCAATATGCTTAATAAGCGCAGCCATAAATGGGACAGAACCCTTTAATAAAGCCACCAATACTGGTGGATTCTCATAGTCCTTATAGGCCTTTGTTATTATAGCTCCTAATTCCTTACATTTTGCTTCAATTTCTTCTTCACTAATTAGTATTTCTTTAACATCACGATGCATACGTAATCCTCCTACAACATCAATTATTTTATCACAAAAACACTCGGATTGTTAGAGTAATGATAGACATCACACCCAATTTTCATAACAAACACGACATCTTTCACATTATTTTCAACTACAACCCAAGCCTTACGAGAATGAATGGGAATTTTTCTATCCACAAAAAATCTATTTACACCCTTGGTTCCATAACGAAGAGCTATTTTATCACCTTTTTTGAAGGAACGAATTACAATAGGAAAATCACTTTCAGACAGCGTAACTCCTTCAATTACTTCCCCACTTTTACTTAACTTAAAATGCTCATTTTCAACATACTCGATCTTCTCAAAACTATAAGAAAACGATAAATCACCATGTAACATCACTTCACCATAACTGATACTTAAAGTATATTCACCCATGGGAATTTGACTCTTACCTTTTAAAATATAAGCATCAAGATCTTGCATATATATATTAGAAAAATGAAACCCTAAACCCTTTCTATTTAGCCACTTGCGTAACATATCTACACGTTCATTAGCCTCAAACTTTTTATAATCTTTTATATAGAACGGGTTAGATAATACTACTAAGTTATCCACATACTCAATATACTCACTTCTTTTAACTAATAACTCATCATATAAACTATCGTACAAATCGTTACTCGTTAAATAATCACGGACTTTATTACGCGTATATTTAAGCTCATAATTACTTTCATCTATACCATACTCAACCCCATTATCAGTACAATATGTAATCAAATCATCCTTTGTTTTATCCAAAAGCGGACGCCATACGAATAGACTATCAATTATAATTTCATCCAACATACCAGGCATTACATTTTTATTACTCTTCTTTTGCATATAGTAAGTTTCTACATCATCATTACGATGATGACCCAAAGCCACGCCTTTAGCCCTATACTTACTTACTAACTCTTTGTAAAAATCATATCTAAACTCACGAGCTAACTTTTGAAAGTTACCCACATCATCACTATCATAATACTTAACTTCATATATTAAATTATGTTTTTTTGCATATGCTTCAACAATAAGTTGGTCCCGCAAGCTACTTTCTCTTTTTTTGTAATTAACATGAGCAATGACCACCTCAAAACCACTTTGCTGCATATAATGCAGTAAAGCCATTGAATCAGGACCACCTGATACTCCTACCACCCATGTTTCTTTCACATTAATCACCAATACTATTTTAACACAAAAATAAAAAAGAACTGCATTAGCAGTTCAGGTTTTCAGGGAAATAGATTGCTTTTGAGAAGCGAAGATATCTCCGCAAACATATCAGAATCAGGACAGATATGAGCATTAACAGATATAATTCTAGAAGAATTTATATACTTACAATCATTTAGAAACAAGACAGACGGACGATTTAGACCCATCACCCGACCGATATTATAGAGGTGCCTACGCCTATTTGGTCCACTAGACCTCTTTAACATCTCCTTATTAGATGTCATGGGCACTACAAATAACTTATCATTAAACTCCGATATTACTAACCCAAAGTGTTGATAACCTGCCTCATTAATATAGACCTGTCCGTAGTCGATGTAACATACATCTCCAGGAACAACCTCAATATTAAGTTCACTGGATGATCTATGCTTTAATCTTCGAACTCTATTTATGCCACTTACGCATTCTTTTCGCCTAAGAAACTCAGGCAAACTATGCATAAATATATTGTACTCACTTAAATAGTTTTCTATCAAAAGATCTTCTTCCTGCAAGAACCAGTTCTCATCTACCACACTCAAAGTGACCCCCCCTTGATTAAAGGTATGTCACCTAAGTGAAAGTTCCTAAAAGAAAAACTAGCCGAAGCTAGTTTCTATAACATATAATCTAAGTTTTCTAACATGATTCCTGTTCCCTCAGCAACACATGTCAGAGCATTTTCCGCTACATATACCGGAGTATTTAATTCCTCAGAAATCAAACGATCAATACCACGTAATAAAGCACCACCACCTGTAAGTACAATACCACGAACAATAATATCTGCACTTAACTCAGGAGGAGTTTGTTCAAGAACACTGCGACATGCTCTAACAATATCCTTTAAGCTATCACGCATTGCACCTTCAGTTTCAGAAGCTTTAATAGTAATAGTATTTGGAAGTCCCGTAACTAAGTCACGACCACTTACTTCCATACTCAAGTCCTCTGAGCCAGGCTCCATATAAGCTGTACCAATTTGAACCTTGATATCTTCAGCTGTACGATCACCAATTAATAACTTATACGTTTCTTTAACGTACTTAATAATATCAGCATCCAACTTAGTACCCGCGACTTTTAATGAAGTACTTGTGACGATATCACCTAAAGATAGAATAGCAACATCCGTTGTTCCTCCACCTATGTCCAACACCATTGAACCCGTTGGTTGAGAGATATCTAATTTAGCACCAATTGCTGCTACCTTAGGCTCTTCTTCAATAAACACATGTTTCGCACCAATTCTATAAGCTGCATCACTAATCGCATTACGCTCTACAGAGGTAATGTTACTTGGACAACAGATTAAGATATTTGGTCTAGAGAACATTCCTTTAATCTTTAATTTCTTGATAAAGAAATCTAACATCATTTCAGTAATCTCAAAATCCGCAATCACACCATCTTTCATTGGTCTAACCGCAATAATACGACCCGGAGTACGACCTAACATCATCTTTGCTTCCATACCTACTGCTAAACACTTTTTAGTGTGCGCATCGATAGAAACAACAGAAGGTTCATCAAGTACAACTCCTTCTCCTTTAATATAAATAAGAACGTTTGCCGTTCCCAAGTCAATTCCAACTGATTTATTAAACATTTAATTCTCCTTCTAACTTAAAAACTAACTGATAAGTTTAATACAAACTGAGCCACTAAATAGCCCAGCGCCATTGCTAAGAATATATAAAGCAACTGCGTCTTATTTTCATGTCCCTTACGCACAAATCGCGTTAGATCCAATCCCATTAAGAGATAGAAAGAAAACACAAACGACACCAGATGAACACCTATTCTAATCCAAATCATTATATCACCCTTAATTCCCATTACCAATAGCAATAGCCATCATACATAATTATTTATGCTCACTTGATATAATACACTAAACACCCAAATTTTTCCACATATCAAGTTCATTTTCACAACAATATCACTGACGATTCAATACATTTAAAATAAACTCGCCTATTTCATAAACACAATCTTCACTTTGTGGTAAAACACCCACTTTATCTATAAAAGCATGACCCACACCTTCATACATAACTACACTAACATCAGCTAACTTAGAGGCATATGCAAGTCCCTCAAACTTTAGAACATCAAAAGAACCAAGTGCCATAAAAGTTGGGAGTTGACGCTTAATATCACTATAAAGTGGTGACAATAGCGCATGATCGCTAGCGACTACCTTAATCATTAAATCCAAGGACTTCTTAAAAGCATTAATTGAAGCTTTAATAACCCGCTCTTCACTTTTACTTATCTCATACTTACTTATATCAAATAAAGAACTATTACCCCAAGTTACACTAGGATATAACAGTACCTGTCCCTTTACTCTTTCATCCTCGCTTAAGTAGATCGCAATATTACCTCCAGCACTATCACCACCTACAAACAACTTATCCACATCCCCTTGATACAAATGAGCATTCTCAAACACCCAATCTAACCCCATTTTACAGTCTAAATGGCCGATTGGGACGGGATATTCTGGTGCTAATCTGTAATCTAGTGAAAAAACCACTACATTGTAAGTACTAACTAATAACATCATAGCATCCTCAATCACACCTGTGCTGCCTGACCAATATCCTCCACCATGCACAAAATAAAAGATTGGAATATTCTCAATAATAGTAGTTGGCATATAAATATTCATAGACAAACCACTCAACTTAACGACTTTTCTAACCACTGGACTATTATGAATAGCATCACTGGCTTTAGTAGTAGCTAACTTACTAACTGTACCCATTACCTTATCCATAAACTTAGGATAGATGGAAGGTACCATATATTGTGTAAATAAAGCCCCTCTTGACTCCTTAAACACCCTAGGGTCCATAACTCCAACACCACCCTTATCAGGTACAGGCTTAGTTAAAACGTCCAAACCATCCACGTTGCTGCGATATGCTTTAGACTTCATTAGGTTTAATAACTCAATCGAATATTTTCTCATAATATCTACCTCAACTAACTCTATTATAACAAAAAGAGTCTAATCAATATGATTAAACTCTTCCAAACTACTTCGTACCGAAGATTCTATCTCCAGCATCACCAAGACCTGGAACAATATATCCATGCTCATTTAATTTCTCATCAAGAGCACCCAAGTAAATATCAACATCAGGATGATTCTTTCTAATTAACTCAACACCTTCTGGAGCCGCAACAATACAAACTAATTTAATAGACTTAGCGCCACGTGCCTTAACCATTTCAATAGCTGCATCAGCAGAACCACCAGTAGCTAACATTGGATCCAACACCATAACTTCCGCTTCCGCTAGATTCTCAGGGAACTTCGCAAAATACTCATGTGGCAATAAAGTTTCTTCATCACGATACACACCAATATGACCAACTTTAGCCGTTGGAATTAAACTCAAAATACCATCAACCATACCAAGACCAGCACGCAATATTGGAACTAATACAATATCCTTAGTTAGTTCATATGTATCACACGCTTCAACAGGCGTTTGAATTCTGACTGGTGATAACTTAATATCACGCGTAATCTCATATGCCATTAAGCCAGCAACCTCATCAAGATTCTGACGGAAATTCTTAGTTTTAGTTTCCTCTTTACGCATTTGTGTAATCTTATGCGTAATTAAAGGATGATTCAATACAGTTACCATTACTCTTTTTCTCCTCTTACTGGAAATTGCCTTGTAAAAGACTTAACTTCCGCTTCTATTTCACTCAATACCACTTCATCTTCATGATTAGATAAAGCACGATGAATCCAATGCGCTACCTTACGAAACGCATCCTCATCAAAGCCACGACTTGTCATAGCAGGACTACCCAGTCTAATACCACTTGTTACAAACGGTCTTTCCTTATCAAACGGAATCGCATTCTTATTAACGGTAATACCAACTTTGCCCAAAATTAACTCTGCATGAGCACCTGTAATATCAAGTGAATTCTTAACATCAACCAACAACAAATGATTATCAGTTCCACCACTTACAATACGATACCCAAGTCCTTTTAACTCACTACTCAAAGCCTTAATATTCTTCAACACATTTTCTTGATACACCTTAAACTCAGGTTTAAGTGCTTCATAAAAACTCACTGCTTTACCAGCAATAACATGCATCAGTGGTCCCCCTTGAACACCAGGGAATACACTTCGATCAATCTTCTTCGCAAACTCTTGCTTACAAAGAATAATACCACCACGAGGACCCCTTAGTGTCTTGTGAGTAGTACTCGTCACAAAATCAGCATAAGGAACAGGAGACGGATGAAGACCTGCAGCAATAGGTCCAGCTATGTGAGCCATATCAACCATTAGATACGCACCCACTTCATCAGCAATTTCTCTAAACTTCGCAAAATCAATAGTACGCGCGTAAGCACTAGCCCCAGCCACGATTAACTTAGGCTGAACTTGCTTGGCCATACGCAATACTTCATTATAATCAATCATCTCAGTTACAGGATCAACCCCATAACCAAAGAACGTATAATTAATACCCGAGAAATTTAGTTGATGCCCATGAGTCAAGTGACCCCCAGCATTTAAATCCATCCCCAAGACAACATCACCATGGTCAAGGATTGTTAAATACACAGCCATATTAGCTTGTGATCCACTATGAGGTTGCACATTTGCATGCTCAGCCCCAAAAAGTTCCTTTAAGCGATCAATTGCTAAATTCTCAACAACATCAACATACTCACAGCCTCCATAGTAACGCTTACCAGGATAACCTTCCGCATATTTATTAGTAAGAACAGAACCAACAGCCTCATACACATCCTCAGAAACATAATTCTCCGATGCAATTAACTCAATATGCTCTAACTGACGCACTTCTTCAAGTTCAATCGCCTGTTTAATTGCTAAATCTTTCATCCAAAAACCCTCCTCACTTATATTTGATTATACACCTTTTTACACACACTTGTTATACTCTTTCATGATTTCTTCAAGAGAAACAACACCCTTGCGCAGTTCAACTACACCATCTCCACTAATATCAAAGACACTTGACGAAGTCTTATTTAAAGATTCACCCGCCACAACTCCATCTATTAATCCAGTTAGTTGTAATAACACCTCATCTGAGGACACACCTGTTTTCTCCCCCGAAAGATTAGCAGAAGGCAACCACACCGCCCCTACTCTATCCAGTAAAGAGATTACCCAAGCATCATCCGCCATTCTAATACCCAAAGTGTTCCCAATGTAAGGGAAGACTCCCTCTTTCTTTCTAAAGATAAAAGTCACAGGACCAGGCATAAAAGTTTTAACTAAATAACGCTGTACATCATTTAGTTCAACTAAATCTTCCAATTGCTCAAGATTAGAAACCATTAAAGGAAATGGCTTAGAATCTGGGCGACCCTTTGTATTCTTTAATTTAGAATACAAACGCTCTTCTTTACTTGATATAGCCAAACCATAGACAGTATCTGTCGGAATGGCGACCATGCCCCCATTTTTTAATACCCCAACTATCTCATCAACATCATCTCTACTATAAATTACAGTATTCATACTACACCCTCACAAAGACCATACGGTCTAACTTATTCATATCTTGCTTAAGCTCGATATCAGCATCAGGAAAGAAATCCTTAACTAAATTAACTACAGCTTCTCCGATATCAAAGCCAATCTCAAAAGCAAACATTCCACCTTCATTCAATACCTTATGAACATCTTCTAAGAATATTCGATAAAAGAACAAACCATCATCACCACCAAACAATGCAATATGCGGTTCATTCTCCAACACCGATCTACCAATATGTTCCGTATTTTTAATATATGGAGGATTACAAACAATAATATCAAACTTAAGATTACGCTCAATTAAAGGCTTCAACATATCACC
>CAZEQW010000040.1:0-1581 GCA_964514505.1 uncultured Erysipelothrix sp. | reverse complement strand
GCTTCATTAACCTTTATCTTATAACCATAGAACCACTCATATCCCAATACATAACCAACAGGCTCATGATTTCGTACGCGTTCCATATTATTTTCATACTCAACTAAAAGATTGTCATCAATTTCTTCATCCATTAGAAGAAACATATCCAAATCTTTCTCTCTCAACATCTCCAACATAAGAAAACGCGCAAAACCACTGTACACGCCAGCCTCTTCGCACGCTTTTGTATGTTCCTTTAGAACATCCCTTAGAATCATAAACCTTGCTCCAATATTTCCTTTTGTTCCTGAACTAATAGAGCATCAACGATTTCATCCAACTTACCTTCCATTATAATATCTAACTTCTGTAGTGTAAGACCAATACGATGATCACTCACTCTATTCTGTGGATAATTATAAGTACGGATCTTCTCACTACGATCTCCGCCTCCTACTTTACTCAAACGTTCCTTACTTGCTGCTTCATCGCGACGTCTCTCCATTTCCTCAAAGATACGCGCTCTAATTAAACGCATCGCTTTATCTTTATTATCATGTTGAGATCGACCATCCTGACAGTTTACACTAATTCCCGTTGGAGTATGCGTAATTCTAACAGCTGAATCTGTCTTATTAACGTGCTGGCCACCTGCTCCTGTTGCTCTATGAGTTTCAATTGTAAGATCATTTGGATCAATCTCAATTTCATCTTCTTCAACGTCTGCCAACACTAAAACTGTTGCAGTAGAGGTATGAATACGACCCTGCGTTTCTGTCTTAGGAACACGTTGAACACGATGAGCTCCAGACTCAAACTTAAAATGACGATATGGTTCCTCTCCCTTTACTTCAAATGAAATTAAAGAATAACCTCCTGCTTCAGATTCACGCGTTTCTAAAACTGAAACCTTATACCCTAAGCTTTCAGCATAACGAGTATACATACGGTATAAATCCCCTGCAAACAAGTTACCCTCATCACCTCCAGCAGCTCCTCTTATCTCAACAATAGCATCATGATTATCAGATGGATCTTTTGGTATTAACAGAACTTCTAACTCTGCCAACAACTCTTGCATAACAGGTTCACGTTCTGCAATTTCCATTTCTGCCATTTCCATTAATTCAGCATCGCCACTCTCCATCATTTCAAGAGCTTGATTATAAAAGTTTTCAACCTCTAAATACTTATGGTAAGTATCAACTGTCTTCTCATGAGACACCTTTTCTTTACCTAAACGAGCCATACTACGACGGTCCCCTACAATACTAGGGTCCATCATCATTTCATTAATTTCCTTATCACGATTATCAATCGTAATTAAACGATCACGCATTGATTGTTCCATCATTACTACTCACTCCCTTTACTTAAACCCGGTTTATCAAACACAGTATGATGATGACGACATCGTGCCTCATACGATTCACTAGCACCAACCATGATAATTGGGTCATGATAACTAGCCGGCTCACCATTTACTAAACGCTGTGTACGCGTGGCAGGAGACCCACAAACCATACAAACAGCCGTCAACTTAGTAACAAACTCAGCATGCGTCAATAACGTAGGAATAACCCCAAAAGGTTCCCCTCT
>CAZEQW010000039.1:0-11083 GCA_964514505.1 uncultured Erysipelothrix sp. | reverse complement strand
GCTCCAGTAAAGATAACTTAAACCTTCGATTTTTCGAAGGTTTTTTTTCATTTACTTTTATAAACTCTCATTATACAATATACACATATAAATAATACTTTTTTAACCTAAAGGAAACGAGGACATTATGAAGAAACTTGTAATCATAATAAGTTTAGTTCTAATATCAATCACAGTTTTTTTCATCATTTACTTTAACCCAAAAAGTTATTCCAGTTCATATTTTAATATAGACGTAATTAAAAGCGATATAGATTATGATATGGATGGCATAGATGATCTTACGGATATTCTAATAGGATCAAAAGATTATATTAAAACCAAGCCAAAATACTTAAGTAAATACTATGCTACTGGTTATCCAGATGATGGCTATGGCGTTTGTACTGATGTTGTAGCAATGGGAATGTTAAATGCAGGTTATGACTTAATGGAGCTTGTATATATAGATAGAGTAAATCATCCTTCTCTATATAAGGATGAAGTGATCGATAAGAACATCGACTTTAGGCGTGTACGAAACTTAGACATATACTTTAAAAACAACTGGACTTCATTAACACTAGATATAAATGAGATCGATCAATGGCAACCAGGTGATATTGTTACAACCAAGAAACACATCGCGATTATTTCTGACAAGAGAAATAAGAGTGGAGTTCCATTCATCATTCACCATGCATTTAAAGGCCAATTACGCTACGAAGAGAACAGATTGAGTAACTTAGATATAATTGGTCATTACCGTGTAATAAAGCCCTAAATAGGCTATAATAGACAAGAGAGATAGGAGTGAAATATTTGAATTGGTTAGTTAAGCAAGATCCCGTATTATTAGCATTATTAGCTACTCTATTTACATGGGGTATGACCGCTATTGGATCTTCCGTTGTTTTCTTTTTTAAAGAAATAAATAAACGGGTATTAAACACAATGTTAGGCTTTGCCTCAGGAGTTATGGTGGCCGCAAGTTTTTGGTCCCTACTAGCACCTGGAATTGAATTAGCCGCTAACTTAGGATATACAACTTGGTTAGTCGCTGCTATTGGTTTTCTAGCAGGAGGCGCATTCTTATTTGCTGCTGATAGATTATTACCACACCTTCATCCCGGGGAAAAGGAAGCAGAAGGTATAAAGACAAGTTGGCAACGCAGTGTCTTATTAGTATTAGCAATCACACTGCATAATATCCCTGAGGGTTTGGCTGTTGGGGTCGCCTTTGGAGCAATAAATAAAGGCATTGGCACAGCAACCATTGGAGGTGCTATTGCTCTAGCTATTGGGATTGGACTTCAAAACTTCCCGGAGGGTGCAGCTGTATCAGTTCCCTTACGAAGAGAAGGAATGTCTCGCTGGAAATCATTTCTATATGGACAAGCCTCCGGTATTGTAGAACCGATATCAGGGGTATTAGGAGCTATAGCCGTAGTATACCTGGAACCAGCCCTACCATTTGCCCTTGCATTTGCTGCTGGTGCTATGATTTATGTTGTAGTTGAAGAACTCATACCTGAAGCAAGAGTAGGATCACATATAGATACCGATTTAGCTACAATAGGATTTATGATTGGATTTACAATCATGATGATACTAGATGTTGCATTAGGTTAAAAGCAAAGGAACCAAGAATTAACTTGGTTCCTTTTACTTTTACTATGACTTCTTAACTCTACCTACGTTATAACCTCTTAAATCAACAGTCATTGATTTAATGACTTGCGGTATAAGTGGCATATCTCCACCTGTTCGCTCTACCATCACTATCTGATCAACAACTTCAATACCACTAATTACTTTACCAAAAGCAGCATACTCATTATCTAATGATGGATAATCTTGATGCATAATGAAGAACTGAGAACCGGCACTATCTGGGTTATTTGATCGCGCCATTGAGATAACACCTCGTTCGTGCATCATATCATTCACGAATCCATTATTACTAAACTCACCAGGGATACTATATCCAGGTCCACCAGTACCATTACCCTTTGGATCACCACCTTGAATCATAAATCCAGGAATAACACGGTGGAAGATTAAACCATCGTAGAAATCATCTTGAACTAACGAAATAAAATTATTTGCAGTGTTTGGTGCAACTTCAGGATAAAGTTCAATCTCAATTACACCACCATCTTCCATTTCCATCTTAACAACTGGATGTTTCCCATTTGGGACAAACTCCTCTTCAGGAGTACTACTAGAGCATCCAACTAAAAATATAACTAAAATAACTACACTAATCTTCCTAAACATAATATCCTCCAATATAATCTATTATAACATATAAAAAAAACACCAGAAGGTGTTTCAATTATTTAACCGGCATCACAAGATAGTAAAGTGATTGACCGTAGCTAGTAGTTTTAAGGTGAGCCTTGGCGTTTGCTGCCGCCTCATCAAGACTAACATCTCCTTCATAAGAGAAATAGACTTTCATGCCCTCCGTCTTTTCATGCTTATAAGTTACGTCGTTGATTGTTTTTCCGTCCAACTCATCAACAAAAAAATCACGCTTCATCGGCGATTGAATATAAAACATTACACATTCTCCTCTTCTTCAACTTTAAGATTACCTTCTAAGGTATCCTTTATGTACATTAGACCATATCTAAGTTTCTTCTTAGATGAATTACGCAAGATAGGTAATGAAAGTAATTTATAATTCCAAGTACGCAAGATACTCTTTTTACCCTCTCCTGTTTCACCTGATGTTAAATGAGTACCTAACTCATCTTCAACAAACTCATAAATCTTACGAGCCAATGTATCTTTATTTTCGGAGATAATTTCAATATACTCCATCGGACGAACAGTCGATATCGATTGCTTTATCGTAACCTTACCTCTAAAAGATTCTGCTGTTGTTTCCACAACTTTCCCTTCTAATTGAGACGGAGAACAGTGAAAACTCTTCGCTAGTTCCATCACAATATAGTCCCATACTTCATTAATTGGTTTTTCAATTAAAATAGTTTCTTTTATCATATCATCACATTCCTTTTAGACGTTTTGTATTCGTTAGTGCCTCATATACATCGTTATTAAGACGCTTTGTAAACTCAGTTAATAATGTAACAGTATCTACATAGTCTTTTCTATGAATTAAACCAAGATGAGAGTGAATATAACGAGCAGGGATAGACACCGTTAACGTTATAGCACCATCGTGTGCCTTATGAATCTCTCCAGAATCAGTTCCCCCAGCACTTAAGATATCAACTTGCGTTTCAAGATCAAGTTCCTGTGCTAAGTCCTGAAGATAATACAATAGACCTTTATGACCAATTACAGATCCATCCATTGCACTTAAAGTAACACCAACACCCATCTTAACCCCAGTATTTGAACCAGGTGTATCATTAGCGATTGTTACATCAAGTGAGATGGCTACATCAGGATTAATTGATTGTGCTGCTGTCTTAGCACCACGAAGACCAACCTCCTCTTGTACCGTTCCTACACCATAGACAGTTGCATCAATATCTACATTCTTAAGATTACGCATTACATCAACAACTATAGCTGCACCCGCTCTATTATCCCACGCCTTAGACATAAGATAGTTAGGGTTAGCCATAACTTGGAAATCAGCCTTAGGTACCACTTGGTCCCCAACTTGAATCCCTAAAATATCAGTGACTTCTTCTTTAGAGTTAACACCCAAATCAACAAATAGATCCGCAATATCCATAACACGATTACGAACTTCAGGTTTCATACCATGAGGTGCTTTTGAACCTACTACACCTGTATATGCTTTATTAGCACGCGTGATTACTACAACTGGTTGTGCTGGTAAAACATGCGCCCACCAACCACCAACTGGATGTAACCTAAGAAAACCTTTATCATCAATACTTTTTACTAAAAATCCAATCTCATCAATATGACCTGCAAACATAAGTTTAGGCCCATTTTCTTTACCTTCTTTAACAGCAATAATTGAACCAAGGTTATCGTATTCAATACGATCAACACTATCTTCAACATACTCTCTAAATACACGCGCAACATCCGCTTCATGACCAGAGATACCATTAGTTAAAGTAAGATCTGCTAGGAGATTTAAATCCACCTCTCCATATGCTTCTTCAATCTTCTTTGTACTCATATTTCCTCCTTCTTTAATAGATTGCTTTGTAGTGCCAAAATACCACAAAACACTTTTCGCTCAACGATAGTATCATACCACAAAAATGACAATACTTCATTAAACTTAGTTTCACTTGAATAAAAATTTCACATGAAATTTAAACAAAGAAAAAAGGTACACTAAGCACCTTAACATCTAATTCAAAATATTATTTATCGTTTTAACAATATGTCCTGTTACAATACCCGTAGGTATACCCATTAACAACATAAATGGTAAATATGTAAAGAATAACATCGGAGCATTTGTGACAACGGACACAAACATAACCTGACCAATATTATGGAAAGTAGCCGAAACTAAACTGATACCGATTGGTGTAAATATCTTAGCTCTATTGGCAACAATTGCTGCAATACTTGCTAATAAGGTTCCAAAGAAACTAATCCAGAAACCCATACCTAATAAAGTCCCACGCATTAGACCAACAATTAATACACGCATCATATTAAGGACTAACATTTCCTTAACACCAAAGAGAGATAGAGCAATCAATCCCAAGGCATTGGCTAAACCAAGACGCGCCCCAGGAACCCCAACATCTACTTGTGACTCAATCATACTAACCACTATTGCCATCGCCAGCAACATCGTTAATAGAGTTAGTTTTTTTGTTCTATTACGATTTCTCATTTAACATTAATATCCGTATCTGTATATACATTATTGATCAACTCAATCTTAATGCCATTAGGCAAACAGATAATGGGTGTATTAGTATGCGATATCCACCCTTGAATCTGACAATAATTTTTAGGAGAGATTTCATCCGCAACTCGAATTCTTCCCTCTTTAATCTCAATAACAACATCACCCAAAGCACCTTTAATCGTATGTAGTCCCTCATTTTTCATATCAATACGCTCAATCTCTTTATCAAAATAAGACACAACTGCAACAGCACGTTGTGTATCAATACTTTTAATCACATAGCGAGAGGAAACAAATAATGCGCCCGATAGAAACAGCACAAAAACTAAATACACTTTATCAAATCGGTTCATAATCCACTTCCTTTCTCTAGTAATTTTAGCACTAAACACTATTTTTTGCACCCATTAAAACCAAGCTCCAATAAAAAGAGATCCAATATTTAGGATCTCAACTTCTTTACTCCAATCCAGGTGCAAGTCGCTTAGATACAATTGATTGCGTAAGAGCCACTCGGTCTCTATTATTCGCCCCTAAACTCACATTCAACTTACCATCCAAGAAGTCTTGTGCAGGTAATACTTCATAGTAAACCAAATTTCCAACTTTACGTTTATAAACCCATGTTGGAATAGCATGTTTCTTAGTTACCTTCTTTTCTCCAGTAGAGTGATTCTTCTCCAATGTAAAGCCAATTACAGCACCACGCTCTGTTTCAATATTATCCAATGTTTCCAGTCTTTGGTCTGAAACATAATTACCTAATGAATATATCACGAATGTATCATCTATCATTTCAGTTGGCTGCATTACATGAGGATGCCCCCCTATAACAACATCAGCACCCCAACCTGACATCTTCTTGGCTAGATTCTTTTGAAACGAGTTTGGCTCAACTTGATACTCATTGCCCCAGTGAATAACGACTAAAGTAAAATCATTACCATAGTCTATACTATCCTTTATACTTTTCTCAATCTTTACTTCATCGATCTTATTAACGTAAGTATCCAACTCATCCTTAGTCAATCGACCCTCCAAGCCATTATAACCATAACTATAAGATACTATCCCTACAGAAATACCCTTTAAGTTCATATCCAAACGCTTAGATTCGCCAGGAAGTTGTGTGCCAACTGTTAAAATACCTTCATCTCTAATATTATTTAGTGTAGAAATTATTCCATCTAATCCTGTATCAATACTGTGATTATTATTAGTGTTTAATACATTGATGCCAGATTTAGCAATTGCCTTAATCGCTGTATTAGGAGTATTAAACATAGGATATCCAGCATATTCACGTTTTGGATTAGTTGTAGTTTCATAGTTACCAATTACAATATCAGCTGACTTGAAATACTTATCCATATGCTTAAAACCTTCATAGAAAGCTTTCTCAGAACTATCTCTTAAAAATGTACGGTGATATAAAAGATCCCCTAATGTTAGTACATCTACTTCAGTTATTAGATCTTCTTCAAATACGATAGGTTTTTTTTCTACTGCATCCTCTTTAGTAGCTATAACTACCCCAGCCCAAGCAGTAACCACTACCGCCAACAACACTATAATTTTGCGTTTCATCCTTAAACTCCATTTCTAATCATCAATATTGTATCACACTAAATATTTAATCCTAAACTTCCTTACAGTTTACAACATCAAAACAAGTTGCTGGAATCCCAAAGACAATCTCCTTAGCTTCAACATCCTTTAATACCAATGCGTGTGCCCCAATCTTAGCATTATTTCCCACCTTAACAGCGCCTAAAATAGAGGCATTTGCACCAATCAGAACATTATCCCCTATAATAGGATGACGTCTCTTCTTCTCGTTAGAAAGAGCTCCTAATGTCACTCCGTGATAGATAAGCACATCATCACCGATGATAGACGTTTCTCCTATCACAATACCCATACCATGATCAATCACAAGCCTTCTTCCGATCACTGCACCAGGATGAATCTCGATTCCAGTAAAGAAACGACCTATATTAGATATTAAACGAGCCAGGAAAAATAATCTAAGTCTATACAACTTATTGGCGACACGATAAAAACCCAAAGCATGATACCCTGGGTAAAGTAGGATGACTTCAAATACAGATCGCGCAGCCGCATCTTTTCTAACATAAGCTCTCGCTGTATCAAGCCATTTCATTTATTTATCCTCTAACTCACTTAACTTAGCATTGATTAGGTCCATTACATATTTTCTATCTGCCTCAACATTTTCGAAGTCCAAGTTATCAACATTAATACGTAGTATAGGTGATAAACTATAATCACTAAAATACGTCTCATACTCATCGTTAAGTTTTTGCCAGTAATCACGTTCAACAATTAACTCATAATCACGACCACGCTTTTGAATACGACGCATCGCTTCATCAACACCAATCTCAAGATAAACCATCAACTTAGGCGCCTGTACATGCTCCAACATGTTCTCAAGTAACTCAGAGTAAATACCGAACTCCTCATCACTCATTTCATCATTAATATTTAACATACGTGCGAAAATAGCATCACCGTAAATACTACGGTCCATTACTGCATTGGCAACATCCTTTGCTTTCTTAATATGTTCAAATCTCTTATTTAAAAAGAATACCTGTAAAGGAAAAGAATAACGAACGCGATCATGATAAAATTTATCCAAAATTGGATTATTCACAACTGGCTCCTCAAACTCAGTATATCCTTCCTTACCTAATATCCTCATTAAAGAACTCTTACCTACTCCCACTACTCCCTCAATAACTATCATGTCGTATACCCTCTCCTTATTAACTTTATCTAATATACCACTATAACTAAATTTCATATATGCTCCTATTGGTACTTTTTCAATATCTTAGTACCCTCATCTATAATCCAATCTCGCATTTCTACAGGACTAATAACTTCAATATGACTTCCACCTTTTAATATAAACTCCTGAGCCAGAAGTCTACTAGGGAAATTAGCCTCTAATGTATAGGTATACTCATCAAGCCAACTAATAACTTGATCACTTCCCCATATATACTCGCTTAGGTAATCAAAGTCACTTACTTTAACCAACAGCCTGATGGGCTTAACTTTGAAACCAAAATTATTTATAACTTGATTCCTAGAAAAGTCTTCATCCCATCTAAAGTGTTTATCCAATATTTCAATATTTTTAATACGTGACACTTTTAAACTAAGCTGACGATTTGAACTATCATAACCCGCAACATACCAAGAGCCATTAACGATAATTAACTCATAGGGTTCAAATATATACTCACGCTTCTCTCTTCTATTCTTATCGTAAGATATTTTAATACGCTGTCTATGCTTAATGCTAGTTTCAATTAAATTAATCGATCTTTGATATAACTCACCATCAACATTTAAACGCACAGAAAGTGCAGTATCAATTACTTTGTAATCCCTACTTGTATCCATATAGTGATTTAACTTAGCTATCGATTGATAAAACTCATGCCCAAATGTACCAACATCTAAAGAACCAAGAAAATTGAGACCACTTCTTATATGAGTAAGTTCATCCGAACTGAAATCACTAATCGCCAACTTAGACGATCCTATAAGTCTCAATCCCCCACCTGGTCCATGAACTGATTCGATATCATATCCTAAATCCAATAGATCATCACGCATTCTACGAACTGTTCTAGGATCAACCTCAAGTATATCGGATAAATCACTTATCCCTATAACAGAGCGCAAAGAAAGGATGTTAAGTAGCTTAATCGTATTTTTAATCCGTGACATAACACCCTCACTTTCTTTTATAATTCTATCACATAAACCACTATTTAGATATATA
This sequence comes from uncultured Erysipelothrix sp., assembly GCA_964514505.1. Taxonomy (GTDB): domain Bacteria; phylum Bacillota_I; class Bacilli_A; order Erysipelotrichales; family Erysipelotrichaceae; genus Erysipelothrix. The sequence continues at coordinate 2,450 of CAZEQW010000039.1, read as the reverse complement.
ACTACATAAAGAAAAACAATCCCTATCCAAGGATTGTTTCTGCTTTAACTTTAATTATTCTAGTTAATAGTAGATCAAGTTCATTTGCATCTTTACCTATCTTATTAAGCAAACCTAAACTTAGTTCAGGTAGTACATCGCTTACACTAACTATACATTGTCTAGATAGCAGTTCTCCACCAATCACATCTCCTGTGAACACCGTTCCAGAGAACTCTTGTCTATAGTTTACCTTGAAACTAATACCAAGGTCTCTACTTAGAGTTAGAAGATTTGGTTCAACTGACCCAATATAATCAAAAAGACAGTCTTTACCACTCACCAATAATGAAATACCATTTTCACTACTTCTAACAGTATAAAGCGATCTATACCTTGAATTGAACTTAATTTCTTGATACATATCAATTGCATCCCTTTGACACTCAAATACTAACTCAATCTCTATATTATTGGTTACACTTCCAAATAACTTTTCAAAAGACTTTGAAGCATTATACATAAAACTCTCAACATCTCTTTCACCGACACTATTAACATAATCCACTACTGAGTAATTTTTCATCATATCCTTCACCTCTTGATTATAGTATACAAAAAGAAGAGGACAATTTTAGTCCACTTCTTTAATTAATATATTTCTTTTGTTTCATGTACCTTGGTAACATTATCCACAAAGCGACTCGCATTAACAGAATGATCTGCCATACGTTCTAAAGTAGATAAGATATCAACGTAGATTGAACTGGCAACCGGAGTATAACATATACCCTCACGCAACCGTTCAAAGTGATTACCACGATAAATATATTCTTGGTTATCTAACTTTTCTTCTAGTATAAATACTTGCTCTAAGGAACTTGTATCTTGAGTTAAGAATATATTAAGGGTTTCATCTAAAATTTCTAATAGACCTTCAATCATTTTCTGTAACTCCTCATTCGCAAAGTAAGAAAACTCTTCACCATTCTCGTTCATCAAATGAAAGAAGCCAACTAAATTTAAGTTCAAATCACCAATGCGCTCTAAGTTCTTAACTATTTCTAAGTTCTTAGTATAGTCATCAATATGTAATCCTGGATTGTGATACGCTCTTGCAATTTCTAGTAGGTAATTAGTTAAGTTAGTATCAAGTTGATTAATAATATTTTCAAGATGAGTAACATTATCATAATCACTAATATTACCGTCTTTAAAGTAGGCTTCAGTATGTTTTATGCTCTTATATACAAACTGACCCATTTCCTCGATTCCTTGTCGAGCAATATCCATTGCTGCTTCAGGGAACTCTTGTACTGTATTGATATCAAATACTGTCTTAATCTCCGTATCGTATACTCTATCTTCACCTGGAACAATAACCTTTAGTAGTTTCATGAATGCTGGCACAAATGGAATTACTAATATAGCGAATATCAGGTTAAAGAAAAAGTGAGCAATCGCAACTGTAAATTCGGAACTACCACCAACAGCTACAGAAACACTTGAAACTAAAGCTGTATATGGAGTAATTAGTAGCATTATAATTATAGCTCCAATTAAATTGAAAATTGTGTGGAATATGGATGCTCTTCTGGTAGAAACAGAACCACCAAGAGATGCGATATATGCGGTAACTGTTGTACCAATGTTAGATCCTAATACCATTGAAATAACAACTGGTAGACCAATAACACCGGATCCAAATAGTTTTTGAACAATTGCTATAAAAGCACTAGATGAGTTTATTATAGCAGTTGCTAAAATACCACCCGCAAATGCTAACCATTTATACTGTGATATAAAATTAATAAAATCTATGAACTGTGGGTAATTTTGGAGTAATCCTAATTGATCACCCATCAACATTAACCCCGCAAATGTAATACCAAATGAGAATAATAAATATCCAATGTTCTTTAGTTTCTTACTATTAGTAAAAACATATAATAGTGCTCCTGCAAACACAAAGTAATAACCAAAACCATCTATCTTTAAACCTACTATGATTGATGTTACGGTTGTACCAATATTGGTTCCTATCGATACTCCAATCGCTTGTTCAAGGGACATAAGTCCTGCCCTTACTAATGAGATTGAAATAACGGTAGCAGCCGAACTTGATTGAATGAGTGCGGTGATCACCATCCCAACCATTATTGCCATAAAAATATTACTTGTGTATTTTTCAATATATACTTTAATTTTAGGTCCTGCAGTTTCTTTAAGACTGTCTCCTAGTAATGTCATACCTATCATAAAAAGGCCAAAGCCACCAAGGACTAGTTTTAAATCAATTGTTTCCATCTGTTTCCCCCTGTAATAATGAGTAACCTTTGTTATTATACCCTATTTAGTGGTCTATTACCCAGTTTCTTTGAGAATACTAGCTAATATTTGTAAAAAAAAGACTCCATTAGGAGTCTAATTACCCGGCAATGAACTATCTTCACACGGGCCAGGCCGTGCTA
>CAZEQW010000038.1:0-11338 GCA_964514505.1 uncultured Erysipelothrix sp. | reverse complement strand
CAAAACATACGCGTGAACGCGTTCCTTTATTAATTGACAGAACCCAAAAAGATGAATGTAAAAATATTGGAGTTCGTGATACAATGGCTGATGTAGGCCAGACTGTGGCTGAATACTTTAATACAAAGATATCATTTGGCACATCTTTTCTAAACGATATCTAACAGGAGGGTTATTTTGAAGTTACTTCACTCAAAGAGTTATACTGTTACTCAAAATTTAGCAAATTATTTTATTTCATTGGATGAGGGAGTCCGTATTTTAACTATTAGTGAGTTTTTAGAGCGCATTGATGTGGCTAGAGGAACCATACAGAATAGTTTAAATATACTCAAAGAGTCCAATGCGATTCAATTATCTTCACGCGGTAAATTAGGTACGTTCTTAGATTCAAAGGATAATAATTTACTAATGAAATTTGCAGGAATTGATTTTATTGTTGGGGTAATGCCATTACCTTATACCAAAATTTATGAAGGATTAAGTACAGGGATAATAGAAACCATGTCTAAATCAATTAATGTTCCTGTGTATATGGGATATATGCGTGGAGCACAGAAAAGAATAGAGTTGGTAAGAATGGGACGCTATGACTTTGCGGTGGTTTCAAAATATGCTGCACTTGAGTATCAAGAATATAATCCCGATGCTATTACGATAGCCAAAAACTTCGGTAAGCACTCTTATTTAAAGGGTCATACTTTAGTACTTAGAGATCCTAAGTTTAATGGTATAGAGACAGGGATGCGCGTGGCGATTGATTATGATTCAATTGACCAATCTACTCTTACTTTGAATGCTATAGAGGGTATTAGTGTCAAGTTAATTCCAATGAGTTATACGCAATTTGGTTCGAGTTTACATTCAAACCAGATAGATGCCATGATATGGAATAAGGATGAAGTTGCCATAAGTTTAGGCGGGTTTAAGCAAGTCGATATTAAGACGGAAGCACTTGAAAATACTGAAGCAGTATTAGTAGTTGCTAATGAGCGACTTGAAATGTTTAAGTTGATTAGTGATGGTCTTGTTAAAGAGGAAGTGCTTAGTATTCAAAGTGATATTGAGACTGGAAAGCGCATGCCACAATATTAATTATGTTAAACACTCATTTTGATAAATGGGTGTTTTTTAGTCGTGATATTATACTATTTTTTAGCGTTTTCATGATATGCTAATACCAAGGAGATTTGATACAAATGAAGATATTTCATATAGCGGATTTGCACCTAGGTAAGCGGGTTAATGAGTTTGACATGATTGAAGCCCAAAAAGATATTCTAAGCAAAATAATAATAGAGATAAAGAACCATAAACCAAAAGCTTTAATTATGGCAGGCGATATATATGATCGCTCTGTACCAGGTGCTGATGCTGTTAAGTTATTTGATGACTTTTTAAATGAGTTAAAGCAATTGAATCTTGAAGTGTATATTATCGCTGGTAATCACGACTCTAAAGAGCGATTATCGTTTGCCTCAGGTATACTTGAAGATTCTGGTTTTTATATTGCGTCACATATTAAAGATAAAGTATTTAAACATAGTTTAAGTGATGATGTCGATGTGTATATGATTCCGTTTTTACGACCTTCTGATGTGCGTATGGCACTAGATAGCAAAGTAACTAATTATAACTTAGCTTTTAGAGAAATTATTGATTTAATAAATGTAGATAAAAACAAGTTCAATATACTAGTAGCCCATCAGTTCTTTACAGCAAATGGTATTAGACCTGAAGAGAGTGATTCAGAGATTGTAAGTGTTGGTGGTCTTGATAATATTGATACAAGTTGCTTAGTTGATTTTGATTATGTAGCCTTAGGTCATATCCATAGACCGCAATCAATTGGTTCGAAAAATATTCGTTATGCAGGCTCAATCTTAAAGTATTCACAATCTGAAGTGAATCATAATAAGTCAATCTCAGTGATTGATATAAAGGGAAAAGACTATATACATTCTTTTATTGACCTTATTCCTAATCAAGACATGGTCCATATTGAAGGTTTCTTTAATGATATCCTGAACAACGATTCATACGATCTTGAAGCATTTACTTTTGTGACTTTGTTGGATGAAGATGAGATAGTTGATGCTTTGAGTCGCTTACGTTATAAGTTTCCATATTTAATGAGTATAAGATTTGAAAATATGCGTATGTCCTATGATAATCAAGATAGTTTGTCATATGAAAGTCTAAATGAGATGTCACCATTAATGTTGTTTGATGAGTTTTATAAACGACAAAATAATGTTTATCTAAGTGATGAGCAAAAAGACTTTGTATTAAAGTTGATGGAGGATATTAATGAAACCAATTAAATTAGAACTCCAAGCTTTTGGACCATATAAAGATTTAACAGTTATTGACTTTAGTCAGTTTAGTGATGCTGGATTGTTTCTCTTAACAGGTGAAACAGGTTCTGGTAAAACAATGATTTTTGATGCCTTAACCTTTGCGTTATTTGGTAAAACAAGTGGTAATGATCGTGGTGTTGATTCAGTGCGTTCTCAGTTAGCAAGACCCCATGATGAAACGTATGTTAAGTTGAGTTTTACACACCAGGGTAATATGTTTACGATTCGTCGTAATCCAACGCATAGTTATGCTCGTAAAGAAGGGGGCAAAGAATCAAACTCCGCTCACTTTGCTGAACTTTATTTACCAGATGGTAACATTGTTTCAAGTGTTAGGGATGTTAATGAAAAGATTGAAACTATATTGGGTTTAGACTATGACCAATTTAAGCAAATAGCCCTAATAGGTCAGGGTGAGTTTAGAGAGTTATTGGTGGCTAAGAGTGATGCTCGCAGTGATATATTTAGGAAAATCTTCAATACAAAACTATATCAAAACTTTGAATATAAGTTACGTGATCTTAACTCAAAAGCCAGGGGTGTTTATGAGACAGAAAAGATACTGATTGAGAATGTGTTAACTGATATTGGCATTAAGGAACCTAGCGTAGAAAGTTTGACTCAAAGTATATCTTATCTTGAAGGTATTCTTAAAGAAGACTTGTTGAATCAAAAGAAGTTAAATGAGTCTAGAATTATTCATAACTCTAAGGCCCTTGAAATTATGAAGTTAATTGAAGTAAAGAAGCAAGTACTAAAAGATTTCGAAGATTTAGAGGCGAACAAAGTACTATTTAATGAACTAAGCAAATCAAAGGAGTCAATGGATGCTTTAGAGAAGCGTTTGCTTCGTTTTAATAATGCGACTGTTTATGTAAAACCAATTAAGACAAAGCTTGATGAAGTTATTAAACGATATCAAGACAATATAGCTTTAGAAGAACGTGAAAGACAGTCTCTAATAAGTATTAAAGAAAACTTAGCTATTTTAGTTGAAAAACATAAACTACTATCAGATCAAAAAGACAATATTGAGGCTCTAAAGAAAGAGAATCATGTTTTAGATAAGAGTTTAGAAGATTATCGTGTTCTAACTGATCATATTAATAATAGAGTTAAAGAACAAGATAAACTTAAAGGTGAAGAGGAAAAACTAGATGTTTTTAAGAAGCACTTAGAAGATAGTAAACTCAAGCAAAAAGAGTTGGAAGCTTCAGTTAAGCTAAAGAGGGACAAGGAGTCTAGAAAAGTGTTTTTAGACGCTGAGTTTAATAAGCTTGATGAGATTCTTAAGTTAAAAGGTATTTTAGTTAAAACTACTGAACTTGAAGCTAATGAAGCGAAATCATTGAAGTTAATGGCCGATGAGGTAAGTAAACTTGGAGTAATATATAATCAACGGCAGCACGATTTTTACTTAGCTCAAGCGGGAATTTTAGCTAAATCACTTGAAGATGGAAAACCATGTCCTGTATGTGGTTCTACAGAGCATCCCAAGGTTGCTACTTTAAGTGATCAAGTTGTGAGTAAAGAAGAACTGGATGCTTTACAGTCTAAATTAAATAATGAAAGTTCCAAATTAAGTAAACTGGGTGCTAAGCATAGTGAAGTTTTAGGGCGTCTTACTGAACTTAAAGAACTCTATGAATCAAAGACATCGGGTTATGATGATGTAGAAAATTCATTTAAGAGTGTCGAAATTGAGTTAAAAGAAGCTAACTCTGTATTAGAAAAACTTAAAGAACTTGATGTCTTAATAGAAAAGAATCATGAAAGTATTGAATTTAATAGTAAGAGCATTGAGGATTTAGGAATCACTATTAACAATAGGAAACTCGAAGTTACCCGCTTAGATACCATGATTTCTTCTTTGAAGAAGAACCTTAAGTATGAAAGTTTTGAGTTGGCAAAAGAAGCACTTAATACAGGGCTAGAGAGAGTTAGTAAGTTTGAAGCTGATGTACTTGAGTCAAGTGAAGCTATTAAAACATCTGAAGCTTTATTATCAAATATTGAAGGGTCACTTAAAGTAATTGGTAAATCTATTCAAGATGACAAAGATAAAAAAGAAGTATTTGAAGGAGAGTTTAAGGATAGTTTAGCCAAGTATTCATTTGAATCTATTGATGCGTATGAAGATGTCTTGTTATTGGATAAGGCAGAAACTGAAGAGACTTTGCGTAATTATACGCAGAAACTTACCGAAGTAAATGCATTGATTAAGAGTTTAGAATTTAAGTTGAAAGATGTGAGTAAACCTGATTTGGTGATAGACAATGAAATGTTGGCTAAGGAAAATCAAGTCATTAAAGAGTTAGATGAGCAACTTGAAGTTCTTATGATAAAGATTAGTAAATACAAGAATAGCATAGAGCAATTAAGTAAGCGTAGTGTTGATTTTGAGACTAAGCGTAAGCAGTACCAGGATATAAATATTTTATACCGTACAGCTACTGGTAACTTAGCTCAAAAAGATAAGATTAGTTTTGAATATTATGTTCAAACAGCTTACTTTAGTAAAGTAATTATTGAAGCTAATAAGCGATTAGACATCATGACCCAATCTCGTTATCAACTTGTTTTGCGTCAAGAGTCCAATGATAAACGCTTAAGTAGTGGTTTAGATTTAGATGTGATAGATCACCATAGCAACAAACGACGAGCTGTATCTACATTATCAGGAGGAGAGTCATTCAAGGCTGCATTATCTTTAGCGCTAGGTATGAGTGATGTTATTCAAATATTTGCAGGTGGTATTGAAATAGATATGCTATTTGTGGATGAGGGCTTTGGTAGTTTAGACCAGCAAAGTTTGGATCAAGCTATGAATGTGCTTAATAGTTTGACTAGTGGTAATAGAATGATTGGTATTATCTCTCATGTTAGTGAACTAAAAACGCGCATAGAACAGCAAATAATCGTTAAAAAGGATGTAACAGGAAGTAGTGTTAGTGTGACTATTTAAGTAAAACTTGTCACATAATGCCTATGACTTACAATTAACTTTTGGTATCATAGTAATATTGGTTAGGAGGTTTTTTTGTGTTATTAAATATTTTATTAGTAGTGCTCGTCGCATTTTTAGCGGGTAAGTTAGTCTCTAAGTTTAGACTACCAGCCATCCTAGGATGGTTGATTGCCGGTATGATTATGGGACCCTATGCACTAAATATATTAAATGATAGTATCATGAGTAATGAAGTATATCGAGTTGCTATGATGATATTGGAAACAAGTGTTGGACTGATGATTGGTTCAGAACTGGTTATAACTAAGTTAAAGAAAACAGGTATGCAAATTATGGTTACCACACTCTTTCAATCCTTAATGACATTTGGTGTTGTTAGCCTTGGTTTTGGTGTTATATTTTATTTTATGAATATTCCATTATTCTTAGCGGTTGTATTTGGAGGGATTGCACTAGCAACAGCTCCTGCGCCTGCTTTATCGATCGTATCTGAGTTTAAGACAGATGGTCCAGTAACTAACTCGCTTATTCCTATGGCGGCTCTGGATGATATCTTAGCGATTGTTGTGTTCTTTAGTATAACATCATTGATCGGAGCTATGTTCTCAGGAAGTTCAACTTCTTTATTAGTAACATTAGCTTTAATGATATTATTACCAATTGCGATTGGTGTTGTAGTGGGCCTTTTAGCAGGCATCGTCTTGCGAAATGAAGATCATACGTTATTTAAGACTATTTTGATGGTTATCTTAGTATCATCAGTTGGAATAGTATTCAATGAGGTCATACTAAGTGAACCAGTTCTAAATTTCATGTTGATTGGTATGGCTTTTGCGGCTACGTTTGCGAACATGGTAAGTGAAGAACGTCTTGAAACTATCATGACTGAGTTTAATCCAGTGTTGATGATTTCCTTAATGGTTGTGATTATTAACCTTGGTGCTCCATTAGATTATAATTTAATCTTTGGTGCTGGATTGTTTACTGTTATTTATATAATGACACGTGCAATAGGTAAGTACAGTGGCGCATATATAGGAGCTAGTGTAACCAAAATGGAACCAACTGTTAAGAAGTATCTTGGATTAACACTATTACCACACTCGGGTGTTAGTTTAGTGTTCACTGGTATTGCAGTAAGTACAATTAGTGCATTTAATCCAGACGCAGCGTTAATACTTCAAGGTACAATCGCAGCAGCAGCAATCATCAATGAGATTATCGCTGTTATCTTATCGAAGAAAGCCTTCGAATGGGCTGGTGAGTTTGGTAAAGCGAAATAATGAAAACATTGTGAAATAGGGGGTAAAGTGTTTGACACTTTACCCCTTTTATCATACTATTAACACTGTTAGCAATTAGCACTGTTAACTATAAGGAGGTGCATGGTGGGAGAGAATCAATCAAAGGATTATATAGCTGAAGCTGTTAGGGTCTTTGAGCAAGTAATTCATAATACACATCCTGGTCCAATGGAGAATATTAATAAAATAGCCAAAGGTGAAATGTTTGTTTTGGGGTATTTGGACAGGGAAAATAGAGCAATTATGCCTTGGGAAATTAGTGAGGCAATGAATAGTAGCAGTGCGCGTGTGTCTGCAATCTTAAACTCATTGGAGAAGAAGGGTCAAATCACTCGTGAAGTTGATGTTTCCAATCGACGTAATGTTTTAGTAACCATTACACCAGTTGGAATTAAACGAGTAGAAGTAGTTAAATTTAAGATGCGTAAGTCTCTTGCTGAGTTGTTTACGCAAATGGGTGAAGAAGATACACTTGAATTTATTCGGTTGATTAAGAAATTTGGGCAGTTGGCTCAAGATATTTTTAACAGTTAAAAGGGAGATTTTTATGATTAAATTGTTTAAGCATTTAAAACCTAAAGAGTGGTTAATGGCACTGATTAGCTTAGTGTTTATTATTGCTCAGGTTTGGTTGGATTTAAAAATTCCAGACTATATGTCTAAAGTAACAATATTAACCCAAACACCAGGAACGCAGATGTCCGAAATTTGGTTCAATGGTGGATTAATGATGTTAAGTGCTTTAGGTAGTTTGGTAGCAGCAATTATTGTTGGTTACTTTGCGGCTAAGATTAGTGCGTCGTATTCACAGCGATTACGTGGCTTATTGTTTGATAAGGTTGAATCGTTTTCTTTAGAGGAAATGAACTTCTTCTCAACACCTAGTTTGATCACGCGTTCAACAAATGATGTTACGCAAGTTCAAATGTTAGTGGTGATGAGTTTACAGTTATTAATTAAGGCACCTATTACAGCAATATGGGCTATTTCCAAGATTTATGGTAAAGGCGTTGAGTGGTCAATGGTTACCGCTGTTGCAGTAGTGTTTGTATTAGGTATGGTTGGTATCTTGATGGCTATTGCGATGCCTAAGTTTAAGAAGATGCAAGAGTTAACAGATAATTTGACTCGTGTTAGCCGCGAGAACTTAACGGGTGTTAGAGTTGTTAGGGCCTATAATGCAGAAGATTATCAAGAGGCTAAGTTTGCTGAAGCAAATAATGCCTTAACTAGTACGCAATTATTTACGACCCGTGTTATGTCTGTTATGATGCCGGTTATGAGCGTTTTGATGAGTGCTTTACCACTAGCAATCTACTGGATTGGTGCTTACTTGATTAATGAGGCGCAGATGATGGATAAGATTGTGATTTTCTCTGATATGGTTGTTTTCTCTTCATATGCAATTCAAGTAGTTATGTCATTTATGATGTTAGTTATGATCTTTGTGATGTATCCTAGAGCCAGTGTTTCAGCTAAACGTATTAATGAAGTACTGGACATGGAACCTAAGATTGTTGGTGGAGATGTTGTTGATGGTGTTGAAGGTATGGAAGGTGTTGTTGAGTTTAAAAATGTTTGCTTCCAATATCCAGATGCTGCTGAGCCAGTGTTAGAGAATATAAGCTTTAAGGCTAATAAGGGTGAGACTGTTGCATTTATTGGTTCGACTGGTAGTGGTAAGAGTACTTTAATTAATCTTGTGCCTAGGTTCTTTGATGCAACTCAAGGAGAAGTATTAATTGGTGGTGTTAATGTTAAGGAATACGATAGTGATAGTTTATTCAATAAGATAGGTTATGTACCACAACGTGCCATTATGTTTAAAGGGACGATTGAATCAAATGTTGCTTTTGGTGATAATGGTAAAGAGGGCGACCTAAGAGATAATGTTAAACGTGCTGTTCATATTGCTCAGGGGAGCTTTGTTGAGGGATTAGAAGATGGTTATATGTCTCATGTAGCACAAGGCGGTACTAACTTCTCAGGTGGTCAAAAGCAACGGTTGGCTATTGCGCGTGCGATTGCTCGTGATCCTGAGATTTATATCTTTGATGACTCCTTCTCAGCTTTAGACTATAAGACTGATAGAGTACTACGTACTGCTCTTAAAGAAGAGACTAAGGGAGTTACAAGTTTAATTGTTGCTCAGCGTATTGGTACTATTATGGATGCAGATCAAATCATTGTTCTTGAAGAAGGAAAGATGGTTGGTATTGGTACCCATGAAGAGTTGTTGAAGAATTGTGAAGTATATTTAGAGATTGCGAAGTCGCAATTAAGTGAAGAGGAGTTGAACTTATGAGCCATAGACCAATGGGAAAAGGCGGAGCTAATCAAAAAGCCCGCGACTTTAAAGGAACATGGGGTAAGTTAATTGCATATATAAGAGTTTATCTTCCATATATCATTGCTGCATTGATATTGGCGGCGATTGGCTCTGCTCTACAAATAATTGGTCCTGATAGAATTAAATTAATGACAAATGAAATATCAAAAGGGTTACCTGCTTTAGTTGATGGTGTTCCAGTATTAAATGCTATTGACTTAGATGCAGTATCTGCGATTGCAATTGGATTAGTATTATTCTATTCCTTCTCTGCTTTATTTAGCTTCGTGGAAAACTTTATTATGGCAACCGTAACAGCTAAGATATCTCACAAAATGCGTGAGGATATTTCAAGTAAGATTAATAGATTGCCATTAAGCTATTTTGATAGAACTAGTTATGGGGATGTTTTAAGTAGAATTAATAATGACGTTGATTCAATTGGTCGTACGTTAAATAACTCACTGGATAACTTGGTTAAAGCGGTGACAATGTTTGTTGGATCTTTAATCATGATGTTCTATAATAGTTGGATTTTGGCACTAGTGGCGATTGGATCAACTTTTATTGGATTTATCTTAATGATATTTATAATGAGTAAGTCACAGAAATACTTTAGTGAACAACAAGCTGGACTTGGTGATATTAATGGTCATATTGAAGAGGTATACTCAGGTCATTTAGTAGTGAAGGCATATAATGCTGAAGAATCAGCCAAAGAGGTTTTTAAATCTATTAATGAGTCACTATATGATAGTAGTTGGAAGTCACAGTTCTTGTCTGGGTTAATGATGCCGATAATGAGCTTCATTGGTAACTTTGGTTATGTTGCGGTGTCAATAGTTGGAGCTACTTTACTAATGAAGGGTCAATTGTCATTTGGTGTTATCGTAGCGTTTATGATGTATATTAGATTATTTACTCAACCGCTTTCTCAAATGGCTCAGTCGATGCAACAATTGCAAACTACTGCAGCTGCAAGTGAACGTGTATTTGAGTTCCTCAATGAAAAAGAGTTGGAAGATGAATCACATAAAACTGAAACGATAGGTGTTGCTAAAGGTATGGTAACTTTTGAAAATGTACACTTTAGTTATGAACCTGGTAAACCTATTATTCATAACTTCTCTACGCATGTTAAACCAGGTCAAAAGATCGCGATTGTTGGTCCTACTGGTGCAGGTAAAACCACGTTGGTTAACTTGTTGATGCGTTTCTATGAGATTGATAGTGGGGAAATATACATTGATGGAATTAATATTGCGGATGTTACTCGTGAGGATGTTCATAATCAGTTCTGTATGGTACTTCAAGACACGTGGTTGTTTGAAGGTACTGTAGCTGAGAATATCGTTTATAGTAAAGAGAATGTTTCTCGTGAGCAAGTAATTTCAGCCAGCAAGGCTGTTGGTTTACACCACTTCATTCAAACTTTACCAGAAGGTTATGATACGGTACTGAGTGACGCTGATAGCTTATCAGCGGGTCAGAAGCAGTTAGTAACTATAGCACGTGCAATCATTCAAGATGCACCGCTTCTGATATTAGATGAAGCAACTTCATCAGTTGATACGCGTACTGAAAGATTAGTTCAAGCAGCTATGGATCGTCTAACTGAGGGTCGTACTAGTTTTGTGATTGCGCATAGATTATCAACCATTAAAGATGCTGATATGATATTAGTAATGCGTAATGGTGACATTGTCGAGAGTGGAGATCATGAAAGCTTATTAAGTCAAAATGGTTTCTATACTGATTTATATAATAGTCAGTTTGAAGAATAGCATTAAGCTCCTGTTAATTATAAACAGGAGCTTTTTTAATAAAAGAAAAGCCTACCCGAAGGTAGACTTAATTATTCAGCGATAGTAACAGTACCACTTACTGTAGCACCTTTTCCATCTAAATCTAAATCAGCACTATCTTGTAGTTCTTGTGAAGCAAAAGTAATGTTTCCTTCAACCTTTGTACCGACTAGTTTAAATCCAGCAGCATTAACATGAATGTCGCCTTTGATAATACCGTAGAAAACAGTGAAGTTTTCTGAATCAACTACCATCTTAGGTGTTGTTAATGTAAAGTTATCAATAACGTTAAACTTGTCATCTTGTGTATGTAATGCAAGTTTACGATATACAGCTTTAGTGGTATCATTTGATTGATGGAACTTCCCTTTAACTTCAAGGTTTTCAGCAATAGACACATCAGCTGTAATAGCTGTTATCCAATTACCTTTATCTGATAGCGACTTAACAACATCATCTGCTTTATCAGTGATTGACGCTACTGACTCTACATCTGGAGTCTTAGGCGGTTTTGATCCACAACCAACTAGGATACTACTAATAATTAAAAGAGCAAATATTTTTTTCATAAT
>CAZEQW010000037.1:3375-11644 GCA_964514505.1 uncultured Erysipelothrix sp. | reverse complement strand
GTTTATACAATCGTAATTAGACGTCCTTTACGTCCGGGTGAGTTTTTGAATCATGCTATGTTTGGCAGGTTATATACTGTAGTTATGGGGCAACCTTTATACAGTAAGCAAATGGGTGTTTATGGTGATGATAAGAAGATTGAGTTTGGAAGGGATGTGTCGGCCGCTTTTGATGCGGGTCGTTTGGCAGCGTGGAATGAGTCGTTTGAGGATGAGTTTGTGAATGCTGATGCGATTGTGGCTCCTAAGAGTTTTGATGTGGTTCAGTTCTTTAGGAAGATTCCTGATTTGTTGTTTCCAGTCCAGTATAGAACAAAGGATGTTAGGGATTTAATTGAGGATCTTGGAACTCGTTATCGAATTGATTACGATAAGATGACTTCATTATTGATGAAAAACGTTAATAGTGAAACCGGTGAGTTAAACCGTTTGCGCTTCATTAGTGCTGTTGAGAGCAGTGTAGGGCGTATGGAAGTAGATCCACATAGTCCCTATGATGTTGATCCCCTTAGTTTCTTGCGCTATAAGCAAGGCTTCGATTTTGTGGGAACTTCGGATGTTAATCTCTTGAAGTCTCTTTCAAATAATTTTGGTTTTAGTAATGAAATTGTTAACTTCTTAGTCGAGTATGTCTTGGAAACCAATGAAGGTAATCTAGCAAGAGCTTATGTTGAGAAGATTGCTTCTACCTGGAAGCGTAATAATGTAAGTACATTGCAGGAAGCTCGTAATCAGTTAGTAAGTGAGAGTAAACCTAAGTTTACTAAGGCTAAAACCACTAAGATGCCTGTGCCTGTTTATAGTAAAGATACAAGTATCGAAGGCGATGTTGAACAAATGAGAGAGGATCTAATGAAAAGACTTAAGAAAGGAGATTCATAATGGAGTTTACTGACTATATGAAGCCCTTGAGTAAGGAACAAGAGGCTGCTAAAAATAAGTTAATTGAAGCGTTGTTGGGTAATGCTACAATTAAAAAGTTCATGGAGCGTTATGAGTGTCCAAAGGATGTTATCGTTGATAATGCCTATACCTTTAAGTCGTGGTTAGAGGCTTTGAGTCGTGTAAATGCACTAACAAAGGAAGATCTTGAACGTGATCCTAGTTTAGGTGGCTACATCGATGTTTCTTATGACAAGAAGTTGGGTGTCTTACAGGAAGTATATCGTTATGTTAGTCTTGCTCAGGAACTTAAAGAAGAAAGTTTCTACTTGAGTAAGTATCAGTATTTTAAGCTACCAAAGCGACTTCAAAAAGCTCTTTTTGAAACTATTGATCTAAAGAATGAAAATCCCAATTATGTACAAGCGATGACTTTAATGATGGACTTTACTGAAAATGATGAACTTGGTTATTTTCTTTATGGTGATTATGGTGTGGGCAAGAGTTATTTGGCCGCTTGTGTGACAAATGCTTTTGCCAATGAGGGAAAGCGTTGTGTGTTTGTGAGTGTAGCGGATCTTCTGTTAACTCTAAAGAATAACTTTGGTAATTTTAATTCTTCTAATGAGGCTATTTTGGATGCTATTCGTCGCGCTGATATTGTAGTGTTTGATGATTTGGGAGCTGAACCAATTAGCACTTGGAGTCGTGATGAGGTGTTATTACCATTACTGAATGCTCGAATGGAGAATGAGCGTAAGACTATTTTTACAAGTAATAGTCCTTATGAAATGCTTGAAACTATGTATGCAGCAGATAGTAGGGGCCGCGAGGATTTAATGCGTGCGCGTCGTTTTGTGGATAGAATTAAGGCAATTGCGCAACCTTATGAGATAATCGGTGAAAATAGGCGTCATATAAAAAAATAAGTTGTTAAAATTTACTCAAATAGTGGTATGATATAAAGTGAGGTGAAATATGAAGAAGATTGGAGTATTAACTTCAGGAGGTGATGCTCCGGGTATGAATGCTGCCATACGTGCAGTTGTTCGTTCTGGGATTGAACAAGGTCTTGAAGTGTACGGTGTGTTTAACGGATATGCCGGTCTAGTGTCTAATGACATTCGCTTGCTCAAGGAAAGCGATGTGAGTGGAATTATAACACGTGGTGGAACGATTCTTGGTTCTGCGCGTCTTGAAGAGTTTAAGCTTGAAAACATTCGGCAAGAGGCTGTTGAGAATTTGAAACGCCATGGTATTGAAGGTTTAGTGGTAATTGGTGGCGATGGTTCTTATCGTGGTGCTAAAGCTTTGTCTGATATGGGAATAAACTGTATTGGAATACCTGCAACTATTGATAATGATATTGATTCAACTGATTTCACAATTGGCTTTGATACTGCACTTAATACAATAATAGAGAACGTGGATAAGTTGCGTGATACATCTGCGTCGCATCATAGATGTTCTATTGTTGAAGTTATGGGTAATCGTTGTGGTGATCTGGCTTTATATGCTGGTATTACTTCTGGTGCCGAAGTGGTCATCACAAAGGAAACTGGGTATGATGAGTTGGAGGTTTTGGATCGATTGCGATCCATTGAGAATCGTAAGAAGAAGCGTCATGCTGTTGTAATTATTTCTGAGAAAATAACGGATGTTGAGTTGCTGGCTCAAAAGATTTCTCAGAATACTGGATTCTCTGGTCGATCTACTGTGTTAGGACATATTCAAAGAGGTGGATCGCCAACAGGACGTGATCGTATTCTTGCAACGCGATTTGGTGATTATGCCGTGACGTTGCTTAAAGAAGGTAAGAGTAGTAAGGCGGTTGGTATCATTTCAGATAATATTATTTCGATGGATATTGATGAAGCACTTATTGCACCTAAAAAATCACGTAAAGCATTATTTGATTTACAGAAACGATTAGTTTAATAGGAGGAAATATGGAATTTTTAAAGAAAACTAAGATTGTTTGTACGGTTGGACCGGCAAGCGAAAACGAGGAAATGTTAGAGAAGTTAGCACGTACAGGAATGAACGTAGTTCGTATGAATTTCTCTCATGATATTCAGGAGAACCATGGTAAGAGAATGCAAATGGTTCGTAATGTTAGTAAGAAAACAGGTATTAACCTTTCAATATTATTAGATACAAAGGGACCTGAGATTCGTACTGCTGATATTGAGAATGGTGGTGTTGAATTTGCAACGGGTGATATCGTTCGTGTTGGATTTGATGCAGACTTTGTTGGTAATAAAGAGCGTTTCTCTCTTTTAGTTCCAGATGTTTATAATGATGTTGAAGTTGGGGAGTATTTATTAGTTGATGATGGTCACCTTCGTTTAACAGTTATTGACAAAGATGAGAAAGATTTAATTTGTCGTGTTGAAAATCCTGGATTTGTTAAGACTCGTAAGGGTATTAATATTCCTGGTGTTGTTCTTTCTATGCCATTTATGAGTGAGAAAGATGAAGCTGATATTCGTTTTGGTGCGAAGCAAGATGTTGATTATATTGCGGCTTCTTTTGTTCGTCGTGCTAGTGATGTACATGAGATTCGTGCGGTTCTTGAAGAAGAGGGTCGTGGTGATATTCAAATCATCGTTAAGATTGAAAATCAAGAGGGTGTTGACAATATTGAAGAGATCCTTGAAGTTGCAGATGGTGTAATGGTAGCACGTGGTGACTTGGGTGTTGAAGTTGCTTCTCACTTAGTACCAATTTACCAAAAGCAAATTATAAAAGTTGCGAATCGTTTAGGTAAGCCAGTTATTACTGCTACTCATATGCTTGAGTCTATGCAAAGTAATCCGCGTCCTACGCGTGCTGAAGCAAGTGATGTTGCTAATGCTGTTCTTGATGGTACTGATGCCATTATGTTATCAGGTGAGTCTGCAGTAGGTGCTTATCCTGTTGAGGCGGTTCAAACTATGTATGATACTTCTTGTGCAATGGAAACTATTTATCCATTCCGTAAGCACTTGGATGATGCTATTGAATCATCTAAAGCAACAACTCAAGACTCAATTGGTATGTCAATTGCTGAAACTTGCTTAAACATGGAAGAGGTTGATGCAGTTATTGCATTTACGCAAAGTGGTAATACAGCACGTCGTATTTCTAAGTTCCGTCCAATTGTACCTGTTATTGCAGTTACATTTGATGAGCGTGTTAAACGTAGTCTTGCATTAAACTGGGGTGTTATCCCTGTTTTCTCTGAAGTTAAAAATAATATGACTAATGATGATGAGTTAGCTTCAAAGATTGCCAAGTCGTATGGAATTGAAGTTGGTCGTAAAGTTATTATAGCTGCTGGTTATCCAAGTGGAATTGGTGCTACGAATACAATGAAGATTATCGAAGTTAAATAATTATTGAATAGAAAAGGAAACATTATGAAGAAATTTATTGGTGTTGATTTAGGTGGAACTAACGTTAGAGTAGCGGTGGTTAACGAAAGAGGGGAGATTTTGGAGGAACTTAAACGTCCTTCTTTATCAGATCAGGGTCCTGAAATCGTACTGGATAATATTCTAACAATGATTGATACTCTTGATGGCAAGGATGATTGTGTAGGGGTTGGGATTGGAATTCCTGGTCCTGTTGATACAGAAAACGGTTATGTTACTTTAGCTACTAATATTAAGGATTTTGCATATTTCCCTGTAGTACAGTACATGAAAGATCGTTTGAATCTTCCTGTTTATCTTGATAATGATGCTAATGTTGCTGGATTGGCTGAAGCTTTAGTTGGTTCAGGTCGTGGTAAGAAAATAGTTTGCTATATTACGCATTCTACTGGGATTGGGGCTGCCATTGTTGTTAATGGCACTGTAGTTTCTGGTAATAATGGTTATGCTGGTGAAGTTGGGAATATTATTATTGATAAAAACCGTGAACCTGTGAACCATTTGAATGCAGGTGCTGTTGAGAACTGGGCATCAGGTGATGCATTAGTTCGTCAAGCTAAAGAACGTATTTCTTCTGACATCACATCTGCATATGATCTTTTCCTTTTAGCACAAGATGGTAATGAAGTTGCGATTGAAATTATCGATACTATGGTTACTGACTTTGCGATGATGTTATCTGCGGTTGCACATGTTATCGAGCCTCATGTATTTGTGCTTGGTGGTGGTGTAACTCAGTCTCAAGAGTTCTATCTTGATAAAGTTATTGAAAAATATAAAACGTTAGTGCATCCTGGAATGGCTAATGCTGAGTTTAAGTTAGCTAGTTTAGAAGAGCCTGGTATCGTTGGTGCAGCGATGCTTTGCTATAACAAGTAGGTGTTATATGAATTACGATAGTTTATTAAAGAAATATGCTGCGTTAGCAATCCGTAAGGGTGTTAACGTTCAAAAAGGGCAGCTGCTACAAATCAATGTAGCAGCTTCTCACTATGAGTTTGCTAGATTGTTAGTTGAAGAGGCTTATGCAGCTGGAGCGGCTAAGGTTGTTGTTGATTTTTCTGATGATTTGATTTCTAAGTCACATTACACGCATCAAGATATTGAAACTTTATCAACAGTTCCGCAGTGGCGTGTTGATCAAGTGGATGATTATATTGATCAAGATCTTTGTAGATTGAGTGTTTATGCTCCATCTCCTGGTCTAATGGCTGATGTTGATGGTGACAAGATTGCTGCAGCTAGTAAAGCAGCTGCAATTGCATTAAAGAGAATGCGTGAGTATTCTATGTCGAACAAAGGACAATGGTCGCTAATTTCGCTACCAACTCCATCCTGGGCTAAGGTTGTCTTTCCTAATCTTGATGAGGAAGAGGCGATGGTTAAGTTATTAGATGCTATTCTATATGCAGTTAGAATTGATGAGGATAGTGATCCTGTTGAACTATGGGATAAGCATAATGCTCAGTTAGCACATCAAAATAAAGTGCTAAATGACTATAATTTTAAATCAATCAAGTTTACTAATGCATTGGGTACTGATATTGAGATTGGCTTAGTTAAGGACCACGTATGGGCTGGTGGTATGGAAACGTCTGCTAAAGGTCATACATTTAATCCTAATATGCCAACTGAGGAGTCGTTCACGATGCCTGATAGTCACAGAGTTGATGGTATTATTTACAGTACTAAACCTCTTAACTATAATGGGAAACTTATTGATGAGTTTTGGTTGAAATTTGAGAATGGTAAGGTAGTTGATTATGATGCTAAGCAAGAGAAGGAAACCTTAAAGACATTGCTTGAAATGGATGAAGGTAGTTCTCGCTTAGGTGAGTTGGCTCTTATTTCTCATAAATCGCCTATTTCTGATCTGAACATTTTGTTCTATAATACTTTATTTGATGAGAATGCTTCGTGCCACGTTGCATTAGGCGCTTCTTATCCAATGAATATTAAGAATGGTACATCTATGAAAGAAGATGAGCTTAAGGCTCTTAACTGTAATCAATCAATGAACCATGAGGACTTTATGTTTGGTAGTGAAGATATGAGAGCAGTTGGTATTACCTATGATAATCAAGAGATTGATTTAATTGTAGATGGAAATATAGTAATCTAAGCGTGGATTTCCACGCTTTTAAATTAAGGAGATTTTTTTATGTTAGATAGAAAATATGCTGAGTTGTTGATTGAAACTGGTGTTAATGTTCAAAAAGGACAAACATTAGTTATTAATGCTGATCCAATTCATTATGAGTTTGTGGAAACTCTAACGGAATTAGCATATTCTAAGGGTGCGCGTCGTGTTGTAGTTGAGTATGCAAGTGAGCGCTTATCTCGTTTACATTACTTAAATCAAAGTGAAAGTGATTTAGTTAATGTACCACAGTGGGAGATTGATAAGTATGACCAATACTTAAGTGAGGACTTATGTAAACTAGCTTTAAGAAGCCCTAATCCTGGTGTAATGGATGATGTTGATAGTGAGTTGTTCTCTAAGGTTGTTCAAGCGCGTGGTAGAGCATTAGAGCGCTATAGTCACCACTCAATGAGTTCTCAAGGTCAATGGTTAGTGTGTGCTTATCCAACACAAGCGTGGGCTGATAAAGTATTCCCCGACCTTGATAAAGAAGATGCCTATACTAAACTATATGAATATATCTTATATGCGAGTCGTGTAAGTGAAGATAATGATCCAAAAGAAGAATGGAAAAAGCATAATGAAGTACTTCTTCATCAAGCTAATATGTTAAATGATTATGATTTTAAGAGTATTCACTTTACTAATAGTTTAGGAACAGATATTACTGTTGGATTAGTTGAAGGTCATAGTTGGGGTGGTGGTGCTAAACCAGCTGTTAATGGTGTAACATTTAATGCTAATATCCCAACAGAAGAAAACTTCACAACCCCAGATCGCAATGTTGGAGAAGGTATTGTCTATAATACGTTACCACTTAACTATAACGGCAGGTTAATTGATAAATTTTGGTTGAAGTTTGAGAATGGTGTTGTAGTTGATTACGATGCTAAAGAGGGTAAAGATGCACTAACGGCACTTCTTAATACTGATGAAGGTAGTAAGAGAATGGGAGAGATTGCTTTGGTTTCATATGATTCTCCAATATCCAATCTTAATACTCTATTCTATAATACGTTGTTTGATGAAAATGCTTCATGTCATATTGCTATGGGAAGAGGTTATCCTTTAATTGAAGGTGGTAGTTCAATGGATAAAGATGAACTAATAGCTAATGGAGTAAATCAATCCCTAATCCATGTTGACTTTATGTTTGGTAGTAAAGATATGAAGGCTGTTGGTTTAACGAAAGACAATAAAGAGATTGTAATTATTGAGAATGGAAATATAGTTCTATAAGACTCTGTTTATACAGGGTCTTTTCTTTTGTATAACAATGTAATACCTTATGTATTGATTTGTAATACAATAGTGTGTATAATTTAAATATCAGTAATAAAAAGGGGAACATATGGCAGAAAACTATACGGTGTCATTGCGTCTTAATGATGAAGAGAATACTTTAATACGTACTTTTGCAGAGATCAAGGGAGTTAGTGTCTCTGAGTTTTTGCGTGAAAGTGCTCTTGATGCAATTAAAACCGAGTTAGATATACTTAGTTTCAAGGATGCCTATGCTTCGCATCTTCATAAGCCAAATACTATGAACGCTCAGCAATTAAGGGCGAGATTGGGGCTTATATGACATTTAATTACACAGAGCAAGTGCTTGTGGATCTAATGAAGATGGAGAAGTTACAGGCCCATATGTTGATTGATCTATTTGAAAACAAGTATACAGAAGCTTCTAACCTTGGAGAAGAAGGTAAGATATTTAAGACAGGACCATTTAGAGTTATATTTATTGAAGAAGGATCTAGTGTTACAGTATTAAGGATAGTTAGGTGATAGTGATGAGAAATATTAAAACTCAACAATGGCTTATTGA
>CAZEQW010000037.1:0-3275 GCA_964514505.1 uncultured Erysipelothrix sp. | reverse complement strand
ATATGAACGCTATATAGGTGAAGTTGAACCACTTGACGTAAGAGCTGGACATATTCCTGGTGCTCTTAATTATCCGTGGACACAAGTAAGTTCATCTATGAGTATAAATAAACACTTCAAAGATTTAAATGACTATGATGACATTATAGTTTATTGTGGATCGGGTATAACAGGTTCTGTAAATTATCTATTTATGGAAGAAGCAGGATTAAAACCCAAACTCTATAGTGGAAGTTATAGTGATTGGGTTAGCTATGATGATAATCCTGTAAATAAAAAGGACCCCAATGGATCCTTGTAGTGATTACTAAATAAAGAACACTATCGCAATAATATGGCATAATGCAGCAGCATTAATAAACAGATGCCATATCATATGGAAATATGGTTTATCAGCTTGCATATAGAAGTAGGTACCTATACTGTAAAGTACACCACCTGCTGCTATTAGGCCAATGAAGATTGGACTTGTTATGCTGATTAGTCTTGGTAGTACTATTACTGCAGCCCATCCCATTGTTAAGTAGATAGCTACAGATAACTTAGGGACTGACTTTTGGGCAATAGACTTATATAGGACTCCAATTAAAACCATAGACCACTGAATAGCAAGAACTGTATATCCAAGTTTTCCGCCAATAACATACATACAAATAGGCGTATAGGTTCCAGCAATCGCAAAGTATATAAATATATGATCTAAGATTCTAAGAACATACTTATGTTTAGAATCATAGCCCATTGCATGATAGAGTGTTGATGACATAAACATAAAAAACAAACATGTAATAAAGATTCCATATGATATACCAAGGATGTATCCTCCCTTTGTATAGCCATATATTGATATAATTGGTAGTGTTAATAGGAGTAATCCGGCCATAATACCATGGGTTACAGAGTTCCAAACTTCTTCACCAAAACTTAATCTGGTGTTATTCTTCATTGATTTATCTTCGCTCATATTAAAACCTCCAGTAGACTTAAATATAACACAAACTGTTTGATTTTACTTGGTTTATTTAGAAAATATGGTGAAAGATTTCCAATATTCAAGCTTAGAGATATAGATATGTTATAATTATTATTCAAAAGGGGTGCAAAGATGCAAATTAAAAGAACTGGAAAAAACAAAGTATTCTTAATAACTTTAGTAATGGCTTTGGTGATAACTGTAAGTTCTATTTGGAGTATCAATGCTTCATCCTCAATTTATACAGTCCATAGACTAACTAAAAATGGTAATAGTATTACAGAAAGTGCTTATATTGGTGCTGAGTATACTGATTTTAATCAAGCCTTAAAGAAAATGGAAGAAGAGGCTAAGAATACTCCTAATGTGATTATTAGATCATCAACTAGCAGGTCACCATTAAAGATTGTAGCGGCAGATAGGGCTCTTGCTCAATCCTTTCCATATCGAAAAGGTAATAAGGTTACTTCAGGTAAAACAACCCTTGATATATATACTGCAGCTGGATTAGGTTCTGCACATACGTATATTCCTGCCCACTATAATATGTATTATTATGGTACATCACTTAATACTGAACGTCTCGTCGCTAATGTTGAGATTAACGGCGGAAATGGGTATGTTGAAGTTGATAAGATTGATCTTGTACCTCTAATTTATGTAGAAAATAATATTCCAATTGAGATTGGGGGTAATCAAGATTACTCCAGTACTTATGAAAAAAGCTATACCATGAAAGTAGAACCGGATTACTTTGATGTTTTTAAAGACGGTCAATACAACTCAATCAGACTCAATGTTGGACGTTCACATCCAAATCTAAATAATTCTAGTAGTACATATGGTATTGCACCAAGTTGGTTAACACCAGGCAATCGCTACTATTCACCTGATGGAATTACGTTTTATCATGACTTAGATTTGAAAAATCCTGTAAGTACTAAAAAGTTTTATGCTTACTTCCAATGGCTTCCACTTAGAACAGCCACAAACCATGATGCTCAAGCGTTTGAGAACCTTTTAACTCACTACGGTAAGTATGATTCAGTTATCATGGGAGAAGCTTATCATTTTGTTGAACAAGGATTAAACTATGGAATGAATCCTATTTTAATTTTTTCTCAGGCAAACTTGGAATCTGGCTACGGAACTTCAAAGTATGCTAGAGATCGCAATAACTTATTTGGTTGGGGTGCAGTAGACTCCAATCCAGACAACGCAAAAGGATACGCAAATATTGGTGAGGGAATCGCTGTACATATGAGATCCCAACTAGCATTATATACATCGGTAGATGACTTTAGACACTATGGACTCTCATTTGGTAATAAAGGTTCTGGAATTAGTGTAAAATATGCATCGGATCCATACTACGGAATGAAAGTTGCATCACTTGCTTATACACTAGACAAGCTAAATGGATATAAAGACTATAATGCTTATAACTTGAGCGTACTAAATGATGGAACACGATATGATCTTAAAAAAAGTGCAAGTGCTACATCAGGAACATGGTTAAAAACAAAAGGTTCTATGAAGAACCAGGTAATTGTAAACTTTGGTATATCAAGTGATTTTATTAAAACATCACTATATACACCAAATGATAATAAGACAAATCAAAAAGGTTACTGGCCAATGAACTTATTCACAGAATATGGTTATATAGCTAATAACTCAAATATTACTAATGTAGATAAATTTGGACCAACAGGAAATAAGGTGCCAACTAAACCAAGTAACTGGACACCACCATCTAAAACAGTAACTTTCGATAAGGATCCTGTTTTAGCACAAACTACTTCAAACGCAAACGTTAGAAATAGTTATAGTGATATTGGCACTACAGTTGTAACCTCTATACCTAAGAATACTAAGATAAGCATTTACTTAGGTTCAAACGGTTGGGCAAAAGTAACATACAATGGAAAAACAGGCTATCTATTAGCTGATACTTTAGTTGCGCTTTTAGATGAAGAAACTCCGCCTATAAATCCGCCAGTAGAACCACCCGTAGAACCTGTAGAACCGCCTGTTATTGATGGTGTAGATGCAACAGTTGTAGCTCCAAAAGGAAATCTAAACCTAAGAGAGAAGCCAGATACTAATAGTAGAATCTTAATTGGAGTTCCAGACGGCACTAAACTAAAAGTTGAAAAAGGTACAAACGGATGGGCTAAAGCCACATACAAGAATCAAACAGGTTACTTAAGTCAGGATTTCCTTAAGTTTGATACAGAGAAACCTGTAGATCCACCAAAACCAGTAGATCCACCAAAACCAGTAGATCCACCAAAACCAG
>CAZEQW010000036.1:0-11690 GCA_964514505.1 uncultured Erysipelothrix sp. | reverse complement strand
CGGTTCAACCAACACGTGGATTGGACGTAGGGGCCATTGAATATGTGCATAAGCGCCTAATCGAAGAACGTGATGCTGGCAAGGCAGTTTTACTTGTTTCATTTGAGTTAAGTGAAGTAATGGGAGTGTCTGACCGTATTATTGTCATGTATGAAGGTGAAATGGTTGGGGAGCTAAATCCTCATGAAACCACTGAACAAGAGTTAGGGTTATATATGTCAGGTGTAAAGAGGGGGGAAATCAGTTATGAATAAGAATAAGCGTTCGCAACTAATAGAAACTCTCTACCCTTCTTTGATGTCTATTCTTGTGGGTATCTTAATTGGTAGTTTAGTTTTAATTATTTCGAAACCGTCAAATGGAATTCAAGGTGTAGTTGCTCTTATTAGTGGACCTTTTAGAGGTAATATTACTAGAGGATTGGGTAATATGCTGTATTATGCAGCTCCAATAATGTTAACAGGTTTATCTGTTGGATTTGCATTTAAAACTGGTTTATTTAATATTGGTGCTTCTGGACAGTTCTTTGCGGGTACATTTGCTGCGTTAGTAGTTGGTGTTCGTGCAACGGCAATTCCTGTTGAGTATCGATGGATTGCAGCTTTGGTTGCAGCTTTCTTTGCGGGAGCCATATTAGCTGGTATTAGTGGAATATTAAAAGCTGTTTGGAATGTTAATGAGGTTATCTCATCTATTATGCTCAACTATATTTCAATGTATTGGGTTGTTGATTATATTAAGACAAGTGATTTGTATAATGTTCAACGTGCTGAGGCTATCACAATTCCAACGAAAATACCGACCATGGGACTGGATAAGTTGTTTCCTGGTTCCTTTATAGGTGGTAGTGTTGTTATTGCGATCATCGCAGCAATAGTTATATATATTATTATCGATAAAACTAAGTTTGGATATGAACTTAAAGCAGTTGGTAATAACCGCGATGCAGCACGTTATGCTGGAATCAATGAGAAGCGAAGTATAATTCTTTCGATGTTTATTGCAGGTGGTTTGGCCGGTATGTCTGGTGCTGCTACATATTTAGTTGGTTCAAGTAAGCATATTGGTATTGAAACAATAATTCCATCTGAAGGATTTGATGGAATTGCAGTTTCGTTACTGGCTAATAACCATCCATTGGGAATAATATTTAGTGCTATATTCATGGGTTATCTTAAAATCAGTTCACAAGCAATGCAAACAATTGGGTTTGTACCTGAGATAGTGGACATGGTTGTTGCTATAATTCTTTATGTTTCTGCAATTTCTGTGTTATTTACTAATATTAGACATGCACGAAAGCAAAAAAAGACGAGTTTAGAACAGGAAGAGGTAAGTTAGATGAAAGATATTTATTTCTTAGTTCAAAAAATGATGATATTTGGTGTTCCTTTGATGATTGTTGCATTGGCAGCAGTTTACTCAGAGCGTAGTGGAGTTATTAATATTGCGCTTGAAGGGATTATGATCATGGGTGCCTTTACAGGTGCGTTGTTTATTTACTTTATGCAAAAATTTGGAATTATGACAGGCTATCCATTGTTGTTCCTTGCATTAATCATTGCTGGGGGAATGGGGATGTTGTTCTCTCTGTTCCATGCGTATGCCTCGGTCAATATGTATGCGAATCAAACAATATCAGGTACAGCTTTAAACTTATTTGCGCCTGCTATAGCAATATTTGTCGCGCGTGCGATTATTGGGGTTCAGCAGATTCCAATTAAAAACGTGTGGCGTATTCGTAAAGTTCCGTTATTAGGTGATTTACCTGTAATCGGACCGATGTTTTTTCAAAACACATACTTTACAGTGTTGCTTGGATTCATAATATTATTTATCACTCAATATGTTTTATATAAGACACGATTTGGTTTGAGACTTCGTTCTGGTGGTGAAAACCCTCATGCGAGTGACTCAGCAGGAATTAGTGTTCAAAAGATCCGTTACCAAGGGGTTTTAATCTCGGGTTTGCTTGCGGGTATGGGTGGATTGATCTTCATTATTCCAGTATCTACTAGTTTCAATGGAGAAGTTAGTGGATATGGGTTCTTAGCGTTAGCGGTATTGATCTTTGGTCAGTGGAAACCAATGCGAATTATGTTTGCGGCATTCTTCTTTGGATTGTTGCAATCAATTGCATCGGGATATTCAGGAATTGCATTCTTTAAATCCTTGGGTATTCCTCAGGTTTACTACCAAATACTTCCGTATCTAGCAACAATCTTTGTTTTAATCCTTACATCTAAGAGTTCTCAAGCGCCTAAGGCAGCTGGAGAAATTTACGATAAAGGTAAACGTTAATGTATTAGGTCAGATTTAGTTCTGACCTTTTTTAATGTCTTTATGTAGTTTATGCGTACTTGATAAGGGTGGTTTAGTGAAGTGTAAGTATTGCTTATGCGAAGATATTTCTTACTTTAAAGATGGAGTATGTCGTAGATGCTTGCGGTATCGTAATTTAAGACTTGTTGAAGATATTGATATAAAAGTGAATGATAGTGATTACTCATTATCATTTAAATTATCTAAGTATCAACTTAGAGCATCTAGAGATATAGTTAGTGCTTTGGATAAAGGAGATGTTTTTTTTGAGGCGGTTTGTGGTGCAGGCAAGACAGAGATGTGTTATGAAGTAATTCGAAGATATCTTGAAGCAGGTTTACGTGTAGGTTGGGCTATACCTAGAAGACAAGTGGTACTGGAATTGGCAGAAAGAATTGCATGTAATTTTAAAGGTATTGAGGTAGTTGCGGTATGTGGTGGACATACTGATATCTTGCATGGTGATTTAATAGTTTGTACGACACATCAACTGTTTAGATATCATCAGTATTTTGATCTATTGATTGTTGATGAAGTAGATGCGTTTCCTTTTTATAATAATGATTTGCTGTTTGATTTTATGAGAGCCAGTGTAAGGGGGAGGTTAATATTAATGAGTGCTACAGCTGATCGAAAGATACTTAATCAGTTTGATAAGATGTCGCATATCCTAATGCCATTTAGACCGAATCTATTACCAGTACCAGTACCTACAGTTGAGCGAAGTCTTTTTGGTTTGTGGAAGTATAAACGCATATTTATTAACGAGAAGGTATTGGTCTTTGTACCTACCAGAAAAATAGCAAGGATATTGGGGTTTGTTTTTAGAGTGCCTTATGTTACTTCTAATAGTGAGAACAAGGAGGAAGTTATTGAAGCGTTTAGAAATTGTGAGCGTGGAATATTAGTGTGTACTACGGTACTGGAGCGTGGTGTAACTTTTAGAGATGTTTTTGTGGTTGTTTTGGGAAGTGATCATAAGGTTTTCAACAGTTCAAGTTTGATTCAAATCGCCGGTAGAGTGAAACGAGGTGCATCTGTAAAGGGAGCTTGTATTTTAGTATCTTTTAGAAAAGATAAGGAGGTGCTGGAGTGTGTAAGAAAGTTAAAGTACATAAATCAATATGCATACTCTGTTTTAAATCATTAGACAATTCAATGAGTTTTTTGTCGTGGATATTTCGTGATGATGAAGTGTGTTATGAGTGTAGAGTTAATTTAAATTCTGAACTTGAGTTGATTAATGTTATGGGCATGAAGGTAATGTGCTTATATCGTTATGAGGGCTATGCTCGTGATTGCATATTAAGATATAAAGATGGTAAAGACAGATGGATTGCGAAAGTATTTATGAATCATTCAATTGGTATCAAGTATCGAAACCATGTAGTGGTCTACGTTCCGTCTAGTGATGAGGCTGTTCTTAAGCGTGGATTTAAGCATAATGAGCTATTAGTGAAATCTGTCTTTAGTAATGTTGTGGATGATTGCTTCATTAAGTTGAGTGATTTCAAACAGTCAGAGTTGTCTTTAAGAAAAAGAGGTCTTGTGAGTGAAAGTATGGTGAGAAATAAAGATGTTGTCTTTGAAAATACTAAAATCTTGTTGTTTGATGATATAATAACGACAGGCAACTCTTTGAGAGCGTGTTATGATATATTATGCAAAGAGGGATATAAGGTCGATGTTTTGGCTTTATTTGCGGTGAGGAGCTAATATGGAAGGAATTATTAAAGTATATAATAAAGAAAAAGGATTTGGTTTTATTGAAGTTAAGGGTAAACCGGATGTTTTTTTTCATTATTCGCATTTAATAATGGAAGGATATAAGACCATCGAAGTGGGTACCGAAGTTGAGTTTGAAGTAGTTGAAACTAATCGTGGTATTCAAGCGCACAATATCTTGAGAATTTAGATTGATTATCAGTAATTAAGTTGATGATTAGTAAGTTTTTATGATGTATTTATGTTAAAATTATTGAGAACGGAGGCTGATTATGGCTGGCTTTTTACAAAGATTATTTAGCGGGGATAAAAAATACCTGCGAGAAGTAGAGGAAATTGCTGATCAGGTTGTTGCACTTGAGGAAGGTGTTGCGGCATTAAGTGATGAAGCATTAAAAAATAGAACAAAAGAATTTAGAATGAGATTATCTGAAGGTGAGACTTTGGATGATATTTTAGTTGAGGCATTTGCGGTTGCTCGTGAAGCAGCTAAGCGTGTAATAGGTGAGTTCCCATATAAGGTTCAAATTATGGGGGGTATCGTATTGCATAAAGGGGATATTGCGGAGATGCGTACTGGTGAGGGTAAAACTCTTACTGCTGTATTACCAGCATATCTTAATGCTTTAAGTGGTAAAGGTGTTCATATTATTACGGTTAACGAATACCTAGCGCAACGTGATGCTGAGTGGATGGGGGATATTCATAGATTCCTTGGTTTAACGGTTGGATGTAATGTGCGTGCTTTACCAACATCCGGTAAGCGTGAAGTGTATCAGTGTGATATTACGTATACGACAAACTCTGAAGTGGGGTTTGACTATCTACGTGATAATATGGTTACTGATATTAAGAATAGAGTATTGCGTGAGTTAAACTTTGCATTAGTAGATGAGGTTGACTCAATCTTAATTGATGAGTCTCGTACTCCTTTGATTATTTCAGGGGGTTCTCGTGATGGTGCTAAGTTGTATGAGCAAAGTGATCGCTTTGCGAAACGATTGAATGAAGGGGCAGACTTTGTGGTAGATGTTAAGACACGAAGTGTGCAACTTACTGAAGCAGGAGTAGCGAAGGCTGAGAAAAATTTTAAAATTAAAAACTTGTATGACTTGGATCACGCTGCTTTAGTGCACCACATTAATAATGCACTAAAAGCTAACTATACAATGGCATTGGATGTTGAGTATGTTGTTGAGGGTGATGAGGTTGTTATTGTTGACCAGTTTACAGGTCGTTTGATGCATGGACGTGAGTACTCTGATGGATTGCATCAAGCCTTGTGTGCAAAAGAGAACGTAACAATTAAGCAAGAGACCATTACTTTGGCTACAATTACATACCAAAACTTCTTTAGATTATACTCTAAGTTGTCAGGTATGACAGGTACTGCTAAAACAGAGGAAGAAGAGTTCTTAGAAATCTATAATATGCGTGTTCTTGAATTGCCAACGAACCGTCCTATTGCTCGTGTAGATTATCCTGATTTAGTATTTGGTACATCTAAAGCTAAGTTTGAGGCTTTGATTAATGAGGTTAAGGAATTAAATGCGAAGGGTCAACCGGTATTGGTTGGTACTGTTGCTGTTGAAACCAGTGAGTTCATCAGTATGATGATGCGCCAACGTGGTATTCGTCATGAGATTTTAAATGCGAAGAATCATGCTCGAGAAGCAATGATTATTGAAAAAGCGGGACGTAAAGGATCTGTAACGATTGCTACTAACATGGCTGGTCGTGGTACGGACATTAAACTGGATGCAGAAAGTCGTGCACTTGGTGGATTAGCTGTTTTAGGTAGTGAGCGTCACGAATCTCGTCGTATTGATAACCAGTTGCGTGGTCGTTCTGGTCGTCAAGGTGACCCAGGATTCTCTCGTTTTTATGTATCATTCCAAGATGACTTAATGATTCGTCATGGTAGTGAAAGATTTGAAGGAATTTATAGTCAACTTGGTGATGTAGCTATTGAGGCTAAGACTATTACTAAGCAAATTGGTTCAGCTCAAAAACGAGTTGAAGGGGTTAACTTTGATATTCGTAAGCAATTATTAGAGTATGATGATGTTCTGCGTCAACAACGTGAAATCATGTATGAACAGCGTGATGTGGTTCTAGAGAATGATGATGTTCATGGTATTGTAAAGGACATGTTTACTCGTGCTGTTAAAGATGTTATTGCGAAGAACTCAAATTACGATAATGGAGTTGACTTAGAAGGTATTGTTAATAGTCTAAAAGTAATGGGCTATGATACTACAGAAACTGAGTTAAATACAGATGATTTACTGAATAGTATTGTTGATAAATCATGGGCATTTTATGAGAAAAAAATTAAACATGTTGAAGAACAGTTTACGAAGGTTGAGCGTGAAGTAACATTACGTACAATTGATAGAGCATGGATTGATCACATTGATAGTATGAGTAAATTAAGAGAAGGTATTCATTTGCGTTCTTATGCTCAAGATAAACCGCTTCAAGCTTATATTGAAGAAGGATATATGATGTTTGAAGAAATGCTTGAAAAGATAGCTGAAGAAATATTTATTTTCTGTATGCGTGTTAAAGTTGAGTATAGTAATAAATAAGAGGTGATTTAATTGGAAATGTTTGAGATGGTGAATGAAGTTTCATATCACTTAATAGAATTAAGAAAGCTCGGTGATTCACTTTGACTTAGAATCTAAGCAAAGTGAAATTAAAGAGATTGAAGAAAAAATGATGGAGGATGGATTCTGGGATGATCATCAAGAGAGCCAGAGTCTTATCCAACGCATGAATCAACTTAAGACGATTTCAGAAACATATAGTGATCTTTTGAGTCGTTTTGAGTTTTTTGATGAGAGTATTGAACTACTTAAGGTAGAGTTTGATCAAGAGTTTTATGATAGTTTAGTTGATGACTTAAAGATACTATTGAATGAATATGACTCATTCTCTATATTAGTGTTATTAAGTGAAGACTACGATCAAAAATCCGCTATATTAGAAATACATCCTGGCGCTGGTGGTACTGAGAGTCAGGACTTTGCGGCAATGCTATATCGTATGTATCAACGATGGGCTCAAGATCATAAATATAAAGTAGAAGTACTGGACTACTTAGATGGGGATGAAGCGGGATTAAAATCTGTGAGTCTTTCGATTAAGGGTCCTTTTGCATATGGTTATTTAAAAGCGGAGAAGGGTGTACATCGTTTAGTACGTATTAGTCCTTTTGACTCTTCTGGTAGACGTCATACTTCTTTTGTATCAGTTGATGTTTCACCTGAGTTGGATGATACGATTGAAGTTATAATTAATCCCGATGATATTAATATTGATACGATGCGTTCAAGTGGCGCCGGTGGTCAACATGTTAATAAAACAGACTCTGCTGTTCGAATTACTCATAAACCAAGTGGTATCGTAGTTAATTGTCAGTCTGGTCGCTCGCAAATTCAAAATAGAGAAGAAGCAATGCGTATGCTGAAAAGTAAGTTATATCAATTAGAGATTGAGAATAAGTTGAAAGAGCAAGCTGCTTTAAAGGGTGAGCAAAAGTTAATTGAGTGGGGATCACAAATAAGATCATATGTTATGCATCCATATTCAATGGTAAAGGATCATCGAACTAATCATGAAACTAGCCAGGTTGATGACGTGCTTGATGGAGATATTGATGGTTTTATAGAGGCGTACTTGAAAATGAATGTGGGGTCCTAGTATGAAGAAAAATAGTTTTTTATACGATTTAGGTGTAATAACTTTTGGTAATTTTATATTAGCGTTAGGTGTTAACTTTTTCATTATCCCCAATGATATCTTAGCAGGTGGTGTAGCTGGTATTGCGATTGCATTAGAGCCTATTTTTCACATACCTGTACAAACCATGATTACAATTATTATAATGATTGCGTTTGTTTTTGGTTACTTTTTTTTGGGGAAAGAGTTCGCACTCAAAACAGTCGCAAGTAGTGTTCTTTATCCGACCTTTATATATTTATTACAAGGTGTACCTTTAGTCAAAGTTGATCCAATTCTTGCTTCCTTATATGGAGGAATGGTGTCAGGTTTAGGTATAGGTATTGTTTTTAGAGTCGGATCCAGTACAGGAGGTATGGATATACCTCCGTTAATTCTTGCTAAGTATACTAAAGTAAAAGTTCACACGTGGATGATTCTTGTGGATGCCATTACAATTTTATTGGGAATCACGACCTATGGTTTAAACGCAGCATTAGTTGGTTTAATATCAGCTTTTTCACTGTCTAAAATGGTTGGACTTGTTCAAACATTTGGTGGAGATAAAGCTTTGCAAGTATTTATTATTACAGATGATGTAGAAGAAATTATGCAACATATCTTAGTGGGACTTGATCGTGGTGCGACAATTATTCACGGTAAAGGTGGATATACAAATGAACCTCGTGAAATTATAATGACTGTTTTAATGACTCAACAATATGCAATGCTAGAGAAGATGGTTAAAGAGATTGACAAGAGTGCTTTTTTAATAGTATCGGATGTTACTGAAGTACATGGGGATGGATTCTTTGAATATTAAGTTTCACTAAATGTTCAAAGTTCGTATGTTATAATGTAAAAGATAAAGGTGGTAGACAAATGTTATTATTAAGAGGTGTTAACAAGCAATATAAAAACGGGGTAAATGCCTTATATAATATTGACTTGCAGATCGATCAAGGTGAGTTTGTATACATCATAGGTCCTACTGGTTCTGGGAAGTCCACATTAATTAAAGTTCTTGATGGTGAAGAGAAACCAACATCTGGTGATGTTATCGTTAAGAATATTAATGTGGGTAAGTTACGTCACTCTAAAGTACCTGTTTATCGGAGAAATATCGGAGTTGTTTTTCAAGATTTCAAGTTATTAGAAAAGCGTACAGTTTTTGAAAACATCGCTTTTGCATTAGAGGTTGTGAATACTCCAAAACATAAGATGCGCTCACGAGTTAGGGAAGTATTGCGATTGGTCAGTTTAGTTGAAAAGGCTAATGCATATCCAAATGAGTTATCTGGGGGTCAACAGCAAAGGGTTGCGATTGCTCGTGCGATTGCGAATAGACCTTCAATTCTGATTGCTGATGAGCCAACAGGAAACTTAGATCCTGCAAAGGCCAAGGATATTATAGAGTTGTTGGAACGCATTAATATTGAGGAAAAAACAACTATAGTTATGGTAACTCACGATGTTGCTTTGGTTAATGCATATAAGAAAAGAACAATAGCCCTAGATCAAGGTCATTTAGTCGCAGACTTAAGTGCAGGAGGCTATATAAGACATGAGTAGAGTATTTAGACATTTACGAGAAGGATTTGTCGGTGTATTTAGACACTTTGCATTGGCATTCTCTAGTATCTCATCGGTTACAATCACCCTAGTATTATTGGGATTGTTTCTGTTATTAAATCAAAATATAGGAACTATAACCGTCCAAATTGAAGAAAGTGTAGCTTTATATGCACAAATTGAATTGGACACAACAGAAGAGGCGATTGATGCTTTAGTCACAAAGGTTAAAAATACGGATGGTGTTCTTCAAGTTGAATACTCTGATAAGCATGCTGAGTTAGAAGATTTCATTGCTAAGCGTGGTGACGAAGGAGAAGAATTGTTTGGGCAGTTTAGGGGAGATGAGAATCCTTTCTTAGATGCTTTAATCATTAATATTAAATCAGGTCATGATGTTAAACCAGTCATGGAGAGTGTAACTGAGCTAGATGGTATCTATAAGGTATCAATAGGTAGTGAGTCGATTCAGCAACTGATGGATGCAATGCAGACATTTAGAAATGCGGGGCTAGTCTTTGTGTTGGTACTGGGTGGTATTGCCATATTCTTAATAAGTAATACAATTAGTGCAACAATTCACTCTCGTGATGAAGAGATTGCCATCATGCGAACTGTGGGGGCAACCAACTGGTATATTCGCTGGCCATTTATTATAGAAGGTATGATTATTGGACTTTTGGGATCCATAGTTCCAATATTAATTATTGTGATAGGTTATGATAAATTTTATACTGCACAGTACGAAGGGTTGGGTAGCATGTTCTCTTTAGTTCCTGTTGATCCACTTGTGTGGCAAGTTTCAATTGCGCTTTTACTATTGGGTGTTACAGTAGGTGCCTTGGGAAGCCTTATTACAGTAAGTAGGAGGTTAAGATGGACAAGATAGTTAAAAAGGGTGTTACCTTATTAATCTTATTGATATTGATACTCTCTTTAGTTGGTGGTTTGTTTGCGAATGTTGGAGCAACATTTGCGGAGAAAGAGGAAGAATGGTTAAAGAAGTGTTCTGATATAACTTTCGTTACTGAAAATGCAAAGAAATGCGAAGACTTTAGTGACTATCTTAAAAAGCAAGAAGCCGATGCTAAGAAAGAGTTAGACAATATCAAGGGTCAAATTGGTTCTATTAGTGGGGATATTGCTAAAGATAACAAAGTTATTCAAGCACTGGATGCTGAAGGTTTTAGATTGCAAAAGGATATTAATCTTTCTGAAGCATTGATTAGCAAGAAAAAGATTGATATTGAGAGAATGAACCAACAAATATTAGTTCGTGAAAATGATATTGAAGAGAAGAAGGAACTTGCTAAGGATTATATGATTCATATGCAAGGTACCTCTCGTGTAAATAGTTATTATGACTTTTTATTGAGTGCAGATAGTTTTGTGGAGTTATCCCGTCGTGTTGAAGGACTAAATCTAATTAGTAAGAAAAACACTGATAATATTGTAGCTTTAAATATTGAACGCGATAAGTTAGAAGAAGATCGTATGGAATTAGTATTTGATCAAAAAAGACTTGAGGAAACGGTAGCTGCTCAAAAAGCAACAATTGAAAGACATAAAGAGATTCAAGAAGATTCTAAACTTAGAATTGCTAAATTAAGAGAGAAACACTCTGCGTTAATTGAAGCTCAAGAAGCTGCTGAAGCAGAGCGTAAGTTAGTAACTAATAAAATAGCTTCTATCGTAGAACCAGAAAAATCAACTGGGGCTTTGATTAGACCTATTGCTAGTGGGTATCGTGTTAGTGGTGGCGTATGGCGCTATTCAGGTACTTCTGGACCTTCAGGTGTGCATATAGGTATTGATATTGCTGCACCAATTGGTACTACATTGCGTGCGCCTGCCAACGGTATTGCGATTGCCAATAGAAATGATTGTCCTACTAATGGTGGATTCCCAAGTCCAAACTGTACTGGATATGGTAATTACTTATTGATGATCGTTAATAGTAATGGAAATATCTACGGTATCTTGTACGGTCACATTCGTAAGGGTGGTGTATTAGTATCTAATGGTCAAGCGATAACCGGAGGACAAAAAGTAGCGGAAGTTGGAAATTCAGGTAATTCAACCGGTGCTCACGTCCATGGGGAAGTGTATTTCTTAGGTACAGATAGCGTATCTGCAGCATATGATCGTTGGTATAATGGACCACGTAATAATAACTTTGGTGCGGGTGGTAAAAACGTTGAGTATGCCAATCGCTGTGAAGTTAAGGGTATGAAAGCTCCGTGTCGATTAAATCCAAACACTATGTGGGGATTAAAGGTTGGAGACAGAGGATAATTATTGGGACTGCTTAGGCGGTCCTTTTTCTATGCAATAAAAAAACAGGG
>CAZEQW010000035.1:1447-11900 GCA_964514505.1 uncultured Erysipelothrix sp. | reverse complement strand
TGGATTGAGGACTCTATAATTGGAGATGATTCAACTATAGATAGTTCAAGGATTACAGATTCAAGTGTTGGTAGTAATACAAATGTAGGACCGTTTGCTCATATTCGTAATGTATCAAAAATAGGCGATTATGTTCGTGTCGGTAACTTTGTTGAGTTTAAAAACACGACTGTAGGTAACCACACTTCATCGGCGCACTTAAGTTACTTAGGTGATTCTGATATTGGTGATTATGTAAATATTGGCTGTGGTGTAGTTACTGTTAACTACGATGGAAGAGATAAGCATCGTACTGTTATTGGTAATAATAGTTTTGTTGGAAGTCATGTTGCCTTGATTGCTCCGCTTAATATCGGAGAGGAAACAGTTTTGGCAGCAGGTTCAACAATTGTGGAAGATGTTGAATCAGGTGATTTAGTCATAGCACGAAGTCGTCAGGAAGTAAAAAAGAAATATGGGATCAAATATTTAAAGGAAAAGGGAAAAATTTAAACTATGGATAACACAATTATTTTTGCATTAAGTGCGAATGAAGAATTAGCAGATGAGATTTGCTCGTTTTTGAATATTGAGAGAGGCAAGATTGCTGTTAGGCATTTTGCGGATGGCGAGATTTTAGTAGAACCAGAGGAAACAGTACGTGGTAAAGACGTTTTCTTAATTCAATCCACTTGTAATCCAGTTAGCGAAAATTATATGGAAGTATTAATCGCATTAGATGCATTCAAGCGCGCATCAGCTAAGAGTGTAACTGTAGTAATGCCTTACTTTGGTTATGCACGACAAGATAGAAAAGCGCGTGCACGTCAACCAATCACTGCTAAATTAATGGCGGACTTATTACAAGCAGCAGGAGCAAATCGTGTTGTTACTATTGATTTACATGCATCTCAAATTCAAGGATTCTTCAATATTCCAATTGATGACCTTACTGCAGTAGCAATGATAGGACAATACTATAGAAACAAGGAATTTAAAGATGAAGTAGTTATTGTTTCTCCAGACCATGGTGGAGCAACGCGTGCGCGTCGATTGTCAGATGTTATTCCAAACTCTACAATTGCGATCATTGATAAACGACGAACAACGCCTAACGTAGCTGAAGCTATGAACTTAGTTGGAGATGTTGATGGTAAAGTAGCGATAGTTATTGATGATATGGTTGATACAGCAGGTTCTCTAATGGGTGGAATTGATATGTTATATGAGCGCGGTGCTAAGGAAGTATACGCAGCATGTACTCATGGTATTTTCTCTAATCCAGCTGTTGAACGTATCTCAACATCACAATTAAAAGAAGTTCTAACAACAAATACAATTCCTTTATCTCAAGAAGCTTTAAATGAACCAAAGATTAAGTCAATCTCTGTAGCTTATATGTTATCTAAAGCAATTGAAGCGATTCAGTTAAATACACCAGTAAGTGTATTATTTGATCTGTTTAACGATTAATAATGAAACGCGTTAATTTAATCATAGTTTTAAGTAAAGATCGATCACATGTTTTGATGTGTCATCGTCAAAAAAACCCCTACAAAGGTTTATATAACTTTGTAGGTGGGAAAGTTGAGTTAGGTGAAGATGGTTTAGTTGCAGCTTATCGTGAGTTATTTGAGGAAACTGGAATTACTCAAGATGATATAGAGATTAGACCACTG
Organism: uncultured Erysipelothrix sp.; assembly: GCA_964514505.1. Taxonomy (GTDB): domain Bacteria; phylum Bacillota_I; class Bacilli_A; order Erysipelotrichales; family Erysipelotrichaceae; genus Erysipelothrix. Next base: position 10,242 of record CAZEQW010000035.1, on the reverse strand, counting down.
TTTTTTACGCAGTATTTTGAAGATAATATAGAACTTCAAACATATGTGGGTCAACTAAATAAAGATGTCATTTTAAAAGAAGAAGCCAATCCTTTAGTTTGGATTGACTTCGATAGTGATTTCCTAAGTGATGAGTATGCAGGGGACGGGAATATTAACCATATGATTGCCTGTCTTAAGTATTATATTCACGCTACATAGGAATATAAGTGTTATGATAGAAACTGTAAATAAATGCTTTAACTTCAAGTCCTTGGTAGTTAATACCAAGGGCTTTTTTATAGTTTTCAATTTGATCTATATAGCGTGCTTTGATTGTTTCAACATCAGTAGCATCACTTTTAAAGTCTACTAAGACTACGTTATTATCATTGACTGCATAGAAGTCGATATATCCTTGAACTGGGCCATTCAATCCTTTGTAAAGAATTGGCATCTCGTGCTCTATTATTGGATATGTGTAGAGTTCTTGTGTCATATTATGACTATTGAATCTTAATAACGTATCTTGAATATTGCTATCAAAAGCACTTAAGTCATCTTTTATCCATTTTCTATGTGGTAAGTTTTCAACTGCGTTGTGTAGTAATGTTCCGTATTGAGTTGCTTCGAAGAAATCAGGATAAAAATCCGGAATCTTAGTTTCCATCTTTGGTTGAACTGGATAGGTAGGGACACTGAAAACTTCTTGTTTTACTTCTTCAACTTGAGGTTCAGGGAACCTATGCAAACCTTCATAAGAAGTAACATCAATATGCTTGATATGTTCGACAGGGTTAAAGTAGTTATCGGAACCTGCTGCTATTAACTGACTTGCGCTTTTAAAATTATGTAGTAAGTATAGATCTAAGTCTTTGTCTAGGCCATGTTTTTCACTCACTAAATCAACAATAACAAGCTTATGCGTAGCTCGTGTTAAGGCGACATAAAAGAGACGCAAGTATTCTTCGATATTCTCGATAGATTGCTTATGTGATGTGAGGGTACGGAGTATAGAGGTTCTTTGGGTGTAGAACGGGCCTTTATTATCCTTAATAGAAATTGTATAACGATCATCAGATACCACGTATTTACTACTATCCCGTTGATTAACAGCTTTATCAGGCCAAATGATAGTAACAGGGTACTGAAGTCCTTTTGATGCGTGCATCGTTGCAACGTTTACGTAGTTAGCATCTTTGTCTAGAGTTCTAGACTCAGAGACGCGGTCAGTTAAATCCGAGGAAAATCTAGACTTTTCACTTAGTGAGTCTATATAGTCAACGAAGCCAAGAATGCTTGGATTTGAGCTTGCTTGGTAGCTGTTCGCTTTCTCAAGTAAGAAATCAAAGTTAGTCTTAGCTTGAAGCGAAAATACTTGCTCATAAGCATTATTCAGAGTGCTTAGATAAACTAGCGATTGAACTAAGTCTAGTGAATCCCAGTGTTTGAAGGTAGATACTATAGTGTCATAGGCATCAGGATAGAGTGTCTCTAAGGACTTAACAAGAGGGTCATACTTTGAGTGAATTCTTAGTTTACTAATATCATCTAAAGTTAATCCGATAAATGGTGAACTTAAGATAGAAACCAAGTAGTATTCATCTTTAGTTATGTAATAGCGTAACCAATCAATCGTTTGCTTCATTAAGTCAGAATGGAAGAAACCTTGGTGATTGACAATATTATGCGGGATATTTGCTTTATCAAATGCTTTTTTAAGTTCTGTTTTGGCACTATGACCTCTTACTAATACTGTAATATGTTTAAAGTCTAATGGTTGCTTCAATATTTTTTTATTAGATTTTACATCAATCGTTAAGTCTTGATGCATTAGGTCGAAAATAGTATCCGCAATTAGCAAAGCATGCTGTTGATCAAAGTTTCTATTCGATGCTTCACCATGTGTATAAATATTAAAGTCTATACTATGAGGATTTAGAGTTTGAATATTTACGTCCCCATCGAAGTCTTTCTCCTTCACAAACGCTAGGTCTTTCTTATCATAACTATTTTCTTCAAGTGTATTCATTAGATTACTAAAGAGCGTGTTATTATAGTTAACTATGTTTTCTTTTGACCTAAAGTTATACTTAAAATGTATCGTCTCGCTATCAGGAGTATGCATCATAGAGCGCATTAGTGCAGGTCTTGCACCTTGAAAACCATAGATAGATTGTTTTAAATCACCAACTCTGAAAATATTATTTCCTCTAGAAATAGATGTAATAATATCGTTTTGCAAGTTATTAGTATCTTGGAATTCATCAACCATTATTTCTTTATAGTGATCTTTTAATATATTGGCAATATAGTAATCATTATGTTGTAATATCATCATTGCATAGTAAATAAAGTCATCAAAATCATACCCACCTGCTTCTTCTTTTAAGGTATCAAATGTAGTTAAGTAATCTAGACTAATATTTAAAAGTGCTTTGATGAGTCCATGCTGACTGTTAAGTGTTTCAATCATTGTCTCAATTGGCTCATAGTCTTTTAGTAAGTCACCTACACAACTTGCATACTCATCGGATAATGTTTTATAGCGATCTTTATCTAGATCTTCAGTAAATGCGCCTCTTAGCATTGGGATGACTAGTGTTTCAAGTGAAGTTGGAATATCTTTGTGGAAGTTAATATCCTTTTTATCTACTAACTTAATTAAATCATCAAGTTTACCAATAGTGTTAGTTAAGTTTAAGTAGACATCTTTCTTATGTTCTAGAAAGACACTGCCAAATTCATTCATGAAGGCGTCTACTTTATCTAAAATAAGAGTAAGATGGTGTTTATAGTAAGTAAAGAAACCTTCTTGTATCTCAATAGGGAGGCCTGAAAAATCGTTTGTGTTGTAAATTGAAAGGACTTTATTTATCTCTTCTTGACGGTGAGTAAAAGTAGATAAATACTTTGCGGCATCTAGTATATTATCTTCTAGAGTGGCAAGGTATGCAGGGTTATCTACATAGGCATCAAGTAGTATTTTTATGTCCTTTGTGTTATCAGAGTACGCTTTTTGTAATGTTATATCTAATGCTTGTTTCTTTAGTTTTGTGATAATACCTTCATTGAAAATATTATTGGTTCGATCGGGATCTAAGTTTAGAATATAACCGTAGTTTTTGATGATGTTTAAGCAAAAACCATGGATTGTTGTAATTTGTGCTGTTTCAACTAATGATATTTCCTTAGTTAAACGCTTGTTACCAGTTTTTTTACGTTCATCTATAAGAGCTTTCAATAAGCGTTCTTTCATTTCTGAAGCTGCAGCATCAGTAAAAGTTAAAGCACATATTTCATCAATACTAAGGTTATCTTCAATAATTCGCTTCTTTAGTCGCTCAATTAGCGTATATGTTTTACCAGAACCTGCTGATGCTGAGATAATAATATCGGTATTTATTTGAACAATGGCTTGTTGTTGTGGATCGTGATTCATTAGTTATCTCCTTTCACATCTACTGATCTAAATGGTAAATCTAATTCCTCGGTATCTAGTACTCCATTTAGAATCTTGCTTCTAAGATGGGCATACATTTCATGGACGAACTCATCTAGGTTTTCGAGGTTAAATATGTTTGTAAGGGTTCTTCCTGTAAATAATTTGTCAGGTATTAGCGCTGGCGAGATGTTCTCATAGGTCCATCCCTTTATACTATACTGTCTATCCAAGTCATCTTGTGTAAGGGCTGGTGTAGCATAGATACCTTTAGTTTTTGAAAAACTATACTGCTTGAACTTAGGTGTGTCAGCTTTCTTCTTATCAAAGATATAGTAGTAAGACCCTAGTATTGATGAAGTATCTTCTAATGTTTTCTTGAAAGCAAGTACGTAAGTAAGAAGTTGTAGCTGAGTACCTTTTTCTAACTCTGACTTTGATAGCGTATGGCTGCTGCTTTTATAGTCAATAATTATATAGGCATCATTTTTTAGTTTGTCGATACGGTCAATAAAACCTGTAAATGCTATACCTTCAAATAGATCGTCGTTTTGGACCTTTAGTTCCCTTTTGTAGGGTGTAATTAAGCCACTATCATCAATTTGCTTTAAGAAATCTAAATGTTTTAGTAGTTCCTTCTTATTAATCTCTACGAAGTGGGGTACATAGGTATCATTTTGAGGTAGTAAATTCTCTTGCATATCTAAAACACCAGTCTCGAATACTTCGTGGTTGATGCTTCCTCTTAAGCGTGGATAGAGATTATAATCAATGGGTGCTTTGATACGTAAGCCTTTTTCTATAAAGTAATTATACGGGTCAGTAACGTAGCGTTCAAAGGAAGAAACTGATCCTCTAAGCAATCCGTTATCATCGAGGTAGAGGTCATGTGCTATGTTAGGGCTTAGTTTCTTAGTTGCTTTATAGTATGGATCAAGCTCACTTAATAACCAAGGTGAAAATTTTTTATTTTGTTTCTTGGCTTCATCAAGTACACGATTCGCAAACTCTAAAGTTTTACCTTCGAAAGTTAGCTCGTGAACACTCAATGTAAGGTGTTTAGCTTTACTAAAAAAAAGTTCTTTATAGTGCATTTGGTGTTCGTTTAGAACATCTTGAGATGGATAGTCTTTAACTCGTTTGCGATACGAAACATCTAATATCCCCGATGGTGCACTGATAGCTGGATAGTTTTTGGCGCTTAGACCCAATATGAATAGATTATTATGTGGATAAAGCGGTAGTTCATTATATGTTTTAAGAGTTAGAAATGGTGTGATAAATGACTCGCTTATTAAACTATTTAGTCCCTGTTTAAAGATGTGGAGAGTTTCTTCGTTAAGGGCACTCATTGTGTTTTGAAGGTATTGTTGAATGGGTAAGGCACTATCTGGTGAGGTTGACTTTATAGTCTCTAAAATATACGCTAGTGCTTCTTTTAGTGAAAGCGAACTTAAGTGTATTAGAGCTTCTTTAACAAGTACATGATCCTCTTGGATTTGATTTTGAACTTTAAAGATTTCGCTTATTAAGTAGTGATTCTCAGCAAAGTCTAACTTATCAAAGAATTGGGTTTTGGTTGCACGGTAAAACCTAAGGTATTGAAGCAGTTGCTTTGGATGTTTTAACGCAAAGACCTGGCTTTCAATAACATTATATATAGTTTCGATAGATTGTTCTTGGTAGTAATCTAATAGCGCTAAATATTGGTATACTTTTTCATTTAATTTAATATCTTTTGATTCGTAAGGGATATTTAGTCTTGAAAATATAGATTTTAAGAAAGGAATGCTATCTGAAATGTTTGGTACTAAGACTTGTGCATCTTTAATATTACTTCTAAGTAGATGTTGAATGAGTCCTTCTAACTCTTGTCTTTGATTTAAACCTGATTTGAAGTCATATGATTTTGGAGTAATGCTCCATGCATCATTTAAAATTTCATGTGCGTTATTGTTTTTTAGGTAAGTTAGTTGCGCATGACTTAGTCCTTGAGCAATATATTGGATAGATGAATCAATTGGTTTAATGCTTTGGTGCAGTAGTTTTAGAGCGTGTTTTATCTCTTTGTCATAATCTGTTTCAGTTGGTAGATTATCGTAGGTTAGATTATAGCACTGTAGTTCTTTGTTGAAGTCAATTAAGTTTTTGATGGTTAGTGGAAACGAGAAAAGATCTTTTAAATACTTGAAGTCATTTTCTTGTAATATTTTATGTGCCAGATAAATTTGGTGGTCACTATTTGTGGTTACAGGAAAAAAATAGGAGTCAAATGCTATAACTTGAGTACCGAAAGTAGTATTTGATAAGCTAAGTATATGTTCTTTATATTCATTTGATAATTCCGGGCTAATAATTATTGTTTTTCTCATAGGTACACCTCTTTTATCTATTATATCAAAAATAGGCACTTAATTTTGGAAAAGTATAAAGTGTTGATAGAATTAGTAAAGAAGAGGATGAGGTAAGTTAAATGAAATTAATTTCTTGGAATGTGAATGGATTAAGAGCGGTCTTAGGTAAGGACTTTGAAGAGCAGTTTAGTAATTTTGATGCAGATGTGCTTTGTCTGCAGGAAACTAAGTTACAGGAAGGTATGACACCTTTTGAACCTGAAGGATATTATACTTATTATAATTATGCTGAAAAGAAGGGATACTCTGGAACAGCTATTTTTTCTAAGCAGCAGCCTTTATCATTAATGTATGGTATTGATATGGAGCATCATGATAGTGAGGGACGTGTTATTACGGCGGAGTATGATGATTTCTTTTTAATTAATGTTTATACGCCTAATGCGCAAAGAGATTTAGGGCGTCTTGATTATAGAATGACTTGGGAAGATGATTTTAGAGCATATGTCTTGGAGTTAGAGAAGAAGAAACCGGTTGTTGTTTGTGGGGATTTAAATGTGGCTCATACTGAGATTGATTTAAAGAATCCTAAAGGTAATAAACGTAATGCAGGTTTTACTGAGGAAGAACGCGGAAAAATGAGTGAACTGTTAAATGCCGGTTATGTTGATTCATTTAGACATTTGAATCCTGATGCTATAGAGCGTTATTCTTGGTGGAGTTATCGTTTTAATTCTCGTGCTAAGAATACGGGGTGGCGTATTGATTATTTCGTGGTATCTGATGTCTTAAAAGATAAGATTAAGGATGCTGATATTCTTGATCAGGTGTTTGGTAGTGATCATGCTCCTGTCATGTTGGTTTTGAGGTGATTTAGTTTAGTCTTCATGATAAATGAAGGCTTTTTCTTTTGGTATCGCTTACTTTAGTTTATTGGGTTGACTGTAATTATGTTAGTTGATAAACTTGCAATGTAATCCCCATATAATTCTGAGAATATGGCTCGGAAGTTTCTACAAGGGTACCGTAAATCCCTTAGCTATGGCAAAAGGTTTTCCTTTTTGCCATTTATGGTGGTAGGAGGAAAAATGAAGGAAAGAATAGATAATTTTTTTGGAATCTCTAAATCAGGTTCCACGTTTACGCGTGAGTTTACAGGAGGGGTAACAGCTTTCTTGTCTATGGCTTACGTTATTTTTGTAAACCCGATTATTTTAAGTCAAGCAGGGATGCCTAAGGATGCGGTCTTTATGGCCACAATTATTTCAACGGCGATTGCAATGTTTATCATGGGGTTTTATACTAAGTTTCCACTTGGTTTAGCACCTTGTATGTCGATGAATGCATTCTTTGCGTTTAGTGTAGTGAACCAGATGGGTATCCCATGGGAACAAGCTTTGTCTGCAGTGTTAGCGAGTTCAATTTTGTTTATTATTTTGTCACTATCTGGTGTACGTCAAAAATTGATTGCGGCTATTCCCGTATCAGTTAAACAGGCAGGTACAGTCGGTCTTGGAATATTTATTGCATTTGTAAGTTTTAAGAACTCTGGAATCATTGTTCCAGATGCGGGTAATTTTATTACCTTTGGTGGATTTAGTAATCCGAATGTTATTATTGCTTTTGCAGGTATCATAGTTGCTTCTTTCTTCTTAGTTAGAAAGAATCAATATGCTGTATTCTTGGGTATGGTTGGTGCAGCATTAACGGGTGTCTTGTTGAGACTAGGAGCAGTGAATGGCTTGTTGTCTTATGCGCCTGAAGTGATTGAAACACTTCCTCATTTACCAAGTGGCTCGCCTATTATTGTACCAATAGCTCCATTCAAGGAAATGATTGATATGACATTTATGGTTTCAGTAAAGAACATTGGTTCAATATTTTCAATTGATGCAATGATAGTTGTTTTAACATTCTTGTTCTTAGATTTCTTTGGAACAGCAACTACCCTATCAGCTGCAGCTACACAGATTCCTCATGTAAGCGAGGAAGAGTTTGATAGTAATAAACGAATCTATATTACCGATGCACTGGGATCATTTGTTGGAAGTCTATTTGGTACTTCAAACTTATCAACTTACATTGAATCTGTATCAGGTATTATTGCTGGAGCTCGTACAGGCCTAATGGCAGTGGTTGTGGGTGTGTTCTTCTTGCTATCAGCATTCTTACACCCCTTACTTTCTTTAGTTACTGCAGCGGTTACTACACCAGCTATGGTCGCTATTGGTATCTTTATGATGAAAAATATTACTAGTATCAACTGGGATGGTGGATTTGAAGAAGTTATTCCTGCATTTCTAGTTATTGTGATGATGCCATTAACAGGATCGATTGCACTTGGTCTAGTACTTGGTTTCTTGGCTTATGAATTATGTATGATTTTTGCAGGGCGACGTAAAGAGTTGCCAATGATGATGCATGTGATTAGTTTAATCTCAATTGCATACATCTTCACTTTATAGGAGTTATATAAATGAAGTTATTGAAAGATAAGATTATTGAATCAGGAAATGTTAGAACAGAATCTATCTTAGATGTATCTAGTTTCTTAAATATGCAAGTTGATGCTCATTTAATGGAAGCTGTTGGTAAGGAATTTGCGGATGCTTTCTCAGATGTTGAGTTTGATTGTTATGTGACGGTAGAATCATCAGGCATTGCGCCCAGTGTGTTTGCAAGTCTTGCAAGTAATAAACCATTGGTAGTAATTAAGAAAGATCATAGAAAAAAAGTTACTCCTTTTATTCAACAAGAATGTTACTCTTATACAAAAGAGCAAGAATACTACTTAACGGTAGATGCTAAGTATGTTGAGAATAAACGTTGTATACTTATAGATGATTTTCTAGCAAGTGGTAGTGTTGTTAGAAATGTTGAGGTATTACTTGAGAAGGCGCAATCTACTTTAATACATACTGGAATTGTGATTAGTAAAGATTTTCAGGATGGAATGAAAAGTCTTGAAGAAAAAGGGTATCCAGTAGTATCGTTAGCGCGCATTAAAAAAATGGACCCAA
>CAZEQW010000035.1:0-1347 GCA_964514505.1 uncultured Erysipelothrix sp. | reverse complement strand
TCCTTAATAACAATATCATAAGTTTTTGCGTCAGTTCTTGCTGTGTCAAACTTATCAATAGTTTCACCTTTGTTCCAAAGTTTTAGTACAGGCTTAATTCTTAGTAACGAAGCTAATGTTCCTGCGGCTGGTGAAATACGACCACTTGCCTTAAGTTGCTTAAGTGATTTTGGAATTAAGTAAGATTCTGTATTATCCCAAATATTTTGAAGTGCAGCAAGAATTTCGTCTATATCTTTGCCTTCGTTATTAAGTTCAATTATCTTATGGGTTGCATGTTGTATTACAGCAACAAGAGTTAAGTTGTCCACAATTGTAATATTGTCTAATCCTACTTCATCAGCTGCTTGTTTAAAAGCGGCATAGGTTCCTGATAAATGTCTTGATATCGGTAATGCAATAACATGGTCGTAGTTTTTGCTCTTAATATCTTCAAATAGATTTATAAGAGTTCCCAAGTTAGGTTGTGATGTTGTAATAACTGCGTTGTCATTTAGCAGTTGTGCTACCTCGTCGTTTGTAATTGTAACTTGGTCTACATATTCCTTTCCGTTATATATAATCGTTAGTGGAGCAACATAGACTCCTGTTTCTTTTACTTCTTCTGGTGTAAATGACGCTGATGAGTCAACTACTATAGCTATTTTTTTCATAAAATATCCCTCCATGAAGTGATTATATATCTATATAGTTTGATTGTCAAACTATATAGCATAAGTTTAGACAATATTAGTAAGGAAGCCTATAATTTAAACATAAGGAGGTACTATTATGGAACAATGGCTTACAAGCTTAATTACCATTACACCTCAAGAAGGCTATGAGTTAGCAATCACTATGTCTCGTAAGGGTGTAGGTTATGTGCAGTCTGATCCTGAAGTTAAGAAGAAGTTGCGTGCAGAGTATGCGGAGAATGCAAATAGTTTAACATTTGCTTCGCAAGTTATTGCGATCAACTTTCAAACAGTAGCAGCTGCTAATAACTATTGGCGTGATTAGGATAAGGGACTAACAACGTTAGTCCTTTATTATGCATATGTGATGTATAAATAGTGATTATTTTGTATTGTATATAAGGAATGTGAGGAATAATATGAAAATAAAAATATGGTCGGACTTTGTATGTCCGTTCTGCTACATTGGTGGTAAACATTTGGAACAGGCGTTGAGTGAGTTAAATAAGAGCATTGAGGTTGAATATATGTCATATGAACTTGATCCGCATGGTGAACCTGTTAAAGGTATTACTATGGTCGAAATGTTGATGCAAAAATATGGTATGAGTGAAGCAGATGCTATCGCAAACGTTGAACGCGTGGATGGCATGGCTCATAGTGCAGGTCTTGA
>CAZEQW010000034.1:0-12282 GCA_964514505.1 uncultured Erysipelothrix sp. | reverse complement strand
TCATGAATCATGGCTTTTTTTGCAGCTTGAACTACTTCTTCATCACTTGCATTATAATTAGCTATTAATAGATTATTCATTATACTATCATTAAATAGATACGTATCTTGACTAACTAAGGATTCATTTTTACGTAAACTCTCAGTATTAATCTCTTCAACATTAGTATCCGACAAGTTAACACTACCACTATCTACACTCCAAAATCTCATTAGTAACTTAAGAATAGTAGACTTACCACTTCCGCTTTTACCCATTATTCCAATGACACTATTACTAGTAAAATCCATATCAACATGGCTCAATACATCTGTAGCATCATAGCTAAACGATACATCGTTCATACTGGCTCCATTAAACTTAATATCAACTCCATCTAAAACATCACGTGTAACTGGCAACTCTTCCAATAAATCTAAAACACGATTTCCCGATGCAAATGTATTTTGAAGGCCCATTCCTAGATCAGATAGCGATACAAAGGGTCCAAATGAACTCATTAGTAAGACAAATGAAAATAAGAAACCTTCGAAGTCAATAAATCCATTACTGTAAAGAAATGAAGCTGTAATCAACATGATAAAATCAAAACTTAATATTACAGACTGAGTAAGTGCTGTGCTTGTTGCTTTCCGCTTTTTCATTTCAGTCTCTTCATTAGATAAGTTAGTAGTTTTCCTCAACATTTCATCCAAACGATCTTTCGTGCCATTATACTGAATAGTCTCAAACAACCCCCGTAAACTATCAAGTACAAAAGTACTAAGATCACCAGATAACTCACGATAAGATACGTCAAAATCGTAACGCGAGATAAATAGAGGTATTAAAAGACCCACACTGATATAAGCCAAAAGAGCAATAATCGATAGAGCAATGTGTACACTAGCTAAAAGTCCAACTCCAACACCACCTACAATTATTGCAATGGCAATCGGAGAGATCGTATGAGCATAGAACACTTCAAGTAACTCAATATCTGATGTAATGATACTTATAAGGTCACCTTTATCCTTACCCTCTAACTTAGCTGGAGATAAAACTCGAAGCGCAGAAAATACCTTATCTCTTAATATAGCTAATAACTTGAAAGCTACAAAGTGATTTAAATACTGCTCTCCATATCTAAATAAACCTCTCAGTAACGCAAATACTATTACAATAGCAAAAACATTTTTATAACTTAAACTACCCAATAACGCTATAGAACCCAAAACAGGAATACCTATGGCTAAAAGATGGCCAATAGAACCTAGAACTATCGCAAATAACATTGGTATAGTTAGGGAGTATATCTGCTTAAAGAGCTCAATACTTACTCTAAAGTTGCTTCTACGATTCATAACTATACTCCTCCAAACTTACTTGAGATGACCATAGTTTTTGATATACTGAATCAGACTTCACCAACTCATTATGGTTTCCTGATTCAACCAACTTACCATCTTCTAATACATAAATAATTTTAGCATCCGTTACATTCGCTAAGCGATGCGTAATAAGAATGATAGTTTTAGTTTTAGATAAATCTTTGATTATCTGCATAATCTCATTCTCACTTTCAACATCAATATTTGATGTTGCTTCATCAAACACGTAAACAGAACTATCTAGCAACAAGGCTCTTGCTAAAGCAAGACGCTGTCGCTGTCCACCTGAAATATTACTAGCACCCTCTTTTAGTTCAAAATCAAGACCACCTTCTTGCTCAAGAAAAGACTTCATATTCACTTTAGACAAGGCATCCCACAGTTGAATATCATCATATACTTTTCCTATGTTTAAATTATTTCTAATCGTGTCTTTAAAAAGATAACTATTATAGCCAACATAGGTCATCTTCGGTAACCCTTCTTCTCCATCTACTAAAATCTTACCGCTATAAGTGTTATATGATCCCATTAAAATAGCTGCTAATGTTGATTTTCCACTTCCAGACTCACCAACAACAGCACTTACCTCTCCTTTTTTAAAGGTTAAGTTAATATCATCAAGAACTAAACGATTATCATCATATGAGAATGATAAGTTTTCAATATCAATACTGTCTTCCATCATTTTCGTTAGTACATTCGTCTCTATAACTTCAAGATCTAATAAACTAAAAAGTTTGTCACTTGCTGCCATACCATTCATTGCTATATGGAAAAAACTTCCCAAAAGACGCATGGGAATATAAAAGTCAGCAGACAGTAATATAATAGCCAAACCACCACCAAGTGATAGTGATCCACTATTTACTCCAAGCAAAGCTAGTATTACACCCAATGCTGCTCCTCCGTAAGCTAGTCCATCCATTAAAGCAATTGAGTTTAATTGCATCATTAATACTTTCATGGTTATCTTACGAAATCTTTCAGCCTGTACATTCATCTGATCATGTTTCACTTGATCAGCATTATATATCTTAAGAGTAGTAAGACCTTGTAGATTCTCTAGAAAGCTATCTCCCAAAGTAGTATATTCTCCCCAATACTTACTTAATAACTTCTTCGCAAACTTTTGAACCGCCACTATTGTCATAGGGATAAGAGGTACACATAGTAAAAGAACTATAGCTGCTCTAAAGTTAATGAAACTAAGCACCACAAAAAGTGTTAAAGGAGCTAAGAGGCTATAAATAAACTGCGGCAAGTAATTACCAAAGTATATTTCAAGCTGATCAACGCCCTCTACAGCTAGTTGAACTACCTCTGATGAAGCTATGCTTTCCTGATAATTCATATTCAAAAGAGATAACTTATTGTAAATAAGCTCTCTAAATCTATATTTAATTTGCTTAGATATATCATCACTAATCATAATTGCCTTCTTGGAACATATATACCTAACTATAAGACTCATTACCATAACACAAGCAAGAATAATGTAATCAACATTATCGAGTGTCTTTATAAAAATATTTTGCACAAATGATGTAATCACGAGTATCATAGTGATATTCATAATAAGACCACACCATTGATAAAATACGTTGCGTACTACCAAAGTTTTTGTCTTTGGTACCACGTTAATCAATCGCTTACTAATCATGAAACTTCCTTTCATATACCCAAGTAATCTATACTTGAGTTAAATCTATATATATAGAGTATTTACTATACTCTTAGATAAACAAGACCAACCCTCTCTACTGGAGTTATAAAAAAAGCCGATTCTCATCGACTAGAATTTACTAATGGTGCTCGAGGCGGGACTTGAACCCGCATGAGTTTGACCTCGCTGGATTTTGAGTCCAGTGCGTCTGCCGATTCCGCCACTCGAGCATGCTATTTAATAATACACCAATATCTAATTTAGTACAATACATAATAGAAAAAAAGACGAATTATTCCGTCTTTTCTTCTAGCGAGTCTAAATACTCATCCATATTTTGATACATAACTTCACGAGCTCTTGAACCATCTTGAGCCGATATTATTCCGCGACGTTCTAACTCATCCATAATACTTGCTCCCCTATTGTATCCAATTCTAAAACTACGTTGTAGATACGAAGTTGAAGCACGTTTTTGAGTGATAACTAACTCAATTGCTTGATCAATAAGAGGATCACTCAATACGGTATTAACACCCTCTTGATTGACATCAATCTCAGGAGCATTAAAACTATCATCATAGATTGGTTGCGCTTGATCTTTACTATACTTAGTCACAAGATTAACTTCCTTATCAGATACAAACACTCCTTGGGCACGTGTCGGACTTGGTTCTCCCATTGGGATATAAAGCATGTCACCATATCCAAGAAGCTTCTCAGCACCCATCGTATCTAAGATAGTACGAGAGTCAACTGCACTGGTTACTGCAAACGCAATACGAGATGGAATATTTGCTTTAATAATTCCGGTAACAACATCAACTGATGGACGCTGTGTAGCAACAATTAAATGAATACCTGAAGCTCTAGCCAATTGCGTTATACGTTGAATGCTTGCTTCAACCTCACGGCCAGCAACATTCATTAAGTCAGCTAACTCATCAATAATAACCACAATCCAAGGCATTAATTTCATCTTGCCTTCTTTATCTTCATGTACTTTTTGATTATACGCACTTATATTACGAACACCAACATCCGCGAAACGCTCATAACGTAGTTCCATCTCCTCAACTACACGCTTAAGAGTTGTAGATGCTAAAGCAGGATCAGTAACAACAGGTTTCAATAAGTGAGGTATTCCAATAAAAGGTGTAAACTCAACTTTCTTAGGGTCGATTAAAATCAACTTAAGTTCTTCTGGATGCTTACTTAGTAATATAGAAGTTATAATACTATTAATACAAACACTCTTACCACTACCAGTAGCACCAGCTATTAGTAAGTGTGGCATTTTATTTAAGGCAATACTGATAGGATCACCCATTAAGTTCTTACCTAAAGCTACCCAAATATTATCTTTGTCAAAGAAATGCGGAGTGTTCACAACAATCTCTCGCAATCTAACTGGCATCATTTCAACATTTGGTATTTCAATCCCAACTGCCGCACGACCTGGAATAGGTGCTTCAATTCGCAGAGATGTCACGGCAAGTTCCATCATAATATTGTCTTGAATATTAGAGATTCGATTTAACTTAACATTAGAATCAGGTTTAAGTTCAAACTTAGTAACTGAAGGACCAATATGAATTGCTAATAACTCAGCTTCAATTCCAAATTGCTCCAGCACCTTGATAATTTGCTTTCCTTTTTCTTTAGCAGATGCTTGATTCTCATTAGACTTACCGACTTTAGTAGTCCCTTCCAATAAGGATATTGGAGGCAACTGATAATTCTCAAATACAGAATCACTAACAGTAATAGTATGTTTATCAGCGGGCTCCTCTTCTTCAAGCGGAAGCTTCATTTGATCTTTCTTTGTTGGTTCAGGTTTGACGACCTTATCCACATTCATGAAGACAGTTTCCTTAGGTTTGAGCGTCTCAACTGGTTCTACAACGGTAGAATCATTAATAACTGGAATCGCAATTTCATGCTCTTCATCCTTAACAGGTACAAGTTTCTTACCTATTGATTTAGCGCCACGTCCACCTATTTTCAATGCACTAACAAAGCCTGATATTGACCTACGAACTTTTTCAGGCGAAAGAATTAGACCAGCTGAAGCAAACCCTAAAGCAATACATAAGATTAAAGTTCCCATATGATCTAGCAATAAAGAAGTAATAGTAAAGAAACTCACTCCAATTATTCCTCCATAAGCATGGATGGAACTATCACTTACTACTCCAAAATAATTACTGCTCATAACAGCTTTAAAATAATCAAATCCAACTAGATTGGCATCCTTTGGAAAAGATAGAGCTATAAAAAATGCAACTAATGCTAAAGCACTACCAAACCAGATACGTTTTGGCATTTTAGAAAAGTAAGTAGGCGAAACTGCATAAACAATGCTAATAACAATAATAAAAACTAAAAATATTCCTGGATAAATTCCAAAAAGGAATCTAAAGATTCCTTTGATTAGTTGACCTAAAATACCCGTTTCAAGTAGCCCAATCACACTTAAAAACACGACAGTGATCGCTATTAGATAGCGCTGAAGCGCTTTATTAAATGCTAATTTGGAATTCCTTTTAGTAGTTTTCTTAGTAGTATTCTTACTCATTGTTCTCTTTCTCTTTTACTTCAATAATAACTGGTAAAATCATCGGTCTCTTACCTGTTTCTTTAAAAATATACTTAGATATTAAATCACGTGCTTCAGTACGAGCAGATACATTCTCATAAGAACCGTCTTCTACAGACTTTTCAATAATATTAATTAAAATATTACCTACTTCCTTCATAATGTTTTCAGCATCTTTAAGATAAATTACTCCACGAGATTGAATATCAGGACCGCCGACTACTTTCTTACTGAAGAAGTTAATAACAACACCAGCAATAACAACACCATCAGTTGCAAGTGTTTTACGATCTCGAAGGACTAGACCTGATGTATCTAAATGTTCTTTACCATCAATCAACACATCTTCTAAACGAATGAACTTCTTTGAGTTCTTAAACTCACCATTTTCAAAAGCGGCAATTTGTCCATTATCAAGTACGATGATATCTTTAGCTAAAAGACCCATATCAAATGCAATATTGGCATTTGTGACTAAGTCCAAATACTCCCCTTTAACAGGAATATAATACTTGGGTTTCAGTAAGTTAATCATTAACTTAATATCTTCTTTAGAAGCATGCATTGAACTAACTTGCTTGTAGTTTAATGAAAGAACTTTAATATCTTCCTTATATAGCTCATTTTCCATAGCTCCTGCTTCAATTTCAGTACCTGGAACTATTGGAGATGCGATAATAACTGTATCCTTACTACGTAACTCAACCTTATCATCCTCGCCCATCGCAATCTTATGCATGGTTGTAAATACAGAAGGCCCAGTACCACTAACAATAATCACAACATCATCCATATTATTATCAAATCGACCATCACTAATCTCAAAACCAGCAGGCAAACGATAATAATCTAACTTACTTAGGTGATTTAGCAATATTTTTACATCTTGATTGTGAAAATATACTTTTCTTTTATAGCGATGTGCTAGATCAAGTACCTCAATCAGACGATAAATATTCTGATCATAAAGTGTTGTAATAATACGTTTATTAGCGTTTTCAAACGCGTTTTCAACCTTTTCACTAATTCTATGATTAGGAGAAGTAAAGCCATCATTAGCAGCTCTTACTGACTCCATCGTAAGCATATAGACACCTTTTTTACCAAGCCCAGCAATCTCACCAATATCGGTTGAGAACTGATCATTTTGGACATCTGAGTCAATCACAAACTCAGTTGAATGCACGATATAACCATGTTTAGTATCAATCGCAATACCATAAGTATCTGGAATCGAGTGTGTCAATCCAAATGTAATGAAATTACGATTCCCAATCTTAAACTTATCATCGCGATTAATTTGCTTAATCTTAAATTTCTTTAAACCACTCTTACGAAGTGAATCTTCCACCATCAAAGCAGTTAATGGCGTCGTATATACAGTCGCATTAACTTCCTTTAGTAAGTATGATAAAGCACCCATGACATCATCATGTCCATGAGTAATGAATATTCCTTTAATTCTATTTTTATTTTCAATTAAGTAGCTAAAGTCAGGAATACTAACTTCAACACCTAAAAGTTCTTGCCCTCTTGGGTATGATACACCGGCATCAATAACATAAATCTCATCATTGATTTCAATAACAATTATATTTTTGCCGTCCTCATCATTTCCACCAAGGGTAAATAACTTAACTTTTTCCATAATTTCTCCTTCAATACTAATTACCTATATTATACACTAATAACTAACGCGTTACCCTAATAATGTCTTGACTAACCATATCATCATCAATAGTGATCACGACGGCATTTAAGAAAGCTTCACCTTCAGCTACTTTAAAGTGCGTATTATTTCCATATATAACATTGTCAGTAATTTCATCAACATCCCGACCTATGATAGAATCATAAGCCCCACACATCCCAACATCACTAATATAAGCAACCTTACCAATCATTCTATTATCAGCTGTTTGAACATGCGTATGCGTACCTACCAATGCATTGATACGCTCTTTGTAATAATTCGCAAACAACATCTTTTCACTTGTTGATTCAGCATGGAAATCAACAAAATAATAATCTGCCTTATTATGTTTCAAAGCCTTCTCTAAATAAATATAAGGACTTCCCCCTACATTATTCATAAAAGCTTCACCATATAAATTAATGACACATATCTTCTTACCATTAACTTCATATATTTTAAAGTAGTTACCAAAATCTAACGGTAACATATTTCCAGGAACCAATAGATTTTCACACTCATGATAAAAATCATAAATTTCACGTTTAGCAAACGTATGGTTACCCATAGTAACACAATTAATACCTATTCTCATAAAGAAATCATAGATCTTTTTAGTGATTCCCTTACCATGGGCTGCGTTTTCCCCATTAGCAATCACAAAATCTATGTCATATTCTTCTATTAAAGATGGCAAATGGTCGGCCACAACCCGCCGACCATTCGCTCCTACAATATCTCCTATAAAGAGTATTCGCATTATTTCGCAATTTCTAGCGAACGCAACTCGCGAATGACTGTAACCTTAATTTGACCAGGGTAGGTCATTTCTTCCTCAATTTGTTCTTTGATCTCACGTGCTAACTTAGTAGTTTGTAGATCATCAATCTCATCAGGAATTACCATAACTCTCAACTCACGACCTGCAGATATCGCAAATGCACGTTGAACGCCTTCTTTAGTTGAAGCGATTGCTTCTAAATCTTCTAATCTTTGAATATAATTTTCAAATGACTCAAACCTTGCACCAGGACGCGCAGCACTAATTGTGTCTGCCGCTGCAACTAACACTGAAATAACAGATGTAGCTGCTGTATCCCCATGGTGAGATGCAATCGCGTTAATAACAACCGGATGTTCATTAGCCTTACGAGCCAAACGAACTCCAAGTTCAACGTGACTACCTTCCATTTCAAAATCAAGACCCTTACCAATATCATGCAATAACCCAGCACGACGTGCTAACTTTTGATTCAACCCAAGTTCTGCAGCCATCATACCAGCTAAATGTGCTACCTCAATTGAGTGCTTCAAGGCATTCTGGCCATAAGAGTAACGATACTTTAAACGACCCAATATATTTGTGATCTCACGATCTACTTTACTAATACCTAATTCAAATAACGTATCTTGACCAGTTTTTTGAACTACAGTATTTAAATCCTTTTGAACTTTTTGAACAACCTCTTCAATACGACCAGGTTGAATACGACCATCCGTAACTAAAGTCTCAAGGGCAAGCCTTGCGATCTCTCGACGAATTGGGTCAAAAGAAGATACAGTAATAATCTCAGGAGTATCATCAATAATTAAATCAACACCTGTTGCCTGCTCAAAGGCTCGAATATTACGACCCTCACGACCAATAATACGCCCCTTCATTTCTTCATTAGGTAATGTAACTACAGAAGAAGTGTTCTGCGTCACTGTATCTTGCGATAAACGCGCGATCGCTAATGAAATAATATTACGTGCAACTTCATCTGCACGCTCATGAGCATAATCCTCTTGTTCCTTAATATATGTTAATGTTTCCAATTCCATACGTTTCTCAACAATATCCATTAACTCAGCTTTAGCTGAGTCAACTGATAATGATGTAATGCGTTCTAATTCTTTAATTTGAATATCAATACGACTATTCAAGTCTGCTTCCATCTTATCCAGTGCAGTTTTTCTGTTTACTAATTCACCTTGTTTACGAACAATTTCACTCTCTTTTTCTAATAAATTAGACTCTCTAAAACTTATTTTCTCTTCACGACGAACTAATTTATTTTCTATGTTCTGAATTTCACTACGCTGATTTTTCAATTCCTTTTCAGCGTTTAACTTAATTTCGTAACTTTGTGTTTTAGCCTCTAAAACTGATTGTCTTAAAGTAGAGTCTGCACTTGATCGTGCATCTTCTAAAATACGCGCTGCTTCATTAATTGCGCGATTTAATTTTAATTTATTAATAACAGCAAAAACTATAACCATTATTATAAATACAATAATACCGGCTAAGATGGCGATTTGGTTATTACCCATACTAATCCTCCCATCTTGTATTAGTTTCCTAATAGTTATATTTTACTTTATTCTACCGGTTTTCACAAGTGAAATCACATATTCAAATAAAAAAGGTAGAGAACTAAGCCTCTACCTCATTGTCTTCTACCTTATTCATACGTGCCGGGATAATTCTATCCCTAATTTGCTCAGCGATAACCTCCGTTATTTTAGGATTATCTTCTAAGAATGTACGTACTGCTTCACGACCCTGACCAATACGTTCGCCTTGATAAGAATACCAAGATCCACTCTTCTCTATCAAATCAAACTCAACACCCATATCGATTACTTCACCAATAAAGCTAACACCCTTACCATAAATTATTTCAACGGAAACTAATTTAAACGGAGGAGCTACTTTATTTTTAACGACACGAATATTTGCCTTATTACCAACTACATCCTGTCCAATCTTAATTTGCTCAGAACGACGAATGTCCAAACGAACTGAAGAATAGAACTTAAGCGCTCTACCACCAGGCGTAGTTTCTGGATTACCAAACATAATCCCTACTTTCTCACGCAATTGATTAATGAATATAGCAGTACAATCACTTCTATTCATCGCACCTGATAACTTACGCATTGCTTTAGACATCATTCGTGCTTGAAGACCAACTTGAGCATCACCCATTTCACCATCAAGTTCAGCTTGCGGAACTAAAGCAGCAACACTATCCACAACAATTAAATCAACAGCACCAGACTTAACTAATACTTCAACGATATCCAACGCTTGCTCACCACTATCAGGTTGAGAAAGAATCAACTCATCAATATCAACACCTAAGTTTCTTGCATACAATGGATCTATGGCGTTCTCAGCATCGATAAAAGCAGCACGACCACCTGCTTTTTGACACTCAGCAATAGCATGCAGTGCCAACGTAGTTTTACCACTTGACTCAGGACCATAGATTTCAATAATACGTCCTTTTGGATAACCACCAATACCAAGTGCAGCATCCAAACTCAATGAACCTGAACTAATCGCATCCACATCAACACTAGAACGATCTCCAAGTTTCATAACTGAACCTTTACCAAACTGCTTTTCAATATCTTTTAATGTTGCCTCTAAAATCTTATCTTTATCTATAACTTTACTCATAATAAACGCCCTCCATTCTCAAGTATGAATGTACTTATGCTTCTCCTACTTCATCACGTAAATACGGTAAACCTTGAATTAAGTAGGATATCCCACTTAAAACAGACATTAACGTTGCAAACCATATTAAGATATGAGCCACCGGAATTCCACGTAACTCAAACGGTAGATTATTCAGCAATACTAAAGCAATCGCAATCATTTGACTGGCTGTCTTAATCTTACCTAAGTATCCCGCTGCCATCACCATTCCCTTTTGTGATAACAACATACGCAATGCATCAACAATCGTATCGCGCCAAATCATCAACAATACTGCAGCAATTGGAACAACACGATCAGCCGCAAACATAATTAGTAGTGTATTAACTAATAATTTATCAGCGATTGGATCAAGAAACTTACCAAATGTAGTAATCATGTTTCTAGATCTTGCGATATGTCCATCCAAAGCATCGGTTAGTGATGCTATTACAAATATAATAAATATTGCAATCTTATCATACGATAATAATACCGTATCAAAAGGAATATAACCTACATTAATTCCAAACTGACTGTATGGAAATATATATATCAGTACAATGACTGGTATTAAAAAAATTCTAAACAACGTTAAACGATTCGCTAAATTCATTCTGTTTCCCCTTCTTTAACCACAAATCTAAATCGTAGTTTAACTACGCCCTTAGTATTAGTGATTTTCTCAGTGAGTTTAATCTTTTCACCATTTATAAATATTTCATTATTAGCCATGACACCTAAATGGAACATAATTTCACGGTCTAAAACTGCATTACTTGTAAATTTAATAGACTCACCTTCTATATAAACCTTAGACACAGGATCTGCAACTGTTTTACCATCTTCATTAACAGCAACCCAAGTCTTTTTAGCACCAAACTTTACTTCAAACTCAATTTCTTCGTCTTCATTCCAATTAATCACTTCATACTTCTCATCATCAACACTGATAATTTCAATCTTTTTATCTGTTGTAGGCGGCGTTGGTAACTCAGTTCCCGGCTCACTTACTGGAGGTTTATTATCCGGAAGCTCAGGTGTTGAAATACCTGGTTTCTCAATTGGTTCAGAAGATATTAATCCCGGCAAGTATCTAACCCCTAGATATACAAATAAAACAATCAGTAATATAGTGGCTACCACAAACGCCATAAAAGAATAATCTAAATTCTTTTTAATAGCTTTCTTACGACTTTGTTTAACAGTCTTATCTTTCCCTTCTGGAACAGCCACAATATCAATTGTTTGTGTCCATTCTGCTGTTACTTCGTTTACTTCATCACGCAAAGATTCATAATCAATTCCAACAGCATTTGCGTAATGCCTAATATAATAACTAAGATACGAAAGGTCATTTCTAAAAGGCTCAATATCGCCATTCTCAATTGCAATAATATGATTTCTTGTTAGTTTAGTTATATTTACTATGTCATCAATACTTAAATTTTTTTCAATTCTTTTTTCTTTAAGTAAGTTTCCTAT
>CAZEQW010000033.1:0-12399 GCA_964514505.1 uncultured Erysipelothrix sp. | reverse complement strand
CTCTATTTTACCATTAAACTATGGCGGCATGCATATTCTATATTAACGAAACTATATAGAAAATGCAAGTCCTATCATAGACCTTTGATTACCTGCTTATCTTCATCACTCAGTTCAAAATCAAAAATATCAATATTGGCTTCTTGATTCTTAGCACTATGTGATTTAGGAATAACAATAACATCACGTTCTATTTGATAACGCAGTGCAACTTGAGCCCAAGTCTTATTATACTTTTTACCAATATCCCCTAAAACATGTCGTGCTTCGTCTTTTACTCTACTCAAAGGACCCCAAGCTTGCACTGCCACTCCAAGTGATTGTGTAAACTCCACAAGTTCATCGTTCCAATGACCCGGATGCGATTCAATTTGATTAACAGCTGGCTTGACCTTTACATTATTATATAGATACTCAAGTTGATCCTGAGTAAAGTTAGAAACACCAATACTTTTAATAAAACCCTTACTAGCGTAGCTTTCCAATGTTCGCCATACACTTAACATCTCATCCATATTTTCCCAAGGATGATGAATTAAGTATAGATCAATGGATTAACCCCTAAGTTTTCCAAACTACTATTTATCGCACCGGCCACATCATAGATATAAGGTTCCTTACCAGGGATCTTAGACGTTATATAAAACAACTCCCTGGGCAACTTAGATTCCTTAATCGCTTTACCCACTACTTTTTCATTACGATATGAGATAGCTGTATCAAATTGACGATAACCTAATTCAATCGCAGACTTAATCTCAGTAGTATCCATTGTTATTTCACCAAAGTAATCTCTATCTTTTTTACCAAAGGTATTAGTTCCTGAACCAACAATATCAATCTCATAGCCATTATTCAACATTATCTTTTTCATAATTTGATCTTTCCCTTCTTATCTATCTCTATTCTACCAAATAATGTGGATGAATAGGTTATATTGACTAAATTTGCTATAGTATAGAGGTAAATAAAAGAGAGGTAGTTATGAGTAAATATTTAATTTTTTCTGATTTAGATGGCACCCTTGCCGATGTTGACCATGATGTTAACGAGCATACTAAGGAAGTAATACGAAAGATCTTAGATGAAGGCCATGATTTCTACATTGCAACTGGTAGAATGATGAGTTTAGTAGCCGATGTAGCTTACTCGATTGATCCACGTGTTAAAGTTGTCGCATCTAATGGGGGTATTATTCAAAATGGTACAGAGTTCCATAAGAACTTAATGGACAAGGAAATGATTCCACTAATTTATGATATTGCGATGAAGTATAATCTTCCAACCTTGTTCTTTACGGATAAAGATATTTTGTATACCCACTTTGTTCCTGAGTTCTTCGCAGAAAGCAATGGATACCATGAACGTAATGGAACCAAACCTATATTAAAGAAAGTTAGTAACATCCACGAGGACATTAAAGACTTTGATATTATCAATGCTCTATCAACAATTCGTGATAATGATGATACAAAAATAAGTACTAACGAAAAAGATTTAGCTCGATTAGCTTTAGCTAGAGAAGAGTTACTTAAGTTAGATAATCTAAGTGTGGCAGCTTCTGCACCTGATAATATGGAGTTATACCCAGCAACTACATCCAAAGGTAATGCATTGAAGAAGATTGCTAATCACCTTAATGCACAGAATACATTAGTATTTGGTGATGGTTATAATGATGTTAGTATGTTTAAAGTAGCACATAAAAGTGTCGCAATGAAAAACGCCCCTGAAGACGTTAAGAAAGTTGCAAGTCATGAAACATTAAGTAATCGTGATAATGGTGTTGCTCATTTCTTAATTCATAATATATTAAAGTAAAGGCCCGGTCATATTGACCGAGCCTTTTATATTTTCATAAACTCTTTTAATGCTTCTCTTAAGGTATCTACCTTATTTTCAACTTGACTAATGATATCAACATCACCATGACGCATTGCATAACCATGAAACTTCTTGAGCATCATTAGATCATTATGCGCATCACCGGCTGTACCCACAATAGGATCATTGAAACGTTCCACAAACTTCTCTAAAGCAACTGATTTATCAGTCTCACTACTAGCGATATC
Source organism: uncultured Erysipelothrix sp. (assembly GCA_964514505.1). GTDB lineage: Bacteria > Bacillota_I > Bacilli_A > Erysipelotrichales > Erysipelotrichaceae > Erysipelothrix. The sequence continues at coordinate 10,327 of CAZEQW010000033.1, read as the reverse complement.
AATATAATTATAGTTTGGTAATGCCGTTACATGGTCACCATATAAACTATTAATGGCACCTGTTAGTTCCAAGGCTAACTCACGTGTCGCAACGCGACCATATAATCCTTTAATGTTATTGGAAAGAATTACTTCGCGTTCTACCGACAAACTACTTAAGTCTTCACTATATTCTCCAACGCTATAAACATTATAGCCATCTGAGATTGAAGATCGTGCCGAACCTCCATCAATCAACATCCTCTTTACCTTTAAACCAATCTCATTTTCTATATTAAAACTATTTAACTCTCTATAGTTTTCATCTACTGTTACTGCTCCATTCATTCCAATGATAAAATCAACGGGAATATTGTATTGATCAACTTCTCTTTTAACAGAAGCAATCATACGTCCTGTAGCAATCCCAAACAAGCCACCTGAAGCCCTAAACTTCTTTATTGACTCAATATCTTTCTCTGAAACTGTTCCATACTGGAAAAGAGTTCCATCATAATCTGTTGCAAATATTTTTTTTCTCATACGACTATTATAGCAAATGAAAGTTAGAATACCTAAACATAATAAAAAAAGAACGTTACCGTTCTAATTTTACAACTCATTCTCATTAACAATTAAAACTCCCTTATTACCTAATGGAAGTTCCTTAGTGACAGCCCCTTGCTTAATCAAGAAAGCTCCACCTGTTTGTTGGGGCTCATGGGCGTTAAAAGCATTAACAATCATAACACTTGGTTTAATAGTGGAAATATCATCTGCATAGTTTCCTAAACCTTGGTTACGCCAACTTGTTGCATTATGAACAATGGATGTTAAGCACAATACAGCATCAGGGGATTGACGATTAATCTCATCAACCACTTCTGTCTTCAAGATACCTTCTTCATCAACAACCAAAAATCTAATGTCTTTATATGTAAATGAAATAAGTGAGTGCTGTGATCCTACATCTAATGGCATACTGTGTTTAGCAATAATGCTACCATCACTTGAAATAAAGATGTAACTTCTGTAGAGCTGTTCTTCATTATTTCTATCTCTCTCTGCAAATCCAATTCCAATTGCATGGTTATACGTCTTAGCAAGGTCTTTTAATAAAATGATCTCCTTACTATCATCAAAGATAGGTTCATCTTCCTTATAGATAGGCGATCCAAAAAACAAGAATCCAAGTGATACATTATTCTGAAGCGACTCTTCAACACTATCTAAGCGCTCTTTATAGCTACCTTCAAACTCTCCTGGTACTAATCCTATTCGCAAATCAACACCTCCTCAATACTAATATTATACCACACTTCTCAAATTCCAATAAGAAAAGGAGCTATTAGCCCCTTATAAATGCGTATGTATCACGGGCTATAACTAGTTCCTCATCAGTTGGCACAACCCATACTTGAGCTGTACTCTTATCAGTACTAATTAAAACTTCTTCACCCATTGTTTTATTATTCAAATCATAATCAATCGAAAGACGCATCGCCTCTTCAATTTTTGTTAAGATCATCGCACGAATCGCAACAGCATTCTCTCCAATTCCACCTGTAAATACTACTGCATCAATATGACCTAACTTAATAAAATAAGAACCAATAACTTCAGCAACTCGATTAGCGTATAACTCTAATGTCAATGCCGCTCTTTCATTACCTTCATTCTTATCAGAAATTATTTCACGTGCATCACTGGATATACCCGATACACCATACATACCTGATTTGTTGTTGAAGATTTTCAACACTTCACTAGCACTCAGATTTTCTGCATCCATGATAAAAGGCAAGATTGCCGGGTCAACATCACCAGAACGCGTACCCATCATAATACCTGCTAATGGTGTGAAACCCATTGATGTATTAACGGACTTCCCGTCGTGAATAGCTGTAATTGAAGCACCATTACCTAAATGCGCAGAAATAATATTTAACCCTTGTACATCTCTGTTCATTAACTCAGCCACTTTATTAGTAACATAATAATGTGATGTACCATGGAATCCATAGCGACGAATTCGATACTTTTCGTAATACTCATATGGAATAGGATATAAGTAATTTGAAGCATCCATTGTTTGATGGAAAGCAGTATCAAAGATTGCTACATGCTTAGCATCTGGTATAAACTCTTGAAAAGACCTAACACCGATAATATTTACTGGATTATGTAGTGGTGCTAAATGCGATAGCGAAGCCATTCCTTCTAAAACATCATCATCAATCAACACTGATTTCTTATACAGCTCACCACCATGAACAATACGATGCCCTACTCCTTTAATATCCTCAACATTATCAACCAAACCTAGTTTGACAAATGTCTCCAACAATAACTCAACTGCTTTAGAGTGATCAGGAATAGGTTCATTAACCACAAACTTTTCACCATTGAACTTCGTTGTAAATACAGAAGTCTCCAGCCCAATTTTTTCAATGATACCAGAAGTGACTACTTCCTCACTGGGCATTTCAAACATTTTAAACTTCAGAGAAGAACTCCCTGAGTTAATAGACAATACATAATTAGCCATCATAAACCTCATTTCTATTATCATTATATCAAAACAAAAATATTTGCACTAATAATACGAACTACTAAAACCTAAATTTAAGTTACTCGTTTCACGAACTGCGATGCTAAGAGGTAAAGTACTATTAATCCAATAAACGGCAATAAAACATACCACTCATAAATAACACCCGCTACTAATGAACCAACAATACCACCTAGATTCTTATAAGCATTGTGTAGCCCTAACATTTCCCCTTGATTATCAGTTGTTGCAATCTGCGTATTCTTACTTTGCAATAACGATACTGATACTGAATCTAATATCATCATCACAATACCAATACCACTAAATAATAGTGCTTCTTTACCAAATACAATTAATGTAATCCCAACAAGCGCAATACTTAGATGAACATAACTTATCTTACGACTAACATCTCTAGACTTAACAATCCAAAGCGTTAAAGTAAAATTAAGAATCATTGACCCAATTCCAACCAAACCTTTAGTGACACCATTCGCAAATGATGTCATATTAAGTACGTCAACTAAATAGTATGAATAGGTTTGCGACAACGTAGTTGACGCAATACTTGTTAATAAGATTACCACAAACAGTATTTTAAAATCTCTACTTAAAGGAGTCTTTCTTTTAACTAAAGGATTACTTCCACTCCAAATTCTATTTAGATCAACATCTGACTCAACCTCATTATCTAATAATAGAACATAAAATAATACTCCACTTAATACCAGTACACTTACTTGAACAACGAATGGTAAAAATAAATTAATTGTTCCTAGGTAGCCACCCAAGAAATAACCAGCCATTCCACTTACTGAGAAAACCGTTACCATCTTCGCAATATTCTTAGACTTATCCTCATCACTAGATATCGATATTACATAATAACTTGCGGCTACAAAGACCGCTGATATAAAGGCACCTGATATTAATCTACCCATGATTATGATCCACGGACTACTAAAGAATCCAAATAGAAACTGGCCCACTCCATAACCAATCGAACCTATAAATAATAACTTCTTAGCCGAAACATATCGTGACATAACTCCCCAGAAAGGAGAGAACAAGAAGTTTGTTAGCGACATCGCCGCAAATACTAAACCAAACATTGAACTTGGGAAGTCCAAATATTTCAAATAATTGGGAGTAATAGGATGCGCAAAGTTAGCACCCATTCCCGCTAATACATAAATAAGCATGAATATACTCAATGCATGTTTCTTTTTCATATAACACCTCAACTTGCTTATTCTATCAAATTTCACAATCAATTACATTTGATATAATAACAGTCTACTTCAAACTCATCCTAGAATAGCACTTACCTCGCTTTTTAATACAGGTAGAACCTCATTCTCAAACCACGGGTTCTTAGCGATCCAACGTCTGTTTAAAGGCGAAGGATGAACCAAGGGAAAGTATTTAGGTAAGTACTCATTATATGCCATAACAGTCTTTGTTAGATTATCTTTCATGTCCTTACCCAAGTAATGCTTTTGAGCATACAAGCCAATCAACAGCACTAACTTAACATTAGGCATACACTCTAACAACAAGGGATGCCACTTATCCGCAAAATCTTTACGTGGTGGTTTATCACCAGTTTTTGCTTTACCAGGATAATAAAAATCCATCGGTAAAACCGCAATCATTTTAGAGTCATAAAATACTTTCTCATCTATACCCATCCACTCACGCAATCGATCACCACTCTCATCTCTAAACACATCATCTTTAAGTTGCGTTCTAATTCCTGGAGCTTGTCCAATGATTACTATTTTAGCCTCTTCATAAGCCCTAAAAATAGGATTATAACCTAACTTAGTAAACTCCACATTATCTTTTATAATGGCATTTCTAATAGAATTAATGTTACTCATTTATACCATCTCCTTACACACATTATAGTACTGTTTCAATCTACTTTGGTGTATAATACACACAGGAGGACACTATGACAAATATAAATATAAATACTACATTTTATGAAGCTACAAAATCTAATCCTTCTCTTAGAGAAGTTTTTATAAACATGGGATTTTCTCCCATGAAAGATAACACAACTTACTTAAGTGTCGGTCGTGTAATTACCTTAAAGAAAGCCCTCGCTCACATCAAGATGAGTATTGAAGAAGCAAACACTTACTTAAAAGAAAATGATATGGAGGTAGTATTATATGAGTAAAACAAAGAAACTAGGTCAGTTGATACTACGTTTACATGATGGCGAAAGTTCAGATACTGTTAAACAAGACTTCAAGGAACAGTTTGGTTCTGTTACTTCTGCTGAAATTATTCAAATGGAACAGGAGTTAGTTAACGATGGTATGCCAGTTGAAGAGATTCAAAGACTCTGTGATATCCATGCCGATATCTTTGAAATGTCTATAGAAGAGATTCATGCACTACCCCCTGAGTTTGAAAGAGAAGGGCACCCCATTAAAGTTCTACAAGATGAAAACAGAGCGCTTGAAACACATCTAGAAGAGATTTTCTTTCTAACACTGCAATATGAAACATCAGGTGATAAAGGACACCGTTTCCAATTACTTTCAAAGGTAAATGAACTCTTTGACCTTAATAAACACTATCACCGCAAGGAAGTACTCTTTTTCCCATTACTTGAAAAGTATGGTTATGACGCCCCTCCCAAAGTAATGTGGGGAGTTGATGATGAAATTAGAGATGATTTAAAATCATTCTATCGCCTGATTCAAGAAGACAATAGAGATGGACTACTAGACTCATTTACAGCACTACGTAAACGCATTGAAGATATGATCTTCAAAGAAGAAATGATCATGCTACCAATGATATCGGAAGTAGTAACAGAAGAAGAATGGGGTGAAGTAGCCTATGACTCCGAGGAGATTGGTTACTGTCTTGTAGTACCAAAAGAAAAGTGGTTACCACGTTCAAAAAATTTCTACCAACGCGTAAAAGAGGATCTAGCCATTAAAGATCACAAGATTCACTTAGACACAGGAGTCCTAAGACTTGAGGAGTTACTAGGTATCCTTAATGCACTTCCTATTGATGTTACATTCATTGATAAAGACGACAAGTTTAGATACTTCAATATGGCTAAAGACAGAATCTTTATAAGATCAAAAGCTGCCTTGGGAAGAGATGTAAGACATTGCCATCCACCACGTTCAGTAGATATGGTTGAAGGAATCCTAGAAGACCTAAAATCAGGAGCGAAAGATTCAGAAAGCTTCTGGATTGAGATGAAAGGTATGCTAATTCACATTCAATACATAGCCATTAGAAATGAGTTTGGACAGTACGTTGGAACATTAGAAGTAAGTCATGATGTAAAACCATATAAAGAGTTAGAAGGTCAAAAGAGACTGAGATAACATATAAAAAAGACACACCTTGGTGCCGACTAATTAGGTCAGTTCACCTTGATGTGTCTTTTTATATTACTGAGAAGCAGCTACTTTGCTCCAAAGATCAGTTAAGATTGCTTTAGTCTTAGCATTGAAGTAGAACTCCTCATCCTTAGCATAATTAGCACGAGGAATATAAGCATCAATACCTTCATATACTCCACCAATGCCATGAATCTGGTTCACTACACTAGTAATAGGACTTGTATAACCTACTTCCTCTGAGATCGCTTTAGATACTTCTTTTGAAGCAATAAAGTTAATAAACTCATGAGCTAAATCAACATTCTTAGCATTAGCTGGAATAACCATAGCATCAAGCCATACATTCGTACCTTGTTTAGGTTCAATATAAGCTAAATCCTCATTCTCAGATAATACATATGTTGCATCTCCTGAGTACATAACTGCCAAGTCTTTTTCTCCAGCAGCCATAGCATCAATCACAAGATCATCCACTAATATTGGATTCATTTCTTTCTTCATTGCGATTAACCACTCATACGCTTCATTTAATTCCTTTTCACTCTCAGTATTCATTGAATATCCAAGAGCTTTTAGAGCCACCATGAAAGCATCACGCTCTGAGTTATAGAAGAATAAACGGTCTCGATATTGAGTATCACGTAAGATATCCCATCCTTTTTCTTCGATCTCATCTCTACTTATTTCTTTAGTGTTATATACTAAACCAACGCTTCCCGCAAAATACGGAACACTATATTCGTTATTAGGATCAAAGTGGCGTCCTTTATAAATACTGTCTATATTCGCTGCATTATCTAATTTACTATAGTCTAACTTTTGTAATCTATCTTCATCAATTAATCTTTGAATCATGTAATCAGATGGAACTATTACGTCATAGTTCTCGCTAGACATTTTTGTATACATTGCTTCATTTGAGAAAAAGTTTTCATACTTAACATGAACTCCAAACTCATCCTCAAAATCTCTAATCACTTCTTCATCAATATAAGCACCCCAGTTAAAAACACGAACCTCTGGCTTATTGCTTGATCCACAACCCACTAACAAAAATAATGCTAGTGCTGATAATAATATTTTTTTCATAACTCTCTCCTTAGGCTCCAATAACCTTCTTATGTTTTTGTGTGTTTTTAGTTAATACAGGTATTACATTAATTAAAATAAGAATTAAAGTAATCACACCAACCATAATTGTGCTTAGTGCATTAACTGATGGGTCAATACGTTTTGACATAGTATAAACCCACATCGAAATATTGCTGACACCATTACCACTTACGAAATATGAAATAACGAAATCATCAAATGACATAGTAAACGCCAATAGTGCTGCTGAAATCACACTTGGTGTAATTTGAGGCAGAATTACTTTAATAAGCGCTTGAAATGGTGTTGCTCCAAGATCCATAGCCGCATCCGCTAGATTAGGATCTAACTTACGAAGCTTAGGCAAAATAGTTAAAATAACATACGGTATACTAAACGCTATATGTGCTAATAATAAAGTAGCAAATCCTTTTGGTACCTTAAATGCGATAAACAATAACATTAAACTAATAGCTGTAACAATCTCAGGGTTCATAATCGGAAGATTATTAATCTGTAACACCGACTTTCTAACTAACTTATTGGAATTAGTTAATCCAATGGCTGTTAAGGTCCCTGCAATTGTAGAAACTAGCGTTGAGATCAGCGCCACAGATAAAGACACTTGAATTGCCGATACCATTTGTCTATTTCTAAATAGAGTCTCATACCATCTTAGTGAGAAACTACTAAAGTTAGTTAATGACTTAGTACTATTAAATGAAAAGATAACCATGATAACAATTGGCAAATAGAAGAATACCAACATAGCACCAATGCTCATGATATGCGCAAACTTACGCTCTTTTTTACCTACCATGTTAGCCCTCCTTTTTTCTTCTTACTATCATCGACATTATCTTTATCAAACTTATTGGCAAGACTCATTGAGAACATGATAATAATAGCCATTATCATCGAAATAGCAGAACCAAAGTTCCAACTTCCTTGCATAAATTGTGTTTCTATTAAATTACCAATTAAGAAGTAACCGCCTCCACCTAGGAACTGCGGAATAACAAAAGTAGATACTGCCGGTAAAAATACTAAAGTTATTCCTGAAATAACTCCAGACAGAGATAGTGGGAAGACTACACGTCTAAATGTTTGTCTTCGATTTGCCCCTAAGTCATAACTTGCTTCAATAAGGGAATCATCCATTCTACTTAATACTGTGTAAATTTGAATAATCATAAATGGTAAGAAGTTATACACCATTCCTAAGATTACAGAGAAATCTGTATACATCATTTTTATTGGTTTAAAACCTAACATTACTAACAAGTTGTTAATTAAACCAGTATCTGATAGAACACTAATCCAAGCATACGTACGAATCAACATATTTATCCACATTGGAATGGTTACAAGCAATATCAACAAGGTTTGTATTTTCTCACTTTGTCTTGAGATGATATATGCTAGTGGATATCCAATAATTAAACTAATAATCGTAGTTATCAATGCGATACGAAGTGACTTCATTAACACGGCCACAAAGACTGGGTCAAAGAAAGCCTTGAAGTTCGCAAACGTAAATTGAATTTGAATAATATCTCCACTAGGAGCTTGTGTAAATGCATAAAATATCATTAGTAGCATCGGTACCATAATCATCAATGCTATCCAGACGATATAGGGAATCACAAGCTTCTTATAGCTTCTCATTAGTATGCCTCTAACTTAGACATTACGTGAATGTCCTCTGGAAAGAAATGAATACCTACACGAGTTCCCTCTTCAGTATAATCAGTAGTATGTACGATTAATTCACGCTCTAGAGTTTTAACCACTATCTCATAGTGGACTCCCTTAAATAATACTGAATCGACAATACCAATTAGTTTACCCATTTCAGTCGATACTATATCTAAGTCCTCTGGTCTAATCACAATATCAACCATTTCATCTTCATCAAATCCATAGTCAACACATTCAAATTCCTGGCCATCAAACATAACTAATCTATCTTTAATCATTTGACCCTCAATAATATTAGATTCACCAATAAAATCAGCTACGAATCTATTCTCGGGTTCATTATATATATCAATCGGAGTTCCAATTTGTTGAATCTCCCCTTCATTCATGACTACTATCTTATCAGACATTGTTAGTGCTTCTTCTTGATCATGAGTAACATAAATAAAGGTAATACCAACATCTTGTTGAATCTCCTTTAGTTCATGTTGCATCTCTTTACGTAACTTTAAGTCCAAGGCTCCTAGAGGTTCATCAAGAAGCAGAACCATTGGTTCATTAACCAAGGCTCTAGCAATCGCAATGCGCTGTTGTTGCCCACCAGATAACTGGTTAATAGAACGTTTCTCAAATCCTTCTAAGTTAACTAACTTCAACATCTTACGAACCTTCTGATCAATTATATCTTTTGATTCCTTTTTAATATTTAAACCAAAAGCTATATTGTCATATACATTCATATGAGGAAAAAGAGCATAACGCTGAAATACAGTATTAACCTCGCGTTTGTGAGGTGGTGTCTTACTAATTTCAATACTATCAAAGAATACCTCACCAGAGTTTTGTTCAAGAAATCCCCCTAGTATTCTAAGTAATGTAGTTTTCCCACACCCAGATGGACCTAATAGTGTCACAAACTCGTTCTCAAAGATATCTAAATTAATACCCTTTAAAACAATATGGTCATCGAAACTTTTAACGATGTTTTTAAATTGAATTAATGCTTCCATAACAAGCCTCCTAAAAAATTGGTGGGGTACATACCCACAACACACGCGCCTTTTGATTATGATCATTAATAAGAACATGCTCTATATCTCCATTAATATAGAATGTCTGTCCCTTTTTAACCGTGATACGCTCATCACCCATAATCATCGTCACTTTACCACTCAATACATAACCTAGCTCCTCGCCCTCATGAGGAAGCACCTCATTAGATGAAGCCCCTGGTTCTAATTCCAATACAATCGGTTCCATTTCATTCTTCTGTGCATTAGGAACAATCCAAGTAATCTTAGAACCCTCTTTATCATCCACAAAATAATCTTCACTTGTGAATACAAACTGCTCGCTGTCTTCCTCTTTAAAGAACGAAGACATATCCATACCTAACGCTTCAACTATATCGCCAAGAGTCGATATAGAAGGAGAAGTTAAGTCATTTTCTATTTGAGAAAGAAACCCTTTCGTTAACTCAGTTCGACTGGCCAACTCCTCTAGAGTCAATCCATTTTGAGTACGATACTGCTTAACTTTTTTTCCTATTTCCATAATCTACTCCTTTCAATATCTTGTTTAGTATTAGTAAACTAATTTATTAGTAAAACCAAACCCA
>CAZEQW010000032.1:0-12548 GCA_964514505.1 uncultured Erysipelothrix sp. | reverse complement strand
GAATGGTTGGAAAGAAGAATCTGTGGTTCATTTCTTCTGGTTATTAGGATTAATCAGTGCCTTAGCTGGTGTTTTAATAGGTGTCTTATGAAAGCCTTAGTTATCGGTGGTGCTCGATCTGGTTATGGGGCTGCTGTTTTACTAAATCAAATGGGTTATGGTGTCACTTTAGTATCAAATAGCGATTTTGAACGTCGTATTGATTTAGAGTCAATGGGTGTTGAAGTAGTATTGGACGATAGTGAAACATCTAAGTATGATCATTATGATATTATTGTTAAGAATCCCGGAATTTCAAATAAGCATCCTTTGGTTAGGAGATTTGATGCTGTTATAAATGAGATTGAACTAGCAAGTCTTGTTAATAAAAAAGCAGATTATTATTGCGTATCGGGTACCAATGGTAAGACAACTACGGTTACTATGCTGTATGAAATGTTACGTAAGAAAGATAATCGTGCGTTGCTGGCAGGAAATGTTGGAATTGCACTCAGTGAGGAAGTGTATAAGTCAGGTGATATAAAAAGGGATATAGCTCTTGAGATATCTGCTTTTCAATTAGACAATACGCCTTCACTTAAGCCGCGTGTTTATTCTTTATTGAATTTATCTCCTGATCATCTTGATCGTTACGATTCTGTTGATGATTATTACGGTGCTAAATTGAGTATTATTGATAGAGCTGAATATTTTATAAGAAATTTCGATGATAAGGTCTTGGTCGAAAGAACCAAAGGTGTTAATGCTATTGATGTTTCTTTAGTTGAAAGAAAAGATGTTTATGTTGAAGATGGTTTTGCATACTTTAAGGATATATCATTATTTGCGGTAAATGAGTTAAAGGTTCTTGGTGAGCATAACTTAATGAATGCCATGTTTGCAAGTACTATGGCTTTTATTGCGGGTGTGAGTATAGAAAATATTAGGGCTGTTTTAAGAGTTTTTGGCGGTGTAAGTCATCGTATTGAGTATGTTGATACGATTGAGGGAGTATCATTCTATAATGACTCGAAAGGAACTAATCCGGAAGCTACAGTAACAGCACTTAAGAGTTTTGATTTACCTGTTATATTACTAGCTGGTGGTCATGATGAGAATATTTCTTTTGATTTATTGAAGCAATATAATGACCGTGTTAAAACAGCTATATTATTTGGTGAGAGTAAAAATAAGTTAGAAACAGTTTTTGATAATAGTATCTTGGTTAATAATTTAAAAGAAGCGTTTGAGCAAGCCTGGGAGATGGCTCAAAATGGGGATATAATATTATTGTCTCCTGCTTGTGCCTCATATGACCAGTTCAAAAATTTTGAAGAACGTGGAGATTTATTTAAATATTATGTTAGTGAAATAGATTAAAGTATTCTGTGATTACAGAATACTTTTTTAATGAAAGAGTGAAGTTTGAAGGTAAATTTGCTATAATAAAACCTATAGAGGTGGAGCATGAACGCACAAAATCAGCAAATTCAATTATTATTAACAATCAGACTTAAACGTCTTCATAGAGAAGGTTATACAGGTATTCGATATTTAGATTTAGAGAATATTTTTTTTAGATATGTTTGGCGCCAAGAAGTGCCAAAAAGTATTAGTATTATTAGTGATGAGATAATTAATATGTCTACAGATCGCATAATTCAGTATTTAAGTGTGGACGCTAGTGTTCAGGGATCGCGTCGTAATATAAGTGATATTTTAGGAGAAGTATAACATGAATAGAAGACCGTACATAAAAGCATCTATCATGAGTTCTGTGTTGCTGTTGTTTACTGCAACATTGCTTTTTAGTATTGTCAGTTTACGTTTGGGTGAAGGTTTTGGTCGTGAGGTTAATATGATCGTTAATCAACCACCAGAGACCCACGCTCTTCATGGTTTTTTAGAGGAGTTAAGTAATACACCTATTGAGGTTTATGCTTATCCAATGTCAGGTAATCGAACCATGATAAAGTTGATTGGAGTCAATGATATTCAAGGTTTTTTAGAGAGTTTTAGAACTGAACTAAATGATGTACATATTGATAGCGTTGGTACTTTTGGGTCCTTATCTAGTATTTTATCTAATATTAAATTATTTCAATTATATTTTGTAGTATTCCTATTGGGTTATGTGGTTTACTCAACCTATCGTTATCAACGAACTGGTTTTGCGATATCCTTAAGTATTGCTGCAGTATTAATATTTACATTGTTTTTAGCAAATATGATGGGCTATTTATTAAATAATACCGTCTGGTTAGCTCTTTTACTTAGTTTCGTTTTTCTTTTAATGCAAAAGCAATATATAGTGAGTAAGTTATCTGAGTTTTTTTCAGTAGAACCCACTGATTATATTAACAGTGTTAATGAAATTCTTAATTCTAGTCTATACTTTAGTTTGGTATTAAGTGTTATTGGTTTATTGCTTGTGTTTTTTGCGGGAACATATATAAACGCGGCAATTATTTTCTTAATCATTAGCATTTGGTTGGTAATAGAACGTTTTGCGCTTTTGAAGTTCTTGCCATTTTTCATGATGGCTATTGTTAAGGACTCTAGTTTGCGTGAGAGTTTTCTTCCTCGTGCTTCTTTATTTAGAGCAACTCCTGTTTTCGCAAACATAGTGATGCGAGGATTTTTGATGGGAAGTATTGTTGTTGTAGTGATTTCTAGTAGCTCTTTGATTTTCACTGAACCTAAGATTTGGCCTACTAATACAAATCACATCTTAGTAGTTCAAGATAGTGCTCCAGTCTCATTTTTAGAAGTACAGGCGTCTTTATATAAGTATGGATTGGAAGATAATCTATTTATGTATCGTGTTAGTGAAGAAAAGACGACGTGGTTTAAGTTTGAAGGTTTGAATAATCGTCATGCATTAGATGAAGTTAGATTTGATTTAATGCTTAAATCAAATCTTGAGTCCTCAGTATATTCTTATATTGAAGAACCTCCTGTATCTTCGATGATGTGGTATGGTAGTTTTGGTGTAAGTATCTTGGCGTTATTTGGTCTTCATTTCGTTTATAAAGATAAAAAGCAACAAGGAACTCTGTTTGGGATTTCGCTGCTTACAACTGTGTTTTTTATGTTGATTGCGTATTTCTTAGGTGCCTTTGGGGATTCCTTATTCACACTGTCTCTATGGGTTTCGCCATTTTTAACGACAAGTGCTATGTTCTTTTATCACAGGACTAAGAAGGTTGGATTAGATCCACTTAAAAATATATTAGCTGTATTGGCAATCTTGATTTTGCCAATGATTGTAATAATTCCGCTAACAAATGAAGCGGCTCATCTTTTAATTAGAATATTTGCATCGTACGCCTTCGCGCTTTGTACAACGGTTTTAATTATTGCAGGTAGAGATAAGGAGTAAGTATGGTTCATTTTAATGATTTAGATAGAGATACTAGGCTAACTGGGTTTGGTCTTGAAGTTCAAAAAGTATTATCGTTATTGAATCTAAGTGATTCTCAAGTAGATGAAATACTAAATCCCAAAGAGATTATTATTGAGCATGAGAGTTTAGATAGAATTAGTGATTTTCTTAAGAATGCAGACAAGTTAATGATTTGTGGTGATTATGATGCCGATGGTGTAAGTAGTACTGCAATTGGTATGTTGATAGCTGAAGAACTTGGACTAAAGAAACCAGGATACTATATTCCAAATCGAATGAAAGATGGTTATGGAGTAACTAAGGAGATTGTTCAATTAGTATTTGATAAGGGTTATACAGATTTGTTGGTAGTGGATAATGGAGTTAAAGCTGGCGAAGCGTTGCAGTTTGCGCTGGATTTAGGACTTAATGTTGCGGTAGTTGATCATCATATTATTGAGTCTTTTGATATAGATTGTATATTAGTACATCCTAGTTTCTTAGGTGATTATGCCTTTGAAATGAGTGCTGGTGGTCTTATGTGTGTTATTGCGGAATCGATGGGCGTACTAACACCTAAGATTTTAGCATATGGTGCATTGGCTACTATTGCTGATGTAATGGGATTATGGGGTAAGAATAGAGAAATTGTAAGACGTGGTTTGGAAGTTATGAATACTACACGTGTATTGGCATTGGATTATTTAGTGGGTAGTAAGGTAACAAGTGACTTTACAGCACAAGATGTGGCATTTAAAATCGTACCTAAGATTAATTCTGTAGGTCGAATGGCAGATATAGTAAATATGAACACAATGGTTGAGTATCTTATTAGTGATAAGGATGAGGTACTTAAATCTTATGCATTAAATGTAATTGAGGTTGATAGTTTTAGAAAAGCTAAAAGTAAGGAGAACCTTGAGTTAGCTAAGCGAATGGTACGTGATGATGAAGTAATGATTATATCTCACCCTGATTTTCATGAGGGGATAATGGGTATTGTTGCAAATCAGTTAGTTCAAGTGCATAATAAGCCCGCCATTTTATTAAAGAGTGATAAATCTGGTTATGTGGGTAGTGCTCGTTCTAATTCGATCTCATTGCAGTCCTTATTTTCTCAGTTAGACTCTAAGTATTTCCTAGCATTTGGGGGCCATGATTTTGCGTATGGTATGACAATTGATAAGAAGTATTTTGAAGATTTCTATAATGATGTTCAAACGTTGAGTAAGTCTTTGGATATTGTTAAGGAGATTAAGAAGTCTATTATTATTGATGATGTTCTTTCTAAAGAGTATTTTGAGGATATAAAAAGACTTGAACCGCTTGGTTCTGGATTTGAATTACCTGAGTTTATGATTAATTTACCAGATTCATTTAAGGTTGTTAATTTGAATGGATTTGGATATAAGTTAGTCTTTAGTGATTTTTGGTTACAGGATGCTGTTTATTTTAATCAAAATGTAATACGTGATCTAGTTGCAGCAAGCACATGGGCAGTTGGTAAATTTAATCAACATCCACGTTTTGGTTTATCTTTTAATATTAGTCAGATTGGAGTATAAGTTTATGAGAAAATTCATGATTTCATTTCTTGTTGGTCTTAGTTTATTAATCCCTTTCAGTGTGAGTGCATTGGAGGATGAGATTACTAATGATGTATCAGTGAGTTTGAAAACTGTTGACATGAAGATTAATGTCGGCGAAACTAAACATATTGAATATTCTTTAGAAGGTGCTGATGATCTGGATTTTAGCGTTAGTTTTGTGAACACTGCTCCAAAGATTGCTAGTGTAAGCTCACAAGGGGTTGTTAAGGGTCTATTGAATGGTACGACCTCTGTTGAAGTAATTGTTGAGTTTGAAGATGAGAGTATTGAAACTTTGCATGGTAATGTGGCTATTGAAGTAGTGGATGTTCCTGCTAAGCTATCTTTTAGTAAGAAAGGTGTTAGTATTGTAAGAAATTCTTCGTATACAATTGAGTTTACGCTTGAGACTGGTACTACTGGTAGTGATGTTATTTGGGATTCTAGTGACCCTTTGGTTGCTAGTGTTGTTAATGGTGTTGTAAAGGCTCATAAAGTTGGCAAAACAGTCATTAGTGCTCGTGTTGGTGATGTTGAAGCTACAATGCAGGTTGTAGTTACTGTCCCGCTTGAACGTATGGAGTTTAATCCAAAGCAAGTTAGATTAAAAGTAAGTGAAGAGATTTCTATACCAAGTCTTGTGTTTGTACCTTATGATACTACTACTAATAAAAAAGCAATTTATACTGTGGATGATGAGAGTATCGCAGTATTAAATAATGGTAAGTTGATTGGACTTAAGTCTGGAACTACTGCGGTTATAGCGAAGATTGGTAAAGTTACCGCGGTATTAAATGTAGTTGTCGAGTTAGACGAAGAAGTTTCAAATAATTTTGTAGTGGATTTTAATGTTGTTAGTAAAGATGATGATGCTCTTGTTTTAAAAAGTGGGAGTTTGGTAAATTATCGAGTAGGTAAGGTTGATGTTAATTTTCCGATTGATGATATTTTGAGTTATATGGATAATCGTGAAGTTACTAAGGTTAGAATCGTTTTTGATGAGAAACTAGCAAAAGATAATTTCTCGTTATTAAAATCAATCGTTGTACCAAAAGATGTGTTTCTTTTACTTGGAGCACAAAAATTGGAGATTGATTTAGTGGATCATGAAGGTATAGTATGGGCTTCGTATTTCTTTAACTCTCGTACTAAGGAAGATATAGATCTTAAATTAGTAATTAAGTTGATAGATGCTAAGTCTAATCTTATTGCTCAAACAGGAGGTCAAACTGCATATCATTTAATGTTTAATGAGGAGCAGTTTCCTTCTAGTACTTATGTAAGGTTAAACACTAATCTATTTAATCGAGTTCAAAGTGACTACTATTTCTTGTATGAAAATGTGGGAGACACTCTTACATATACAAATCAACAAACTGCTCCGCAAGAAAACTTTGTTAGATTCTTAGTTGAAGGTAATGATTATGTTGTATCATTCAATCGGTTTGCTAGCGGTCAAAATAAAGGGATGCTTTATGGTCTTATGGTAATTGTTGGTATTATTCTAGCGGCGATTGGAGTTCGTAGCTTTAAAAAGATAATTAATAAATAGTGAAAGTATGCTATAATAATCAATGTTATAAGGAGAATATTATGGACTTAAAAAAATATATTGCATCAATACCTGATTTCCCTGTCGAAGGGGTAATGTTTAGAGATATTACACCATTAATGGCAGATGGTAAGGCGTTTAAGGAAGCAACAGATTTAATGAGTGAGTATGCTAGAAAAGTTGGAGCTGAGGTTGTTGTTGGACCTGAGTCCAGAGGATTCATCTTTGGATGTCCTGTCGCAAACAATTTGGAAATAGGGTTTGTTCCAGTGCGTAAACCTGGTAAATTACCACGAGAAACAGTATCATTTGAGTATGATCTTGAGTATGGTAATAATGAACTTCATATTCATAAAGATAGTTTAAAACCTGGTCAGAAAGTTTTAATAGTTGATGATTTGCTGGCTACAGGTGGAACTGTTCAAGCGACTGTTTCTTTAATTGAAGAGTTGGGAGCTGAAGTTGTTGGATGCTCTTTCTTAATTGAGTTAGATGAACTTCAAGGGCGTAAACATCTGGATGGAATTGACATCTATACTATACTAAATTACTAACGAAGTCTAAGTACTTCGTTTTTCCCTAAATAAGGAGGTGAGAGTATGCCTACAATTAATGTAAATGATATGAGCTTAGATGTAATATTAGCTGAAGCTAAAAAGTATATTAAAAGTGATGAGAACCTTGAACTAATCAAGCGTGCCTATTTTTATGCTGAAGAAAAGCATGAGGGTCAATATCGCAAAAGTGGCGAACCTTATTTAGTGCACTTAATGCATGTAGCGTATATTCTTGCACGTCTTGAAGTATCACCAACGACTATTGCTGCAGGCCTTCTTCATGATGTAATTGAGGACTGTGATGTGACTGAACAGGAACTTGCACAGGAGTTTGGTGAAGATATTACTAAAATTGTTTCCAGTGTTACTAAAATTGGTAATTTGGAGTTTAAAGATGAAAAGGAATATCTAGCCGCAAACCATCGTAACATATTTATTGCTATGGCTAATGATATTCGTGTTATCTTTGTGAAGTTGGTTGACCGTCTTCACAATATGAGAACGTTACAGTTTCAAAGTCCGGAGAAGCAAAAGAAGATTGCTCAGGAAACTTTAGATGTTTATGCGCCAATTGCCCATAGATTGGGGATTGCGCAGATTAAGAATGAACTAGAGGATCTTAGTTTTCAGTATCTACATCCTGATAAGTACTACGAGATTGCTAGGTTGGTTGAAATGCGTAAAGTTGAACGGGATGCTCAAGTTACGCGTATGATCACTGGAATCTCTGATTTATTGATTAAGAACAATATTAAGTTTAATATTTTTGGACGTTCTAAACACTTATATAGTATTTATAAAAAAATGAATACTAAACAGAAGCGATTTGATGAAATATTGGACTTACTAGCAATACGTATTATCACTGAGAGTGAGTTAAACTGCTATGAAATCTTGGGCTATATACATGCTGAATATAGACCAATACCTGGTCGATTGAAAGACTATATTGCTGTTCCTAAATCAAATATGTACCAGTCATTACATACTACTTTAATGGGTGATGAAGGTAATGTTTTTGAGATTCAAATTAGAACTTATAAGATGGACGAGGTCGCTGAACAGGGGGTTGCAGCCCATTGGCGTTATAAAGAGGGTTCTGTGTTTGTTCCTTCAGCTCGTAAGAAAGAGATTGAAGATCGTCTTTCTTGGTTTAAGGATTTTAATATGATGACTGAGGATGCCGAAGGTGATGCTCTAGAGTATATGGCTCTTCTTCAAGAAGATATATTTGGTGCTAATATTTATGTTATGACACCAAAGGGTCGCGTTATTGAGTTACCAAATGGTGCTACTCCATTAGACTTTGCGTATCGAGTTCATACTGAGGTTGGTCATCAAACGGTTGGTTCTGTGGTTAATGGTACACTAGTACCATTAAATACTGAACTTCAAACTGGTGATGTAGTTAGTATCAAAACTAATAAGCAATCGGGACCATCTGAGGATTGGTTGAAGGTTGTTAAAACATCTCATGCTCGTAATAAGATACGTCAGTTTATTCTAAAGAAGCAAAGTGAAGAACGTGATGTGTTAATTCAAAAAGGTCATGTAATGTTTAGGGATGAGGCGCGTCGCCGTAATCTGGATGAGAAGGAACTTCTTTCATCTAAGAAACTAGATAGTATCTTACCTAATTTTTCTTTACATAATCACGATGATTTAATGTTTGCTTTAGCTACTCGTGCTCTATCTATTCAATCGGTATTTGAGAAGCTTTCAGTTAAGAAAGTTCCGACTAATGAGAATGAGAAATATGAGAAGTTAATTTCTAGTACAAGCGCTCGTTCCTTTGAAGGGGATGTTGGTGTTCGTGTTAAAGGGATTGACTCTATGATGTTATCACTATCCAAGTGTTGTTCACCTGTTTATGGTGAGGATATCGTTGGATATGTGACTAAGGGACAGGGTATTAAAGTGCATCGTACTGATTGTCCTAATGTCGCGCATGAGAAAGCGCGACTATTGGATGTGTATTGGGAGCCTGGTTTTAGTGGTAGTGAGTATGAGACTGTTCTATCAATACTATCACTTGATCGTCATTTTTTATTAACTGATTTAGTTACCACAGCATCACAACTTAAAGTTAGGTTGACTTCTGTAAACTCTACTGTTGAAGAAGATAAGATTCATGCTTTAACTACGCTTCATGTAGTTGTTAAGGATGCAATGCATCTTCGTAATTTAGTGGCTAACTTACGGAAGGTTGACTCTGTAGTAAGAGTTGAACGTAAGATATTGTAGTTTATGACTAATTATGGTATCTTAATAGTATAAATATATATTGTAGATGGTGAATGAACTATAAGTATAGCTATAGAGAGACATTGTTTGGTGGAAAATGTTGCTAGATAGATAGTGTGACACACCGGAGATGTGTTTCTGAAAATAGTAGGAAATACCGCTTATCTAGCGTTATGGATTGAGTATAAAGAAAGGTGGTACCACGCATATTGCGTCCTTGGGATCATCTTTTATTTTGTTTATTAGGAAAGGAAGATTTATATGAGTAATTTTCAAGCCCCTAGGGGTACTGAGGACATCTTTGGTAAACAAATGCGCATTTGGCGAACTATCGAAGATATTGCTAGAAGAAACTGTGAGTTATTTCATGTTACTGAGATGAAAACGCCTATGTTTGAACATACTGAAGTGTTCAACCGGGGTAATGATGGAAGTGATGTGGTTAATAAGGAGATGTATACGTTTAATGATCGTGGTAATCGATCGTTAACCCTTAAACCAGAAGGAACTGCGGGTGTTATTCGTGCGTATGTTCAACATAAACTCTTTGGTATTAGTAATGATGTTCAAAGATATTTCTATATCGCCCCAAATTTTAGATATGAAAGACCGCAAAAAGGGAGAATGAGAATTCACCACCAATTTGGAGTTGAGTATATTGGTGAAGCGAGTCCCTATCTTGATGTTGAAGCGATGTCTTTGGCACTTAAGGTACTAAATGAGATTGGAATTACTGAGTATAAGTTAGTAATCAATACATTGGGTGATGCACAGAGTCAAAAAGCATATCGGGATGTTTTGGTTGATCATTTTACGCCGTATATTGATGGCATGGGTGAGGATAATCAACGTAGATTAAAACAGAATCCACTTCGTATTTTGGATGATAAGTTTTATCAAGACCATGAGGCTCTTATAAGTGCGCCTTCGAATAAAGAAACACTTACGGATGAATCTAAATTATATTTTGAAGAAGTATGTACACTGCTGGATGCATTAAATATACCTTATGAGATTGACCCTAAGTTAGTCCGTGGATTAGATTACTATCATCATACTGTGTTTGAGGTTATCTCTACTGATAAGCAAAGTGGTGCACAGTCAACAATTACAGGTGGTGGCCGCTACAATCACTTAGTTGAACACTTTGGCGGACCTAATATCTCAGCCTTTGGATTTGGAATGGGTATTGAGCGTTTAATGGTGTTCTTGGAAAGTGCTGAGATTGATCTTAGTGGAGAAGAACATATTGATGTTTATGGTATGCCAATGGATCCTGAAGCCAATACATCTGTGTTTATGTTAATGGGTACGCTTCGCGAAGCTGGATTTAGTTGTGATATGGATTATCATAATCGATCTATGAAAGCTAAATACCGTAGTGTTGATCGCATGGGAGCTAAAGTAGTGGCGATAGTGGGATCAAATGAACTAGAGACAAATACGATAACACTGAAGCATATCGAGTCTCAGAAGCAAGTTTCAGTTAATCAAAGTGAAGTAGTGAATACAATTAAAGAATGGATAGGTGAATAAGTATGTTAAGAACACATGAGAATGGTGTATTGCGATTAGAAGATATTAATAAGGAAGTTGAGTTAGTAGGTTGGGTTTCGAAGCGTAGAAACTTTGGTTCAATAGTTTTTATTGACTTAAGAGATAGAACTGGAATTACTCAGTTGGTTATTAATCAAGAAAAGTTTGAGTTAGTTGATAAGATTCGTAGCGAATATATTATTAATGTAAAGGGTATTGTAAGAGAGCGTCAAGATAAAAATCCTAAGTTGAAAACTGGAGATATTGAAATTGATGTTACGGAGTTAAAGATTATAAATAAGGCCGCACAAACACCTATGATTATTGCAGATGAGACGGATGCTTTAGAAGATACGCGTCTCAAATATCGCTATTTGGACTTGCGTCGTCCAATAATGCAAGAGCGTTTAATGACTCGTGCTAAGATTACTTCTAACATGCGTAATACATTAGAGGGGATGGGTTTTATTGATATTGAAACCCCTATGTTAACTAAGTCTACGCCTGAGGGAGCACGTGAGTATTTAGTTCCTTCAAGAGTGCATCCAGGGGAGTTCTATGCCTTAGCTCAATCTCCGCAAATCTTTAAGCAACTTTTAATGATTGGTGGATTAGAGCGTTATTACCAGATAGCACGTTGCTTTAGAGATGAAGATCTTCGTGCTGATAGACAGTTAGACTTTACACAAGTAGATATTGAAGCTTCATTCTTATCACAAGATGAGTTTATGGCTATTGTTGAAGAAGTAGCTACAAATGTGATGGTTAATGTATTGGGAGAAGAAGCACCTGAGTTTAAACGTATTCCGTTTAATGAAGCTATGAATGTTTATGGTAGTGATAAGCCAGATCTTCGTTTTGAAATGCATTTGATTGATTTTAATGAAATATTTAAAGAGTCTGAGTTTAAAGTATTCAGCTCAACTATTGAAACAGGTGGTAGCTTAAAAGGTATCGTACTTAGCGGTAATCATGCTGATGACTTTACGCGTCGTGTTGTAGATGGCTATACTGATTTAGTTAAGAAGCATGGTTTAAATGGATTAGTTGCTTTGAAGTATCAAGAAGGTGCATTTAGTGGTTCAGCTGCTAAGTTTATCACTGAAAGTGAAACTGAAGCTATTGTTTCTTCATATAATTTAGTAGAAGGAGATATGTTATTTATCGGTTCAGGAGCATGGGAAAAAACATGTACTGCTATTGGTGCGTTGCGACTTGAGTTAGCGAAGGACTTTAATTTGATTCCGGAAAACTCATTCAAATATGCATGGGTTATTGACTTCCCAATGTTTGAAATGGGAGATGAAGGCCTTGTTGCTCGTCACCATCCATTCACAGCACCAAAAGAAGAAGATGTGGAACTTCTAGATACAGAGCCACTTAATGTTATTGCTCAAGCCTATGACTTAGTATTAAACGGTTTTGAAATTGCTGGGGGTTCAATGCGTATCTATAATCAGGAACTTCAAGAGAAGATGTTTAATCTAATTGGATTTACTGATGAGCAAATCCAAAAAAGATTTGGATTCTTCGTTGATGCCTTTAAATATGGTACTCCGCCTCATGGAGGAATCGCATTTGGATTAGATAGATTTGCAATGGCGCTAACACACTCTGATTCAATTAGAGATGTGATTGCATTCCCTAAGAATGCTTCAGCTAGATGTCCATTAACCAATGCTCCGTCTAAACCAGTAGACAAGCAA
>CAZEQW010000031.1:10323-12738 GCA_964514505.1 uncultured Erysipelothrix sp. | reverse complement strand
GTTTCATAAACGCCCTCCTAGTCTATATGGTACAATAAATGAAAAAGGAAGTGATTACACATGGAAACAACCCTACTCATTTTAACGATTACCAATTTAGTTATTTTACTTATCTTTATTGTAATATATTTTAATACTAATGCCAAAATAAATAGCAACACAAAACAATTGCTTAATGACAACCTTAATCAAAATAAACTCTCAAATAACGAAAGCTTCAACAACCTGAGTAACCGCTTAGAACTTAGCATAAGAGATGTACTTGAGAGAAACGCAAACTTCGAAAATAAACTTTCAAAATACCTACAAGATGTTACTCAAGGTTTATCAAATGACCTTAATAGACACTTTACATCACAAAATGAAGTGCTAGAAAACAGATTAAATCAAATTAGTAAAAAGGTAAACGAAAGTCTAGATGAAGGTTTTCAAAAAACACAAAAGACCTTCACCAATATTGTTGAGCGCTTAAGCCGCATCGATGAAGCACAAAAGAAGATTGAGTCACTCTCAGTTGAGATTGGTTCTTTACAAGATGTCTTAACCGATAAAAAAACAAGAGGTGCCTTTGGTGAAATTCAACTCAACCAAATTCTTTCCTCAATTTTCGGAGAAAGAAACGACACCCTATATCAAACACAATATAGTTTCAAAACAGGTTCAAGAAGCGATGCTGTACTATTTATGCCAGAACCACTAGGAACCGTAGCCATTGACGCAAAATTCCCATTAGAGTCCTATCAACGACTCATTGACTCACATCCAAAAGCACATGACTTTAACCAGCTAAGACAAACATTCGTAAATGACATCAAAGTTCACATTGATGCCATTGCCAATAAGTATATTATTACCCACGAAACATCCGATCAAGCACTTATGTTTATACCCGCTGAAGCTATCTTCGCTTATATCAATGCCTATCACCCTGATATTATAGCTTACTCACAAAAAAAGCGCGTCTGGCTTGTATCACCAACTACACTAATGAGTACCTTGACTACTCTTCAAACTATACTTGTTAATATCCAACGCGATAAATACGCCCAAGAAATTCAACATGAACTTGAACTACTACAAGAGGAGTTCAATCGATATAGCGATCGTTGGACTAAACTAAGCTCCCGCTTAGACCAAGTAGGAAAAGAAGTAAAAGATATTCACACAACCACCAAGAAGATTACAAGACGATTTGATACTATTGCGAATGTTGAAAAGATTGACGAAAAATAACCACTTGCGCTAATAAAGTGTCCTCTTACCATAAATAACTATGCTCTTCTTTATCTACTGCATATAATGCAAATAGAAAAGGAGAGTACTTATGATAGACGGGATTAAAATTAAAGGCACTATTATTAGCAACATTAATATAAGTTATAAAGACATAGAAGAACCAAATATAGAAGCATTAGGTGATTTAAGTGAGTATGAAGTATATACACTTCAAAATACAATCTACATTAAAACCATCGATGATTCTATTAATATTAGATTAAATAAGGGTCCTGTTATTGATTTAATTAGCATTCAACTACCCCTTACATATAATGGCAGCATCGACATTGAATCATTAGATAGCACTATATCCATACCAAACATAAACGATAATATCAAAAGAATATCAATTGAAGGATTAAGAAACGTACTAAACATAAGTAACGGTAAAACTATGGTAAAAATGGAAGGACTAAACTCGAAAGTGTTTAGTAATAATGTATCAGGAACTATAGATATAGAAGGATTAAGTAATGATATAACGATCTACGACTCTCTAAATATATCAATAAGCGTTGATGGATTATCATCAAAAATACACTACAACAATACTACTCGCAAGAGTTCCTTTAGTAGTATCCATTACCAAAACACATTAAAAGAGGGAAGAGACAACCTAAATGTACGCGCATCTGGATTAAAATCTACTATTTATATTACAAAATAAAAAGATTAAAAAACTGTACCCTATAGAATAGACACGTAAATAAAAGTCCATCTATGGGGTACAGTTTAGATTACACAAAGATCATCCTTTTATTATCCACCAATATACTTAACAATCGGTTCTTTCATATACTTACGAGTAAACTGAATCATAGGCCCAACCACAAATGCACTAATTATGGTTCCAATACCAACAACCCCACCTAAAGCAAATCCAATAGCCAAATAGACTAAGTCAGCTATTACTTTAACACTCTGATATGAATACCTTTTTTTATCAACGATCATCTCCACCACTACATCCAATGGACCAACACCCAAATCAGGTAAAACATAGAAGTTTAAACCTATTGATATTAATAAACAAGCTACTAACAGTACTATGATTTTAATCATAAAAACCGCATCATGTGGAATGAATAACATAAACAAAGCAGTAAAATATTTAGTTGTCATACTAACCACAAACAA
>CAZEQW010000031.1:0-10223 GCA_964514505.1 uncultured Erysipelothrix sp. | reverse complement strand
AAAAACACAAACATGAAGAAAGCAAAGTATCCCAAACCTACTTTTTTAATCTTCGAACTCTTTAGTTCCTGAACAAGATACTCTTGCATTAAGCAGAAGTAATTGTATCAATAAATACATCCATTGGTTGATTACCTACAAACTCCTTGGAGTCGTTGATTACAATCTTAGGAACACTTGATACATTAAATTGCGCCGATAACTGCGGGAAGGTTTGAGCTTCAACCATTTCAGCTTTTACATATGGGTTTAACATGGCAATACGATGCGCTTTAGTAACTGCACCTGAACAGTGAGGACATGAAAGAGTAACAAACACTTTTATATTGGTTTCTTGATCTATTGCTTTTATTGCTGCAACTGTTTCTTCATCTAAATCTAATGGCTTACCTGACATATCAAGTAGAGCAGCAAGCAATGCATTAATTTCATGCCCAGCTGGAATTCCCATAAAGCGAACTCCCTTATCATTTAGATCTTTATCTAAAACTACGATTGTAGGATAAGCAGTGACACCATACTTAGCACCCTCTGTTTTATCCCCATCAACTAACTCATACTTGATTTTACTATTAATCTCAGCAATCTCATTTAATAACTGATTACTCTCTGTACACGTATCACAATCTAATGTGTCCACAAACAACTTAACGTGAACATCATCCACCATATCAACTAGGATATCACCTAGCATTTTCTTTACATCTTCATTAATAAACTTTTGACTCATATGTATTCTCCTTACATTCTTGTTAAATAGTCACTTGCACTAAGTGCAGCAACAGCACCGCCTGAAGCAGCGGTTATGATTTGCTTAAAGGGATCATCACTAACATCTCCTGCCGCAAACAATCCAGGTAAACTAGTTTGTTGATTACGATCGACCTTTACTTCCATATTTTCATTTAGCTCAACCAAATCCTTCACTAATTGACTATTAGGATCTTGACCAATCTCAATAAACAAACCTTCTACATCCATACGACGTATCTTCTTGTCGTGTTCAATCTCTACATATTCAACCCTATGTGCTCCACCTATTTTATGAATGGTAGAACCCAACTCATAGGTCACATTCTCCAATGCATTCATGCGATCCAACAGTATTTTCTGTGCCCTAAAAGTTGAACGATGGACGATATGAACAGAAGTTGCCCACTTAGCCACATCAATTGCTGCCTCAACAGCTGAGTCGCCGCCACCTACAATAACTACATTCTTCTCTTTGAAGAACGGAGCATCACAAATCGCACAATAGGAGATTCCCTTAGCGAATAAGGTATCTTCACCCTCTACATGCAACTTCCGTGGATTACCACCAGTTGCCAAAATAACTGTCTTAGCTCTAACTACTTCACCACTTGCCAGTGTCAATATGAATAAATCATTGTTCTTAGTTAAACTAGTAACGTAGATATCTTCTATAATATCGATTCCAAAATCAATTACATGCTTATGGAATAATTGAGCCATTTTAGCACCGTCTACTTCCAGTAGCCCTAAGTAGTTCTCAATCTCATTAGTATTGACTACCTGCCCACCTGGACTCCCTAGAATCAATAAGGGATTAAACCCTTTACGATAGGAGTATAAGGCTGCATTATAACCAGCAGGACCGCCACCAATGATTACAGTGTTTCTAACACTCTCCAAATCAATGGATGGTTTATTGCTTGTCGAAAAAATATTTAACTCCATTTGATTCCCTCCTTACATTAGTATAGTAGGGACATAAGTTGAATGCCATCAATATGCTCTACTTTACAATCTTAGAAATAGATGACTTCGTCAATCCATAACACTTAGCTAACTGAGATTGAGTAACGTTATAATTCTGATAAATCGTTCTTATTATATCGTTACGAGACCCTTCGCTAGCTAAAATTAATGCCTCTAATTCCAAATCACTTAACTTTCTATTGTCACCTTCATAAAACACAATGTCACCGTGTACACCTGAAATGAAAGGCCACGGTTTATTTATAACAGGATTATAGAAGCAAAATGGACAGTCCTTATAACGGGGATCCTGTTTTAAATCATTCATTGTTAGTTCAATATCATCTACATCATACAGAGGATAACTCTTATATCGACGAGTAAAGATGTTCTTCTCATCTTCTCGATATCTAGCATAAGATATTGTGATTGACTGCATGATAGATGATATATTTCTTTGCTTTGTATTAATTACAAGCCAAAAAGCATTGCTATCCAATAGGCAATATCCATAAATATCAAAATCAAACTTCTCCTTAGACTCCCTAAGAATGGACACAAACATCTCACGATCTTCTTTATGTCTAAAGATATCTTTATCTGTATTCTGCTTTATTGAGAACACAGAACTATTTAAGTCTTGTCTTGCAATACGCGCCATTTTTATCACCCTCAATATTATAACCTATTCAACTTACGTCCCTCTATGAATATGCTCATTTTGTAAAGGCACATTCATTGAAATTTAATCTGTCATTTATTACTATAATGTCAGGTGATAAAATGAACTTACAAGATATTTTTAATATCAACATTATTGAACACGCCAAAACCTTATACAACCAAGAGAACGTTGTAATTATAAGCGATGAAGAAAACACCATAAAGGCCGTAGTACATGACGGGCTCTTTTATAATGTAACGCTAAAGTTCAATAGTGACAATTCATTGTCAACCATGCAAGTTAGCAGTGATAATATTACACAACAGTGTCCGTATAGTACACCTTACGCTGCAGCAACCTTAATTAAGCTAATGGTTAACAACAGGTTTAATATTACATGCGCTTGTAAATTAGAACCCGTAATGACATCAAGTCGACTAACATCTACAGCGCTATCTCATAGCCCTTGTTATAAAGAAGTATTGAGTAATTTACTTTCATATATTATTCCACTTCAAAACTTTCGCACTGACAAAGATATCAGAAATCATAACTATGCTCTCGAACAAATATTTGATTACTTTGACTCCCTTGAAAACTCCACTTCAGAACAGTGGATTGCGATTCAAACATTTATTCATTTATATATGTCACTACCCTTTAATTTCAATAGAATGCGCGACGTACACTACGGAGTCATTGACGAGTGCAATTACCGCATCAATACAATCTTCGAAAATGTAGATGGATCTTTTAATAAAATATACCTTGAGAACATATTAAGAAATGATGTTGATATCTCACCTTATCTACAACTAAATAAGAAAATTAGCGACGGCCACTAGGTGGTCGTTTTTCTTTGCACCCTCGCACTAATTCCAGTCAGCACAACGTAGATAATAGTACCCAAATGATTCGCCACATTTACACCTTTTCGATGTTCACCCAACAATTCAACTACATCACCAACATTAGTTTTATCATCTACCAATATCATTGTCTGATCCATACACACCTTACCTGCAATACTATGGTAAGATCCATTCATATATACATCTAAACCCCTATTTCCCATATCAAATCCATCCGCATATCC
Source organism: uncultured Erysipelothrix sp. (assembly GCA_964514505.1). Classification (GTDB taxonomy): domain Bacteria; phylum Bacillota_I; class Bacilli_A; order Erysipelotrichales; family Erysipelotrichaceae; genus Erysipelothrix. Next base: position 6,744 of record CAZEQW010000031.1, on the reverse strand, counting down.
AACAGGTAAGGTCGCAAAATATCCATCTATATCGCTAATGTACTCACGATCATATCCAACTGACTCACCTTTATACAAATACTGCTTATGGACTACGCGTGTATACCAGGAAAGGACAGGCTTTAGACACTCATGACCATAACCGTAAAGACCCAATCCAATTCTGTTCGCATTCAAGAAATCATCATTAACAGTCAATGCACCATTACTATTCCCAGCATGAACCCATTTGAAATCATAATTAAGTACACTATGAATATACTTAAACAAAGATAATTGCCGCTTTGTTTCAGCTTCATCATTCCCAGCGCTACTAAAATGAGTATATAGGCCTTCTATCTCTTTTCCACTTGATAAAATAAACTTCGCTTCTTGGATATCTTTAATACCCATTCGATTCATACCCGTATCAATTTCAAGATGCAATCTTACATTCATTTCACTAACAACACTAAACCACTCCATTGAAGGTATTGTAAAAATAAATTGCTCAGCATTATATGCTCTAACATCACTTGGGCTTACATAACTGAATATTAAAATATCAGTAGTAATACCGTTCTCCCTTAAGTGTAGCGCTTCATCTAACGAAGATACACATAAAACTTGAACACCCAATGACTGAAGTTTCTTAGCAACCTCAACATCACCATGTCCATACGCATTCGCTTTGATAACACCAAACACTTCTTTATTAGTTTTTGTTTTATAAAAATTATAATTATGAGCAAGAGCCTCTAGATTAATCTCCACCCATGTATCTCTAATATTTTCCATAGTCCACCTACTTTAGTTTAGTTTACCATAATTTGCTAAATAATGATGAAACTTATGCGAAATGCCCCCCATGAACTATAAAATAATGCTATACTTTTAGCATGAACGATAGATATAAAAATACAGCCTATGTAATCATAGGCGGGTTCCTCTTTGGAGCAACTATTAACTTACTTATTTTACCGATAGGTTTATATAACGGGGGTTTTACAGGTATCGCTTTGATTATGCGTGACATACTCATTGATTACCTAAAAATATCACCCGGTTTTGAAGTTTCCGGAATCATTACATTCTTACTTAACATTCCAATCATAATCTTTGCCTACAAACGTATGTCACGAAGGTTTGTGATAAACAGCTTGCTAACTATGTTGGCTCAAACTATCACAATGACACTGCTTCCTATTCCAACTACTCCACTAATTACCGATACATTTATTACAATCATTATGGCTGCTGGTATTGGCGCATGGGGTGTTGCATTAGCATTTAAAGGACGCGGATCAGGGGGTGGCTTAGATATTATTGGTATCTACTACTCACAAAACAACAAAGGTAGTGTAGGAAAAATTTATAATGTAGTTAATTTCTTTATCTACTTATATTGTCTAGTTTTCTATAACCTTGAGATTGCAGTTTACTCATTTGTTTATTCAATGATATTTGCTTTCACATTAGATAAATTTCATCACTCAAATATAGAAGTAAGCGTGATGGTATTTACCCATAATAAAGACATTAAAGGTATTATTAATAAAGAAATGCGAAGAGGAGCAACTTACTGGCAAGGCTATGGTTCATATACAGATAGTCCCATGGAAGTATTTGTTTCAGTTGTATCTCAAGATGAAGTCGAAAAACTGAAAACACTTGTTCATGCCCTTGATCCAAAAGCATTTATAATTATAACTGAAAACCTCAAAGTAGTTGGAGGTTTTGAAAAAAGACTAATATAGGAGGTAACAAATGAAAATTCCAGAGTATAGCGGTAATCTACGCAAAGATTTTATAAACGTTCCAAAAGAAATAGAAGAAGCCAACGGTATTCGAATATTTGGTAAACTCATTAAGTCAATTCTCTTTTCAACGGACGTTGCTATTATTAGAAACTGTAATGCAGATGCGGTTATTGCAGTATATCCTTTCACACCGCAACCTGTGATCACCCATGCTATTTTAACAGCAGCGGATGTACCAGTCTTTACTGGCATAGGCGGAGGCACAACACGGGGCCCAAGAGTATTATCTCTAGCAATCGATGCTGAACAACAAGGTGCATTAGGAGTCGTCCTTAATTCACCTACTAAAAACGAACTAATTGCTTCAATCAAACAAAGATTAGAGATTCCTGTAATTGTCACAATAACATCTGAAAAAGATGATATAGCGGGTAGATTAAGAAATGGTGCTAGTATACTAAACGTTTCTGCTGCTGCTAAAACACCAGATTTAGTCGCAAAGATTAGAGCAGAATTTCCCGAGGTTCCGATTATCGCAACAGGCGGGCCTACGCCAGAATCTATCCTTGCTACTATAGATGCAGGCGCAAATGCCATAACTTATACACCACCAACTACAGCAGAGTTATTCAAAGATATGATGGAGCGCTATCGTGCATTATAAAGGCAATAGCTCATTGTCCATGATAAACTATATATAAGGAGTGAAAGATATAAATGAAACTTGAAGTAAGTAAAGAAGCTGCACAGTGGTTCATTGATGAAATGTTCCTTGAAAAAGGCGACAGTATAAAGTTCTTTGGTAAAGTATATGGAGAAAATGGATTCTCATTTGCTTTAGATAAAGTAGAACCATCTAGACCAGAACTACAAATAGAAGTAGAGGGCATTAACTTCTATATTGAAAAATCAGATGCCTGGTTCTTCATTGATTCAGACCTAAGTGTTACACTAGATGAAGACTTAAAAGAACCAAAATACAACTATGTTAAGAAGTAATCTTTAAAAGATTGCTTCTTTTTAGTATAATTAAAACTAATCAAGGAGGATTACGCATGAAACTAGGAATAATAGGACTGGGATCAATGAGCACCGCAATAATAGAAGGGCTACACTCCATAGAATTTTTCAACATGAGCACAATATACGCAAGTACACACTCACAAGACAAATTAGAAAACTTATCTAAAATATACAGCATCAATCCTGCTTACTCTAATAAAGAACTCGTAGAAAGTACAGATATTATTTTACTAGCAGTTAAACCAGAAGACTTGCCTGAGCTAGCTGATGAGATCAAACCTTACTTGCAAAATAAACCTATCATATCAATGGCGGCTAAAACACCAATTAGTACACTCATAGCTCTATTTGGTGATAGACCATTTATTCGTATTATGCCAAATCTTAGTATTAAGTTTAGACAAAGTGTAACGGCAATTGCCTATCACAATACAACTACTCAACAAGAAGACTATATTAGTAACATCCTATCGTTATTGGGAACGATCTTCGAGTTACCAGAAGAACAGTTTAGTGGCTTTATTGGTTTATCTAGTAGCGCCATTGCTATAGTTTTTCAGTTCATAGACGCCATCGCAAAGTCAGGACTTCAAGAGAACTTCACCTACGAACAGGCACTTCGCATTGTTTCCCTAACCACAAAGAGCGCTGCTCACAACGTACTTACCTCAAAGGAAACACCATCTGAATTAATTGCTAAAGTAGCTTCAAAGAAAGGTACAACAGCAGAAGGTCTTCAAGTACTAGAAGACAATGACTTTGATGGACTTATTCACAGAGCTATTGAAGCCATCATACTAAAAGACAAAAAGGGCTGATCATCTGATCTGCCCTTTTCCTTTGATAATATACTTATAACTTGTTAGTGCATTTAGACCCATTGGTCCACGAGCATGAAGCTTTTGAGTACTAATTCCTAACTCAGCCCCTAAACCGAACTCCTGGCCATCGCTAAATCTTGTTGACGCATTAACATATACTGCTGCTGCATCCACTTCATTTAAGAAACGCTCCATATGTTTTGAGTCCTCACTGATCAAACTTTCACTATGATGCGTAGTATGTTCATTGATAAAGTCTAAGCCTTCTTCAAATGTATCAACAACCTTTACTGAACACTTTAAATCTAAATACTCCGTATAGAAGTCTTCATTGCTAGCTGGTTTAATTCGATCATCAATACCTACAGCTCGTTCATCACCCACAAATTCAACTTCAGGAACATCCTCTAACATGTCTTTTATGAACACTTGTGCAATATCTTTGTGTAATACCAAGCCTTCCACAGCATTACATACACCGGGTCTTTGTGTCTTAGCGTTCTTAAATATATCACGAGCCATTTGAATATCAGCACTATCATCTACCATTAAATGACAATTACCTTCGCCTGTCGCAATAACCGGAATCTTGCTATTATCTCTAACAGCATTAATTAGACCTGCACTACCTCTTGGTATTAAGACATCAACATATTCATCCATTTTCATTAACTCATTCGTTGATTCTCTACTAGTATCTTTTATCAACTGAATACAGTTTTCATCAATACCTTTTAAGTTCATACGAATAATCTTCTCAAGAATAGTATTTGTATGAATAGCCTCTTTTCCACCCTTTAAGATAACAGCATTACCACTCTTAAAAGCTAACGCAAAAGCATCTACTGTAACATTAGGACGTGATTCATATATAATACCAATCACACCAAGTGGTACACTTACCTTTTGAAGATGTAATCCATTATCTAAATAACGCGACTCCAATACCACACCAATCGGGTCATCAAAGTTCACAATATCATAAATACCAGAAACCATACCCTTAACACTACTAATGCTCAAACGATCAATTAACGCACTACTTAATCCACTTTTACGACCACTCTCAATATCTTTTCTATTAGCATCTAATATCTTTTCTTGATTCTCAGTAATTGCATTAGCAATCGCAATCAATACTTTATCCTTATGCTTAAAGCTACTTAGTTTCTTAGCAGCTTCTTTAGCATTTATTCCAATTTGCTTCATCATTATAAACACCTCCTTATATCAAAGGTTTCATCTTTATTAGCTTTAAAGAAGGTACCAATATCTTTTCCTTCTAGAGCATAATAAATGTCATTAAGATTCTCAGAACTCATCAACAACATTTCCGAACCTACACTACAAACAATATGAGCCGCAGATATTTTAGTAGCCATACCTCCGGTACCAACGCTACTTCCACTGCTTGACTTAGCACTATCATAATGTTTTTGCGTTAACTTATCCACAAAACTAATCGCTTCAGCATCTTTATTTCTATTAGGATCATCTGTATAAAGATGATCAATATCACTCAGTATTACTAATAAGTCAGCATCAATTAATGCAACCACAAAAGCTGATAACCTATCGTTATCCCCAAACATAATTTCATCTGTACTAATAGTATCATTCTCATTAACGATTGGTATTACACCCATACTTAATAACTCACTAAATGTAGTTTGAGCGTTAATTCTGCTTTTGTCTATAGTCAAAACATCTTTTGTTAGTAGAACCTGTGCCACACTTTGTGAGTAATCAGAAAAGAACCTTTGGTATAGCATCATCAACTGAGCTTGACCAATAGCCGCAAGTGCTTGTTTCTTTCCAATCTCCACATCCTTATCTAATGCTACAACCTGCCGACCTACAGCTTGAGCACCAGAGGTAACTAACACAATTTCTTTACCTTGATTCTTTAAGTCCGATAAAATACGTACCAATAATTCCATATTACGATAGTTAATCCCACCTGTACTTTTATGAGTTAATGATGAAGATCCTATCTTAAAAACAATTCGTTTTGCATTTTTAATACTTGAACGCATAAACACGCCCCCTAACTACTATAATATATTTAATAATACCATATATATTAGTGTCGATGATACAGTACTCATTATCATATTTTCTTTCCATATATAACTTCCCACACAAACAAGTGTTGCGATAATACTTGGCCAAGCAATATCCAAAGTTACATCTTTAAAACTATATACAACTAATAGACTGATAGTTGCATATGGAAGTGCATCTATAATCTTTATACTACGTATACTTAAGTTGTGATCCTTAAGAAACCAAAAAGGAAGGGCACGTGTTAGATACGTACCAAATGCAATCACCGCGATAGTTAAATAGACTTTCATACTTTAGCCTCCGTAATAAATAATACCGCCATTATACCCACCATACTTGGAAAGATAAAGTGTTCTTTCCCAACTATCATTAGTGCGACAATACTCACCAACAATCCACATAGCTGTGGGCGATACTTACGCTCTTTTAGCTTATCCATAAATATTACGAGGAAAAGTGCTGTCATAGAGAACTCAATACCTGTAGTATCAAAAGGTAAAATAGCTCCAAACACAAACCCAATAATTGTGCCAACAATCCAGTATAATTGATTAACTAACTCAATAGCAAATATTAAATCGGTATCGTCTTGATGGTTTATAATTAGTGAATACGACTCATCAGTTAAACCAAAGATCATGTATTGCCTATACTTAGCGTCTTTAAATGGATTAACCATTGAGATACCATAAAATAAATGGCGAGCATTAATAGACAAGGTCAAAATAAATGTTTGAAATAACGAGATTGGATTTATCAATAACTCAACGGCCGCAAATTGCATTGAGCCAGCATATATAATTACACTCATCAACATAGCCACAAATATATTTAATCCAGACCTTTGAACAAGCACCCCAAAAGCACTTCCTAAAAAAATATATCCTGCCATTACGGGTACTGAGATCTTCAATGCTTTCTTGAATGTTGTCTTCATACTGTCTCCTAATTTTCAATAATCATAAGTAAATAAAGAACGCTTGTCAAGAAATTATGATATAATGACTTTGCGGGGCTGTCATGGTTTCGACAGGTAAGAGTTTGAAATGGATTGCAGTGGATTGGTGGCCTAACTACCAAACAAAAAATTAACT
>CAZEQW010000030.1:0-12860 GCA_964514505.1 uncultured Erysipelothrix sp. | reverse complement strand
GATTAAGGAGATAATATGTTAGATAGAATAATAGAGTATGCTAAAAATAAAGATGTCAAAATCATGAGTATGAATGGTTCTAGAGTTAATAAAAATATAATACCTGACCCACTACAGGACTATGATGTTGTTTTCTTTGTGAATGATATCAATACTTATAACTATGAACCAGAATTTTTTGGCGAAGTGTTAATTGCTCAGAGAAATATTATTGATGAGAACACACGTATCCTTATGACACAGTATAAAGATGGTAGTAGGATTGACTTACAGGTCCGTAATTTATCTTCTTTTGAAAGTTATTTAAAGGAAGATAGCCTAACTAAGATTATCTATAATGATACAGAGTTTCAAGTTGATATAACCCCATCAGATACATTTCACCAGTTACAAAATCCAACGAAGGAAGAGTTTAGTGATCACGTCAATGAAATGTATTGGGTAAGTCTCTATGTTATTAAAGCTTTAAAACGTGGTCAAATTAACTATGCGTATCATTTGATGCATGACACTATCTTCGTGGAATTATCCACAATGCTAGGATATAACTTAAATATTAAACACGATCGTTGTATTAACTATGGGCTTAACTTTAAGTATTTGGGTCACTATCTAGAAGAAGGATCAGAATACTTCTATAGTTTGTTTAGTAAAGAAGTCAGTGAGTCTACATTACTTGAAGTACTTGATTGGTATGATGTGCTTGTAGACAATGTCGCGTTAGCATTCGGGTTTACTAAACCAGATTATCACCGAAGTATAATAGAGTATATCAAAGCCTGGGCTTAGTCCCAGGCTTTGTACTGTAAAAAATATAATAAGAACCTTAAAAGTGAAGGGAAGAAGTCAGATAGAAAATTGAATTATATAGTTACTTAATAGTATAGAAAAAGGAGCTTTCGCCCCTTAGTCATTCTTCTTGAATAAGTTTTTGATACCTTCAACTGATTTCTTAGTAGTTTCTTTCACGGTATTAGCCGCTTGTTTCATTTTCTCATGATTGGCTTCATCGTGGTATGCGTCGCTAGCTTTATTAAATAAATCCTTTGAAGCATCTGCTACTTTATCAGCAACATCTTTTGCGCCTTCTTTAGTTTTATCAAGTATCTCTTCACGATTATCATAGATGTTCTTTGCGCTATCCTTTCCTTTTTCAAGTAGGTCTTCCGCTGCATCAACGGTCTTATCTAGGCCGTCTTTTAATTTGTCTTTTAAGTCTTCCATGGTTAATACCTCCTATGTTTATATAATACCAAATTTTTATTGATCTTACACTATGGTTTGATTGGAATTGCGATTAGCATATCTTTTAAACTAATCACGACAATGTTATTGTTGAAGTCTTTTAAGTGCGAACCTTGTAAAGTATTTGCAAAGTTTTGATTGGTCTCATCAACTGATAACAACTGAGAATCTTCAAAGTAGCCCTCTACTTTTGTGGCTACACCATACTTCGCAAAAACACTTGAGTAATCATCGATGTCTCCCTTATATACTTTGACTACTTCTGATGAGAAAGTTTCAAAACTCTCTAAATATTGAATAGTATTTGGGAATCTAGTATCAATGTTTATGAAGTGCGAATACAAAATGTCTGAATCTCCCTCTTGGTATTTTGAGATTAACTGCTGCTTTGTCTGATAGCCAATAATATATTTTAAATCATTTTCTTTATATAAAAGGTCTTCGGGAGTAATATTGTCAATATCGCTAAAGTAAGCTTTTTCAAAACCATCAAGGAACTCTTGGTTATTTTGAATTACTAGTTGTTTATTAAGATTACTTTCAATAGCAGTGAGAGATCGTACATTATCTGAGTTAAAGATTGGATTTGAGTTTATAATAAAATCTTTATTGTCGATAAGTGGAAATATTTCAAGTAGAAGCATATAAGGAATGTATACTTGTCTTTTAATAGTGTCACCATTTTTTAGGTAATACGTAAATGTGAGTTCAGTTAGTTCATAAGGCTTATAATGATCGTTAGAATTGTATATTTCTGGAATGTCAGTTAGGCCATTTGTTCCTCCACCTTGGAGATAGTCTTTTTGGGAACGTAGTCTACGATTCATTAAGTTGTGGAAATCCACAAATTCTTGAATTGACTCTGGTTCTGTTAAGTAATATTTTTTATTAAAATCTAGATAGTCTACGTTTGAAAGAATAGGTAAAGCGTATCTAAAGTTGGAACTTGAATATTCAATTTTTTCCACGGTCTTAGCTTTTGGAACTTTCCAAGTCATACCCATAAAGTTTGTGGAGATTAGTGTTATAGGTAAAGCTAGTGATATTAGTAGAATTAAAGCAAACTGCTTCGCAGTCTTTAAGAAAGTTCTAACCGAACGGTATCTAAAGAAGTTAAGTATTGCATAAAGAACAAAGCTAATAAAGATTGAGAATATTAATGATCTTGGATCTAAGAAGGCCTTTATTGTATAACCTCCTGAAAATTTGAAGATTAAGTTTGTTAGAACGATTGTTAAACCGGTAAACGCTCCTGCAACGATTGGGAAGTACCAGTCATTTACAAATGGTTCTTCTGATTTTTCTGATTTTCTTGACACAAATATTCTTAAACTAAGGCATATTGCTATTACAAAAAGAATAACCCAATATGCGGTTATGAACTCACGGCTAAAATAACCCGGATCTTGTTTTGAGAAAATGTATATCAAAGCAACAAGTGGGGACATAAAATTTAAGATACGTGGATCTAGCGAAACTAGAGAAAAACCAAAACTTGTAACGAAGAAGCCTAATGTTCCAAATAAAGCAAATGGGAATGCTGTTAGGATTCCGGTGTGAATTAATCCATCTATTAGTGTCCCTGTATTACAGATAACTATAATTGGTATTGCAAATATAGCTAGAAGCGTTGGAATAATATAAATCAAATTAGTAAATGCTGTTATATAAAACTGTGAATCAAATCCTTTAACTAAGGTCGCAGCTAATGTATATATGAGTGCGTAGTTAATTAAGAATGGTGTTAGCACTAGAATTAAACTTGTTAGTATGAGCGTTAGGAATAGGTCTGACCTTCTTATGGGTAAACTATGATATACATCTACTGATCGTTTAGTTGTTATGTAATTAAAAATTACAAAGGGTGTAATGAAAAGGAGTATAACTGTTACAGCAATCACAAAGAATGTTGGACTTAGGATTGCAGTTTTATCACCCACAAAAGGGTACGTGAAGTAACTAATGATAATGATTAGTGGAGCAATCGCAAACAATAAGATTGTATAAATAATTAGCAGTGATTTGTTTTGCTTTAGATTGTATAATAATAGATTCTTATTGATACGTGCTTGTAGTAGTTGTCTCATTGGTCGCTCCTTTCTGCCTCGTAAATAAAAATTTCTTCTAGGCTCACTCTATTGTGTTCAAAGATTAGTGGGTCGAGTGCTTTGATGCTTTCATCCAGTTGCTCTTTGTCTCCCTTTAGAATTAAAGTGAATATTCTTTCTTTGCCTGAAACGTTTAGAGGGTTTAGTATTTTAAAGTTTTCTGGATTAAACTCTTCTTCGAACACCATTTGGTATTTGTGATAGATTGAGTTTACATCATCGGTACTATGGCTGAACTGTAGTTCGTTATTATGTATCATTACAATTGTATCGCAGATGTCTTCGAGTTCACGTAGGTTATGAGATGAGATAATAACAATAATGTCGCGATCAGATATTTCCTGGGAAATATATTGCCTTAGTTTAAAGCGCATTTTAGGATCAAGACCATCGAATGCCTCATCTAGTAAGATGATTTTAGTTTTAGCTGCTAGAGCAAATATTAGAACTACTTGTCTTTTCATTCCCTTAGAGAATGAATTGATACGAACGTTTGGATCTAGTTTAAAATCATTTACTAGTTCAAGGTATGTATTTTCATCAAAATTAGGGTAGAAGAGTTTATAAAACTCTTTCATATCGTTAATAGTTGATTGATTAAAGAAGTATGGCTCATCTCCTAGAAAGAAAACTTCTTGTTTAATAACGGGATTATCGTAAACATCTTGGTTATTGATACGAACAAGTCCAGCATTGGGTTCAAGTACACCTGATATAAGTCTTAGTAGTGTGGATTTACCAGAACCATTTGGTCCAACTAGACCGACCACATGGCCTGATTTTACTTCTAAGTTTATGTCATTTAGAACTACTTTCGTGTCGTAACTTTTACTCAAGTTATTAATGGTTATCATAGTTGTTCCTCCTGGATATAGTCTAGAATTGTCTCATTTGATTCTCCAAGACTTTTTAGCTTAATTATAGCTTCACTTAGTTCCTCGTATGCTTTTTCAACGAGGTTTGTTAAGCTGTTTGTTTGTGTTGAAATATAGGACCCTTTTCCTGGTATAGAGTAGATGAGTCCTTGGGACTCACATTCAGAATAGGCTTTGGCAACGGTATTAGGGTTTATTCCTAAGTCCTTAGCTAAAGTACGTACGGGCGGGAGCTTCTCATCGGGCTTTAGGATATTAAGTGCAATGAGTTTTCCTATCTCTAATACAATCTGTTCAAAGATTGGCACGTTTGTATTTATATTGATTGATATCATAGGCTTTCCTCTCTAACTGTACTACTTATAGTAATACAGTATCATTGTGGATAAATATTGTCAATATTTTTTGCATTGACAAAGAAAAAGTAGTTGAAATGTGGTAAAATGCTAGTCGGAGGCGATGAGTATGTTTGATGTCGTTGTTGTTGGTGGCGGTCATGCTGGGATCGAAGCTGCAGTTAGTGCGGCTCGTATGAATCAGAAGACAGGTTTGTTCACCATGAATGTAGAAAGAATAGGAGCAATGCCTTGTAATCCAGCCATTGGTGGTCCGGCTAAAGGGGTTGTTGTTCGTGAAATAGAGGCACTTGGTGGTGTGATGGGTAAGGTGGCTGATAAAACAGCACTTCAATTTAGAATGTTAAACTCATCTAAGGGACCAGGAGTGCATAGTTTAAGAGTGCAATCTGATAAGATAGAATACTCTAAGATGATGAAAGAGTTAATATTAAATGAGCCAGGTATTGAGATTGTTCAAAAGATGGTTAAAGAAGTTGTAGTTGAAGACGGTGTGTGTCTTGGCATTAGAACAAATGATGATGAGTTTATCGCGAGTAAGAGTGTAATCATTACTGCGGGAACGTATATGAGTTCTAAAATTTTAGTTTCGGATAGTGTTAAGAATGAGGGTCCAGAAGGGGATCCAACTACTAATACATTGTCTGAATCTTTGCGTGCTCAGGGTCTAACCACAATGAGACTTAAAACAGGTACGCCGGCGCGTGTATATACGCGATCTCTTAATTATGAGCCAACGGAGTTACAAGGGGGAGATGAGAAACCTCGTTTCTTTTCTAGGTTTACTAAAGAAGAGGATGTTATTAAGGAACAGTATGATTGTTATTTAGTACATACAAATAGTGTTACGCATGAGATTATTCATGCTAATATTGATAAGTCGAGTATGTTCTCTGGTGTAGTTGAGGGAGTGGGGGCGCGTTATTGTCCTTCTATTGAAGATAAGTTGGTGCGATTCTCTGATAAGAATCGTCATCAGGTTTTTCTAGAACCTGAATCAGCTCATTTGGATACTACGTATGTTCAAGGGTTATCTACTTCTTTACCTGAGGATGTTCAAGATCGTATTTTGCGTTCTATTCCAGGTATGGAGAATGTGGAAGTTCAAAAGTATGGTTATGCAATTGAATATGATGCTTTAGATCCAGTCCAGTTACATCCAACGCTTGAAACCATGGCGGTTGAAAATTTATATACAGCGGGTCAGATTAATGGTACATCAGGGTATGAAGAAGCTGCGGCGCAAGGCTTAATGGCTGGTATTAATGCTTCTCTTAAGAATGAAGGTAAAGATCCTTTGGTTCTTGGTCGTGATGAAGCTTATATTGGGGTTATGATTGATGATTTAGTAACTAAGGGTACTCAGGAGCCCTATCGTTTGTTGACTTCTCGTGCTGAGTATCGTTTATTGCTTCGCCATGACAATGCATATCGTCGTTTGTCACACTTTGGTCATAGTTTAGGTTTACTAAGCGATGAAACCTATGAGATAATAGAATCAGACATTAAAGATATTGAGAGCTTTATTGAGTACTCTAAGACTATTAAGGTTCCTCATACAGAAAAAACACGGGCTTTCTTTGCGGATCGTAATTCTCCGTTTACAAATCATGATATTACTGTATATGATGCGGTAAAGCGTCCGGGTATTAATTTAGTCGATGTTATTGAGTTGTTGAATCTTGATTTGCGTGAATCTTTAATTCATGAGGTTGAGGTTGAGATTAAGTACGAGGGATATATTCAGAAATCAATTAGAGAAGCTAAAAAACTTCGTTCGATGGATGCAATTAAGCTACCTAAGGATATTGATTATGATAGTATTGCTAATTTGTCTCTTGAGGGGCGTCATAATTTAAATAAAGTGCGTCCACAGACAATGGGTCAAGCATCTCGTGTATCGGGTATTCATCCGGCAGATTTATCAATTCTTGCAATGTTAATGAAAAAGAATGAAATATAAACATTAGAAAAGGAGTATTGATTATGAAGATAGGTGTAATTGGAACAGGTTCCATCGTTACTGCTTTTATTAGAGCGGCGCGTCTGGTTGAAGGTGTAGAGTTTACGGCAGTTTATTCTCGTACTCAGGAAAGTGGCGAGGCGTTTGCGAAGGCAAATAAACTTGCGAAAGTATATACTAATTTGGATTTGATGTTATCGGATGATGATATTGATGTTGTGTATATTGCTTCACCAAATAGTTTGCATTTCCCGCAATCTAAGCAAGCTTTATTAGCTGGCAAGCACGTTATTGTTGAAAAACCTTTTACAGGGAATTTGGATAAAGCTATTGAGTTGGCTGAGTTGGCTAGAGAAAAGGAGTTGTTCCTTTTTGAAGCAATCTGTAATATTCATATGCCGCATTATCGTTATATTCAAAACTATTTAGAGGATTTAGGGAAGCTGCGTTTAGTTCAAGCTAACTTCTCTCAGTATTCGAGTCGTTACGATGCATTGTTGGAAGGTAATGTTACTAATGTATTTAATCCTGATTTTTCAGGTGGTGCTTTAGCGGATATTAATATTTATAATATTCACTTTGTGGTTGGTTTATTTGGAATGCCTAAGTCTGTTCGTTATGAAGCAAATGTTCATAAGAATGGAATTGATACTTCTGGTATCTTATTTATGGACTATGGTCATTTTAAAGCAGAGCTAGTTGGAGCTAAAGATAGCTTCTCTTATAATATTGCACAAATCCAAGGTGAGGGTGGTTATATTATGATTCCTGGCGGTACAAATGGAATTGAATCTATTAGTGTAACAACGCATGAGTCTTCAAAGGAAGTTGTTGAACAAGATATGCCTGTTCTTTATTATCAAGTAGAGGTATTTAAGAATATGGTTGATAATAGTGATTTTGCGTTGCGTGATAAGTATCTTGATCATTCTATTGATGTGGTTAAGGTTGCTGTAATGGCGCGTAAGGACATTGGATTGGATTTTGAAGTTTAATGAATAAGAATGAATTTTATGAAGCCTTAAATAACCTAAAAATTAACGTAGATGATACGTTAATTTTTAGGTTGGAACTCTATAAGCAATTAATACAGGAAGTTAATAAGGTTTTGAACTTGACGGCTATTGATGATGATGCGGGAATTTATTTGAAGCATTTCTTTGATTCTGCGCTTGTTCATCGCTTTATTGATCAAGATAGTAGTTTATGTGATGTGGGAAGTGGCGCTGGATTTCCTGGTATTGTACTTGCTATAGTTCGACCCGACATTCAGGTTACGTGTATTGAACCTACTACTAAGCGTACTAATTTCTTAGAACGTGTAGTTGAGGAATGTAAGTTGGATAACGTTAGAGTTGTGAATGAGCGTGCTGAGGATGCGATTGTTGACTATCGTGAATCCTTTGACGTTGCCACTGCAAGAGCGGTGGCGTACTTGGATATACTTGCTGAGCTTTGTGTGCCTTTTGTGCGTGTCGGGGGAACCTTTTTAGCGATGAAAGGGGCAAAGGGAGAGGAAGAGTTGTTGGCTTCTACAAGGGCTTTAAAGACCTTGGGGGTTGAACTTAAAGAGAGTATAATTGAGTATCATGAGGGTATTGGTGAACGGATTAATTACATATTTGAGAAAAAATCAAAGACTCCTCTTAAATATCCTCGTAACTATGGTAAAATAAAGAAGACACCGCTATCAGGGAGGAAAAATGGCTGAGATTCGAAATATAGCAATAGAAAAGATTAAGGTTAACCCTTATCAACCGCGTACGCATTTTGATGCGGATAATTTATATGAGTTAGCACAATCAATTAAAGAAAACGGTCTGATTCAACCCATTGTAGTAAGAGATTTGGGAAATGATCATTATGAAATAATTGCGGGTGAGCGACGTTATCGAGCGACGATGATGATCGGTCAATTGGAAATACCATGTATTATTAGTAATGCAAGTGATTTAGCAAGTGCTCATATGGCTTTGATTGAAAATATTCAACGTGAGGATTTAAGTCCAGTTGAAGAGGCCTACGCATATAAAGAAATATTAAAGTTAGAAAAGATGACTCAAAAACAGTTAGCGCAAAGACTGGGTAAGTCACAATCTTTTATAGCCAATAAAATTAGGTTATTGGACTTACCAGAAAGTGTTTTATCAAGTGTGGCTCAAAGTAAAATAACTGAGCGTCATGCTCGTGCCTTATTGAGTGTTGATAAGGAAGATATTGATGATGTACTTGATCGTATCATCAAGGATAAGTTAAATGTTAAACAGACGGAGACTTTGATTCAAAAGCCAAAGAAACCAAATAAGCCGCTTATTAAGGGGTTTTCTGCGCATATTAAGATCGGTATTAATAGTATTAAACAAGCAGTGGTGATGGTTGAAAAAACTGGCATTAAAGTAAAACAAGATATAGAAGAGATGGAAGATGAGGTTGTAATGACGATTCGTTTTCCAAAATAGGTAAAGGAAGTGAATCGGTGGGTAAAATAATTGCAATAGCCAACCAAAAGGGTGGCGTAGGTAAAACTACAACAAGTATTAATCTGGCAGCAGGTTTGGCTTATTTAAGTCAAAAAGTCTTATTGGTGGATTTAGATCCACAAGGAAATGCTAGTCAGGGAATAGGAGCTAATAAAGACTCAATTAAAAAAAGTACTTATGATCTTCTTTTAGATTCTTATGGTGTTGATGATGTGAAACTTAGTTTAAGTACTCCGCCGTTGGATGTTATTCCAGCTACGATTGATTTAGCGGGAGCAGATCTTGAAATGATTGAGTTCAAAGCAGGAAGAGAGCTGCTACTTAAAAATAAACTTGAAGTAGTTAAAGACAACTATGATTATATAATTATAGATTGTCCTCCTTCACTGGGGTTACTAAATACAAATGCCTTAACAGCCGCGGATTCAGTTATTATCCCTGTTCAAAGTGAATATTATGCTTTGGAAGGATTAACACAATTATTATCAACAATTAGATTAGTACAAAAGTTATTTAATACAAGTCTTAAAATCGAGGGTGTTCTTATTACGATGTTGGATGTTAGAACTAAACTTAGTATTGAGGTTCAACAGGAAGTTCGTAGATATTTTAAAGAACGTGTGTATAAAAACAATATCCCTAGAAATGTTAAGTTGTCGGAGGCTCCATCACGTGGGCAAACGATCTTTGAGTATGATATTCGTTCTGAAGGGGCGAAAGCTTATGCGGCATTAGCCAAGGAAGTAATACAGAATAACAGAGGTGAACTTTAGTGGCAGATAAAAATCGATTAGGTAAGGGATTAGCATCTATATTTGGTGAGGATGTATCCAGTGTTTTGGAAGATATTCAACGAGGGTCATCGGATGAGTACAGTAGTGTCAAATCAACACTAAAAGTCTCAGACATTCGTCCTAACCCTTTTCAACCGCGTCGTTTTTTTGATGAAGAGAAACTAGAGGAGTTAGCGGACTCAATTAAGCAACATGGTCTTTTTACGCCAGTTTTGGTTAGAAAGAGTGTTCAAGGTTATGAACTTGTAGCAGGTGAGCGTCGATTACGAGCAACAAAGATTGCTAAGTTGAAAGAGATTGATGCAATTGTTGTAGACTTTGATGATACACAAATGATGGAAATAGCAATCGTTGAGAATATTCAACGTGAAGACTTAAATGTTATTGAAGAAGCTCAAGGATATAATCTATTAATTAAGAACTTGGGATTAACACAGGAAGAAGTTGCGGGTCGTGTTAATAAGTCTAGATCTCATATTACTAACTTATTAAGACTATTGCGTCTACCTGATGAGGTTCAAAATATGGTTGCTTCAAATAAGTTAACGATGGGTCATGTTCGACCATTAGTTACTCTTAAAGATAAGGATGATATTATCTATTATGCTAATGAGATATATGCTCGTAAGTTAAGTGTTCGTGAAGCAGAAAATTTAATTAATAGATTGGATGATGAGCCTACACATACTCCTCCAAAGGAAGTACGAAAGGAGTATGCTTATGTTCAAAAATTATTTGAAGATAAGCTTCAAACTAGAATTGTAGTTGAAGATAAGAAAGTAACCATCTCATTTAATGACGATGATGATTTAAATAGAATATTAGAAGTATTAGGTTTAATAGATTAAGGAGGATTTAGGAATGATTATTGCCTTTACTGGAGCTGGTATTAGTAGAGATTCTGGAATTCCTACCTTTATGGAAACTCCAGAAGTTAGAGATAATCTCTATCGTAGTTTCGCCACAAGTAATCCAAAGGAATATAATAGAACTATTCGTCAGTTACACAGTGTTGTGCAATTGGCAGCACCTAATGATGCGCACCTTGCGTTAGCTGAATATGGAGTAAGCGTCATTACTATGAATATTGATGGGCTGCATGATAGAGCAGGAAGTAGAGCTTTACCACTTCATGGTGTTCTTCCTGATGCTGATGAACTTAGCTATGCTCATGAATTATGGAATAAGCCAGTTCTTTATGGTGATCCAGCACCTAACTACCAAAAGGCTATGAACTTGGTAAATCAGCTAGGCGAGGATGATGTTCTATTAGTTATTGGGGCATCGCGTCATACTGCTATTGCAGTTGAGCTTCGTGAGTTAGCATATCGTAATGGTGCAGAAATCATTGAGATTCAAAATGATGCCAGTACTGAGGTGCGAAAGATGTTAGAGACTTTGAAGAATGAGGGTAAACTATGAATTTAAAGAAGCAATTAGGAATTGCATCAGCAAAGTATGTTGAAAATGGTATGATTGTTGGTCTTGGTACAGGATCTACAGCATACTATATGATTGAAGAATTAGGGCGTCGAGTTAAGGAAGAGGGACTTGATATAGTTGGTATTCCTACATCAGTTGCATCTAAGAATCAAGCAGAAGAACTTGGAATTAAGCTTGTTGATGTAGATGATGTTAGTCATGTTGACCTTACTATTGATGGTGCAGATGAAATCGATCCTAATCTAGATGGTATTAAAGGTGGTGGTGCTGCTCTTTTATTTGAAAAGGTAGTAGCAAACATTTCTAAGAAGGTAATCTGGATTGCAGATGATTCTAAGAAAGTAGAACACCTTGGTAAGTTTCCTTTGCCAATTGAAGTTGTCCAATATGGTTCTAAACAAGTATTCAACATATTTGAAGAAAAAGGTTATAAGCCAACCTATAGAATGAAAGAGGGAAGTAAGCATATTACGGATTCGGGAAACTATATTATCGATTTACACTTAGACAAGATTGAAGATCCTGTTGCTTTGGCACATGAACTTAAGTCGATGGTGGGTGTTATTGAACATGGATTATTTATTAATAGATGTGATATCGCAATGATTGCATCAGGTAGTGGAATAGAAGTTATTGAGAAGGCTAAATAAGGCCTTTTTTCTTTGCTCAATCCAGCGAAGTTACTCTAGTTTACTTTTGATATATTACATTCAAAAGTTTAAGGTGACCTGTTTTTAAAAGAATTAATTAAACATAAAAACTTAGAGGTAAAAGGACATGGGTTAATATAGTTGCTAGAGTAGTTGAGTGCTTGTGTTTTTAACTAGTCATTATAATGTTGTATTTTACTTTATTTCAGATAAGTTGAAAGCAGATGAAAGTGTAGAGAACCATTAATTCAGTTATTAACAGGACACTATACTTTGCTTAGAGGATATAGATGAGAAAAAATGAAAAATATAGCAATATATGTAGTGAGTGATACTCATCTAGTTATGAAAAGACTAAATCATGATATCACATATATTGGAATCATAGATGATAATCAAGAGTCCGCACCTGAGGCTGAAAAGTTTAAGTGGGCAGAGTTTGAGTGGAGTGTCTCAAATCAGAAGAAAGGGCCTACTAATGCAGTGTCAATTAATGATGTTGATCTTACTTTTACTTTGCAGGGATCTGATAATACTACAACTCGATATCGAGTTAGAATACCTAACAATGAAATGTTCCTTGAGTTTACTAATAACTTTGGATTGTATGACAATAATGAGAGTCATAGTGTTGATTTGAAATAAGGGGCCTAGGCCTCTTATTTCATAGATGTGATGTTTACTAGATTAGTAAGGGAATCATGTATAAGACTTAACGTTCGTATTTATAATCAATTTGTGTGTATGTGTTTCATCTTCGTTGCTAGTGGTTAGGTAATATTCTATAATGTATACATGGAATTAAATGATACAATTGTTGCGATTATAACAGCGCTTCAAGAAAGTGCTATCTCTGTCATTCGACTAAGTGGAGATAAAGCTATTGAGATTGCGGACATGTTATTTACACGTGACCTTAAAAAAGTTGAAAGTCATACGGTTTCGT